>DASRJI010000124.1:0-2483 GCA_035649535.1 Acidimicrobiales bacterium | reverse complement strand
CTTCGGCGTCGGCGTCCTGAGCCGCCGGTTCGTGAGCGCCGACGAGGCCATCGTGCCGAGCGGGTTGCCGACGGCGATCGTTCGCGGCGACGTCATCACGCTGCACGACGGCTATCAGGTGGTCAGGGGCGGCACGTTCGTCTCAGCGGCGCCGCTGGCGTCCTGGACGTTCGAAGTCGCGCCGGCGACGCGGATCTCGGTCCAGGGCGGGCCGCGCTATTCGACGGCGCTCGACCGCCTGGAGCCCGAGATTGCCGCCGGCTTTGGCCGGCGGGCGCCCAACGTGATCGGCTACGGCGTCGATTACTGGCGTGGCGAGTCGATCATTCTCGGCGTGCTCGGGCCGGTGGAGGTGAACAGCGGCACGGCCAGGCTGATCGTGCCGATTCGACCCAACCTCGAGGTAGGCATGCACGGCGGCGTGTTCGACAGCCAGACGCTCTCGCAGGGTCGAGTCCGCGTGTATCACGCCGAAATCGTCGGCGCCTGGACCACGAAGGGACTGTTGACGATTGCAGTGGGCTACGGAACCGACTTTCAAAACGGCGACGTGCGCAGCAGCCTGCTGAACGACCAGCGGATCGTTCGGCACGTCATTCAGCTGCGGCTGACCGCGGCGCCTCGCCTGAGCAAGTCGTTCAAACCCGACGATCCGCTTCAACCGATGGGAGTACCCGAAAAGGGAGTCAAGTGATGAAGCATCGACTCGCGGCCCTCACGCTCGTGTGCGCAAGCGTGGCGTTTGCCGCTGCCGTATCCGCGCAGAGTCAACCCGCCACGCCGGCTCAGTCGCCGGCGCCCAAGACAACCACGAGCACGCCGCCGTCGGCGACTCCGGCGACTCCGGCGACGACCGGTCTCCAGCCGCTCACCGCGGTCGGCACGCCGGCCACGACCGGCACCGCGACCGCCCCGGCGCCCCGCGATCCGAAGACGCTCACGAACGAATCGAAATCGGTGCCGACGACGGTCGATCCGCGCACGACTGAACTGGCGGCGGCCTACCAGATCGGGCCCGAGGATCTGCTCGACATCTCGGTCTGGAAGAACGTCGAGTTGAGCCGCGTCGTGCCGGTGCGGCCCGACGGCAAGGTGTCGCTGCCGCTGGTGAACGACATCCAGGCCGCCGGCCTGACGCCGACCGAACTGCGCGATCGGATCACCACCAAGCTCGCCGAATACATCCCGGCGCCGGAAGTGTCGGTCATGGTGCGCGAGGTCCACAGCCGCAAGGTGGCGGTCGTCGGCGCCGTGAAGATGCCTGGCCGCTACGAGATGAAGAGCCCGATGACCGTGCTCGAAGCGATCGCGCTCGCGCAGGGACTCAGCGACTTCGCGTCGCGCGACCGCATCGTCGTGCTGCGCGAGGTGAACGGCAAGACCACGGAAATCCCCTTCAACTACCGGAAGATTGGCGACAACGGCTCGCAGCAGAACTTCTTCCTTCGTCCCGGCGACATCGTCGTCGTCCCCTAACTGAGGTTGATCAGATGGCCCGCGATATCCTGTCTGCGTCCAGCGAACGCTCGCTCGTCTCCCGCGCGACCGACATCTTCCGGCGGCGGAAGATCGTGGTGCTGCTCGTCTTTGCCGCGGTGGTCGCCTCGGCGGCGTCCTTCGCGCACTATCTCCCGGACCTGTATCGCACCAGCGCCACGGTCCTGGTTGAGCGGCCGGTGCCCGAGACCTACGTGCGCTCCGCGGTCAGCGGCGAAGTCGAAAGCCGCATGCACGTGATCAAACAGGAGGTCTTGAGCCGGGCGCGGCTCACCGAGCTGATCGAGCGTTTCAACCTCTATCCCGAGTTGCGCAAGCGCGAACCGATGGACACGGTGCTCGACCAGATGCGCCACGACATCGAGATCGAGCCCAACGGCCCCGAGCAGTTGAGCGGTCGCAAGACGACGGTGTCGTTCAAGCTCAGTTACACCGGCGCCCGCGACGACGCCGTCGCCGAAGTGACCAACGCCCTGGCGTTGTTCTATGTGTCGCGCAACGAGGGCATCCGGTCGCAGGACGCGACGCGGCTCACCGAGTTCCTCAAGGCGCAGCTCGAGGCCACGAAGAAGCAGATGGAGCGCGACGAAGGCGCGATGCGCGCCTACACCAGCCAGCACCCGGGCGAGCTGCCGTCGCAAGTCGACTTGAACCTGCACGGCCTCGATCGCCTCAACACACAGCTGCGGCTGAACGGCGAGCGCCAGTTGAAGCTCCTCGAGGATCGGGAAAAAGTCCAGGAGCCGGCGACCGCCACGGTCGACGCACGGACGGGCGAGGTCGTGCCCGCAGCAGGCTCGGATCTGATCACCGATCGCATCGAAGGCTTGAAGAAGGATCTCGAGCTGCTCGAGGGCAAAGGTTTCACGAGCCGGCATCCCGACGTCGTGCGGTTGAAAACGGAAATCACCACCTTGCAGCGCGACCGGCAGGATTCCCTGGTGCGGCAGAAGGAAAGCGGCGATGCCCCGCCGGCGTCGGCCGCC
>DASRJI010000123.1:0-8843 GCA_035649535.1 Acidimicrobiales bacterium | reverse complement strand
CGCCCGAGGCGATCTTCGATCTGGTGGGGGATGCGGCCAAGCATCCGCTCATCGACGGGTCGGGCACGGTGAAGCAGGTAAAGGAGGGCGCGCCCGAGCGGCTGTCGCTCGGCTCGACATTCGGCATGGACATGAAGTTGGGCATGAAGTACTCGATGGTCAGCGAGGTCATCGAGTTCGAGCCCAACCGCCGCATTGCCTGGCAGTCCAAGCCGAAGGGCATGGGCGGCCGGTTGGCCGGCGGGCGGATCTGGCGCTACGAGCTGGAGCCGGTCGACGGCGGCACGCTCGTGCGCGAGAGCTGGGACGTGTCCCAGGACAAGCAGCGCGCCGTGCTGCGGGTCGGCCCGACACCGAAGCGCACGAAGACGGCGATGGAGAAGACCCTCGAGCGCATCGCCCAGCTCGTCGAGTCACCCTCGGCCTAGAAACGCGAGTGTCGGTGTCGAATCGTGGTTTCCCACGATTCGACACCGACACATGGCGTTTAGCCGATCTTGAGTTTGCTGGCGACGTCGGAGGTGACGGCCTTGACCTTCTCGAGCGCGCCCGGGACGGCCGGGTTCACCTTGAAGATCACCGTCTCACGCGACGGCGAGCGGTTGGCCGCCGAGCCGTACGTGTACTTGCCGAGCAAGCCTTCGTAGTCGACGCTGACTTCGCTTATGGCCTTGAGGATGCCGGCCCGGCTGAAGTCGTTGTTCTTGGCCGCCTGCTCCAGCACTGCGTGCACGCCCTTGGCCTGCGAGTACCCGAACACGAAGTAGACGTCGGGCTTCTGCGTCGGCGCGTACTTGGCGACGTCGGCGATCAGCTCCTTCATGCCCTTCACCGACGTGTCACCCCACGTGGTGCCTTCCGACGTCCAGTAGAAAGTCTTCTGGAGCAGTGGCGCCAAGGTCGGACTGGCGGCCAGCGCGCTGACCCACGTCGGCGACTGACCGATCCAGCGCGGTGTCAGCCCCTTCTGGGCCGCGGCGCCGATGATGCGACCGGTGTTCGACGGCAGCGCCGTGAGGAACACCGCTGCGCACTTGGCCTTCTGCAACGCGGCGACCTGCGCGGTGTACTCCTCGTCGGCCGTGCCCTTGAACCGCGCCGTCGCGGCGACCGTAAAGCCGAGCTCCTTGGCCGCGGTGGTCAGGCCCTCGATGCCGGCATTGCCGTACTCGGACTCGATCGCCATCTGGCAGATCGGCTTGGTCTTGAAGCCTTCGTCGTTGACGAGCCAGCTCGCGGCATTGATGAACTGGAGCTGGTACGTGCTACCCACCGGGAAGAGGTTGGGTTCGCGCACCCACGCGGCGTCGAGCGATGCCGGCGACGCGGCGATGCCGTCGGTCTTCAGATCGACGAGCACCGTCTTGGTGGGCGGCGTGCCGAGGATCTGCGAGAACATCACGACGTCGTTCTTGATCTTGGTGTACTTCGCCTTGGTCTGCTCGTTGTTGTAGGCGGTGTCTTCCTTGACGAGTTCGACCTTGTACTTGCCGGCGACGCCACCTGCGGCGTTGACCCGGGCCCAGTACGCGTCGCCGCCGGCGGAAAGCGGTTTGCCGATGGGGTCGGCGATCGGTCCGCTCACGCCCTCGAGCACGCCCAGCTTGATCGTCTTGCCATCGAAGCCCGGCGCATCAGCGGCTTTCTTGTCTCGGCCGCACGCGGCGCCGACCAGCGCGAGCGCGAGCAGTACCGCAACTACGGAGGTGGTGCGTTTCATAACGTCTCCCTCTGCTGGGGTCAGTACGAGAACGGCCAAGCCTTGAAATATGTCTTCAGCCTGAACCATAGGCCTGCGAGGCCACGCGGTTCGAGGATGAGGAAAAGGATGATCACCAGCCCGAACAGCAGCTGGTTGAGCGTGGCCACCGTCATGTCGGCCTGCTTGGTGAGGTAGCTCACCAACGGGATGCTCGAGCTGTACTGCTCGATCATCAGCGGCGCGCCGGCGATGAACAGCGCGCCCACGATCGCGCCGAAGACCGTGCCGACGCCGCCCACGATGATGATGGCGATGAACTGGATCGACAGGAGCAGGTTCCACTGGTCGGGGCTGATGTAGCCGTAATACGAGCCGAAGAGCGCGCCGCACATCGCTGCCATGGCGCTCGACACCGCGAACGCCGACACCTTGTAACGGGTGAGGCTGACCCCGATGACGGCGGCGGCGACGTCGCGGTCGCGGATCGCTTGGAGCGCCCGCCCCGGGCGCGAGCGGACCACGTTCTTGGTGGCGAGGGCGGCGAGGGCGACGATCACCCAGATGAGCCAGAAGTAGGCCTGTTCGATCGAGTACTTCGTTCCCCCGATGGTGAGGGCGGTGAAGTCGAGCGGGCCGATGCGCGCCGCGCGTGACCCGCCGACGCCGTCGAAGCCACCGGTGACCGACTCGAAGTTGTTCCAGATGTGGATGCCGATGAAGACGAGTCCCAGCGACACGATGGCCAGGTAGTTGCCCCGCAGCCGGAGTGCGAAGGGTCCGATGAGAGCGCCGACCAGACCGCCGATGAGGCCGGCGGCCGGCAGCCACACGAGCAGCGGCAGGTTCTGCTCGCCGCCGAAGTGCGCCCACGAGTACGCGCCGACGGCCATGAAGAAGGCGTGGCCCAGCGAGACCTGACCGGCGTAGCCCGTGAGCAGGTTGAGGCCGAGCGCACCGATGGCGAAGATGCCGGCGCGGTTGAGCACCGAGAGTTGGAAGTCGCCGATCTGCATGGGAAGCAGAATCCAGAGAACGCCGAGCACCGCGATCGCCGTCCGGCTCAGCCACGACGGGAACAGCCGCAGGTCGTTGCCGTAGTCGACGACCAACCGATGTGAACCGTGCTGGCTCATACGCGCGTGACCTCGCGTGTGCCGAACAAGCCGTAGGGGCGCACCATCAGGATGGCGACGAGCACGACGTAGGGCGTGACGCGGTTGAAGTTGGGCCCGAGGACCGCAGGGAGCTTGTCGTTGTACCCGGCGGTGAGGCTCTGCACGAGGCCCATCACCAACCCGCCCACGACGGCGCCACCGGCCGAGTCCAGCCCGCCCAGGATGATGGCGGGGAAGGCGGCGAGGGCGACAAACGACAGGTCGGGGCCGAGGCCGCGCCCGCCGCTCACCAACAGCACGCCGGCCAGGGCGCCGATAGCCGCCGCGATGGCCCAGCTCAACCCGAAGACGCGCTTGACGCTGATGCCCTGGGCCAACGCCGCTTCTTGATCCGACGCGGTGGCCCGCATGGCGATGCCAACGCGCGAGTACCGGAACAGAGCGAAGAAGCCGACGAGCAGGGCGCCGGCGGCGACGATCTGCACGACGTTGACGACCGGGATGACGACGCCGCCGACCTTGTAGGTGTCGAGGCCCCACGGGTCGCCGAAGTTGCGCTGCGACCCCGTCCACTTCCAGATGACGATCTGGTCGATCGCGATCGACAGCCCGATCGTGATCATGATGATGGCGTAGTTGGGTTGGCCGATCATGCGCCGCAGGATCACCCGCTCGATCGCCAAGCCCAACAGTGCGGCGACCGCCATGGCGGCGAGCACCGACGGATAGAACGGCCAGCCCCACTGGCCATTGAACGTGAAGCAGATGTACGCGCCGAGGAGCACGAGGCCGCCCTGAGCGAAGTTGATGACGTCGGTGGCCTTGTAGATGATGACGAAGCCGAGCGCGACCAACGCGTAGAGCGCGCCCTGGGCGACGCCGCCGACCACGAGTTGGGCGAACAGCTTCATTGCTTGCCGGTCGGCTCCGTCGCCGCCTCCGCCTCCCTCATTTGTACATCCCGTCGATGAGCGGCGCGAACTCTTTGGCGATGGCGGCCCGCTTCACCTTCTGCGTCGCGGTCAGCTCGCCCTCTTCGGGGTCGAGCTCCTTGGGCAGCAATTCGAAGCGCTTGATCGTCTCGACCTGAGCGAGCTGCGCGTTGACCCCTTCGAGGCACGTCGCGATGAGCGTCTTGACCTCCGGCCGCTCGCTGAGGTCGCGATAGGTGGTGTAGGCCACGCCTTGGCGTGTCGCCCAGTTGCCGACGGTGTCGGCCTCGATGCCGATGAGCGCGGTGAGGTACTTGCGCTTGTCGCCGATCACGATCGCCTCGCGCACATAGGGCGAGACCTTGAGCATGTTCTCGATCTCCGACGGCGACACGTTCTTGCCGCCGGCGGTGATGATGATGTCCTTCTTGCGGTCGGTGATCGTGAGGAATCCGTCGCGGTCGAGGTCGCCCACGTCGCCGGTGTGCAGCCACCCGTCCGCGTCGATGGTCGCCGCCGTCGCCGCCTTGTCGTCGAGGTAGCCGACGAACACGCCGTTGCTGCGGAGGAGGATCTCGCCGTCGTCGGCAATGCGCAGCTCGACACCCGGCAGCGCCTTGCCGACCTTGCCGATGCGGACGTCGTCGGCCGGCGTGTACGTCGCCAGCGCCGACCCCTCGGTCTGGCCGTAGCCCTCCCGCACGGGTACACCCAGCGCCCAGAAGTACTCGAGGACCTGCGGCGCGATCGGCGCGGCGCCCGACACCGCGACGCGCACGCGCGACAGCCCGAGCTTCTCGCGCAGGCTCCGGAACGCGAGGATCCACAACAGCGCGGCGATCGCGCCGTCGATCGGGCCGAGCCGGCCGCGCATGCGCTTCGGAGCCAGCTTGCGGCCGCGCGCCACGGCCACTCGGTAAAGCACTCGCTTGAGCCGCGACGCGTCGGCCATGCGGATCTCGACGGTCGCCAGCATCTTCTCCCACACCCGCGGCACGCCGAGGAAGAACGTGGGCTGGATCTCGCGGAGGTCTACGGCGAAGGACTCGCCGCCTTCGCCGAAGTTCACCGTGTAGCCGCCTTTGAGTGCGTCGATGAGCGACACCAACCGTTCGGCCACGTGGCTCAACGGCAGGTACGACAGCACTTCGTCCTCGGGTCCGGTGGTGAAGGCGGCGGCGAACGTGTTGGCCGCGTGCAGCAAGTTGTCGTGCGACAGCATCGCCCCCTTGGGCGGGCCGGTCGTTCCCGACGTGTAGACGATCATCGCCACCGCGTCGGTCGCCGCCGCGGTGCCCCAACCGTCGATGGGGTTGGCGCGCCCGAGGTCCTCGAGTTCGGCGAAGGTCATCACCATCGGGTCGTCGAGGTCGCGCACGCCGCGGGTGTCGATGACGACGATCGTCTCGAGCGCCTTCAGTCGTTTGCGAACGGCGAGCGTCTTGTCGAGTTGCTCCTCGTCCTCGACGACGACAACCCGCGTGTGCGAATGACCGAGCAGGTACTCGACTTCGGCGGCCGGGCTGGTGGGGTAGACGCCGACGCTGATCGCACCGATGCCCTGGGCGCCGAGGTCGGCGAGCAGCCACTCCGGTCGGTTCTCGCTGTGAATGGCGACCCGTTCGCCGGCACCGACGCCGAGTGCGCGCAGGCCCGCCCCGACAGCGGCGGCCCGCGCCGCGTAGTCGGCCCAGGTGATCTCGCGCCAGCGGCCGAGGGTCTTCTCACGCAGTGCGACGCGGTCGGGCTGTTCGGTCGCCCGTTGCAACAGCAGCTCGGGGAGCGTGCGCGCGCTCACGACGCGGTTTGTCCCAGGTAGGCCTCGATCACGCGCGGGTCCGCCTGTACGTCGGCCGGGGCGCCGGTCGCGATGGCGACGCCGAAGTCGAGCACCATCACCCGATCGGCCAGGTCCATGACCACGTGCATGTCGTGCTCGACGAGGATCATCGCCAGGCCGAGCGCGGCGCGGATCTCGACGACGTACCGGGCCATGTCCTCGGTCTCCTCGAGGTTCATGCCGGCGACGGGCTCGTCGAGCAGCAGGAGGCGCGGTTCCATCGCCAGGGCGCGTGCGAGTTCGATGCGCTTCTGGATCCCGTAGGGGAGGGCGCCGACGAGCTGGTGTCGGTGCGGCTCGAGTTCGAGCAGCTCGATGATCTCTTCGCACCGCCGGCGGTGGGCCACTTCCTCGCGGCGCGCCTTGCCGAGCCATACGGCAGCGGCGGCGAAGCCGGTGCGCATGAGGTGGTGCCGGCCCAATAGGAGGTTGTCGAGCAGCGGCAGGTTGGTGAACAGGCCGAGGTTCTGGAACGTGCGCGCCACGCCGAGCGCGGCGATCTCGGTCGGCCGCTTGCCGAGCAGCGGGACATCGTCGAGCGTGATCGTCCCCTCCTGCGGCCGGTACACGCCGTTGAGGCAGTTGAAGATCGAGGTCTTGCCGGCGCCGTTGGGCCCGATGATTGCGAACAGCTCGCCCGGCTCGACCGCGAACTCGACGGCGGACAGCGCGGTCACCCCGCCGAACCGCAGCGTGAGGTCCTTCACGGTGAGCAGCGGCGCTGTGTCTCCCGGTCGCCCTCCGTCTGCGCCTCCGGCTCCCTTCATGCCGACCACCGCTTCTTGCGGCGGTACGTCTTGACGTCGCGGTACGAGCGGCGGCCGGCTTCGCCGACGCCGAGGTAGAACTCCTTGATGTCGGGATCCTCGAGGAGGTCCGGGCCGGGCCCGTCCTTGACGATGCGACCGGTCTCCATCACGTAACCGTGCGTCGCGATCGACAGCGCCATCGTTGCGTTCTGCTCGACGAGCAACACGCTGGTCCCTGTCGAGTTGATGTCGACGATGATCGAGCGGATGTGCTCGACGATGCGCGGCGCCAGCCCGAGCGACGGCTCGTCCAGCAACAGCAGCCGGGGCGAGGCCATGAGGGCCCGTCCGATGGCGAGCATCTGCTGCTCGCCGCCTGAGAGGTAGCCGGCCACCTGCCGGCGCCGCTCGGCCAGCGCGGGGAACAGCTGCATCACGCGGTCGTGCGCGTTCTGCAACTCCGTCTTGTCGCGGCGCGTGATGCCGCCGGCCCGCAGGTTTTCGTCGACCGACAGCTCCTTGAAGATGCGCCGGCCCTCCATCACCTGGCCGATGCCTTTGCGGACGATGGCCGGCGGATCGAGCGTGTCGATGCGAGCGCCCTCGAACTCGACGCTGCCCTTGGTGACCTCGCCCCGATGGATGTCGAGCAGCCCGGACACGGCTCGTAGGAGCGTCGTCTTGCCCGCGCCGTTGGCGCCGAGGAGGGCGACGATCGCGCCCTGCGGCACGTCGATGCTGACGCCTCGAAGCACGAGGATCACATCGCCGTAGACGACCTCGACGTTCCGTACTCGCAGGAGCGGGTCGCCCATCGGCCGTCACTATGCCGCAGCCGGGTCGGCGACGGCGGGTTTAGTCGAAGACGGTGCGCGCTTCGAGGGCGGCCTTCGTGCGATCCCAGAAGCCCGTCGTGCGTTGTTCGAACAACTCGCGACCGGCCTCGATGAGCGCGGTGTACGCGACGAGCGCGAAGCCGCCGCCGACGGAAACGCGCGCCACGCCGAGGGCGGCCAGCTCGTCGATGGTCGGTGCGCTGCGCGTGGCGATGACGTTCACCGGGCGGTCGACCTCGGCGAGCAGCGTCCGCAGGTCGGCGGGGTCGACGACACCCGGAGCGAACAGCACGTCGGCCCCTGCCTCTTGGAACGCCTGGAGGCGGGCGATGGTGTCGGCTAGATCACGGTTGCCGCGGACGAAGTTCTCGGCGCGCGCGGTGAGGACGAGCCCGGGCCCGCTGTGCGCGGCCTCGGCCGCCGCCCGCACGCGGTCGGCGGCCAGCGAGAGGTCGTACGCGCTGGCGCCCCGCTCTGGCTCGTAGTCCTCGACCGAGCAGCCCGCCAGTCCTGCCTCGACTGCGAGCCGCACCGTCTCGGCGACGTCGTCGGGCGCCTCGCCGAACGCGTTCTCCAGGTCGGCCGAGACCGGGACGTCGACCGCGGCGGCCAGCGCCTCGCCGTGGGCGATCGCCTCCTCGCGTGTTACGTGGCCGTCGTTGCGGCCCAGCGAGTTGGCCAAGCCGCTGCTCGTGGTGGCCAGCGCCTTGAAACCGATCGACGCCAGTAGCTTGGCCGATCCGATGTCCCACGGATTCGGCATGAGCAGCGGTCCGCCCTCGGCATGCAGGGCATGGAACCGTTCAACTTTTTGGCTTGCGGTCACGTTGGCGAGCGTAGGCTGGCGCAAGTTCTATGGGGGCAGGGGGTTAGGTGACGCAGCAATCGTCGCGGCGGTTCATCAAACAGCGTGGTCGGCGCGCGGCCGCCGCCCTTGTCGTCGTGTTCGCGGGCGCGAGCGCGCTGGCACTGGTGAGTACCGCGGGGACCGCCGACGGACTGGGCGTTGCTGGCCTGACCTTGGAGCCGAGCGTTTCCGGCGGCTGTAAGACATTCACGGTCGCCGAGGGCGCCGACCGAGCCAACGTACCGGTCAGCGGCCGACTTGTTGCCGACGCGATAAGCCAACCGCTCAACGGACTCGATGTCGCCATCACGCTGGACGGCGCGCCGATGGGGACCGCTCGGACACGTGGTGACGGTACGTACACCATGACGCTGCCCCTCACGCGCGCGGAGCACGTTGTAACCGCCCATCTCGAGCTGCCGACGTCCGGCACGCCGCTGACGCCAACTGGCAACGCGCTGGCGCGGAATGTGGGCATCACCGACCAGAGCATTCGGCTCTGTATCGACACCAACAGCCTCACCATCACGTCAGACGGACCGGGGGTGATCACGGCGTCTCCGACTGCGTTCCGATCAACGGTGCTGCGTTGCCGGGCGACGGTGTGCCGCGACTTGGTCGACCGCCACCGCGCGATCACGTTGGAGGCGATTACCGACCGCGGCGCGACGTTCCGGGGTTGGACCGGCGCGTGCACTGGCACGGCGCGCTTGTGCACGATCCACGACGGGGGCGACGTCGGCGCCCGGTTCATAGCGCCCGTCTCCCCTGGCGACCCAACGCTGACTGTCATTGTGGCGGGCGCAGGGCACGTGAGCGACG
>DASRJI010000122.1:0-16683 GCA_035649535.1 Acidimicrobiales bacterium | reverse complement strand
CCTGCCGCTTCCGTAGCACCCAGCACGACACAGATTCTGAGAGAGGGTCGGCCTTTGGGCCGGCCCTCTCTTGTTTGTGTCCGTGCCAGACTGCGATTCATGGCCGACGTGAGGCTCGTTGATCTCGACGTGATCCGGCGCTACAGCCTGGCGGTCCGCCAGGAGACGGCGCCGGCCGAGGAACTGCTCGCCGTGCTCGACGCCAGCCGCGAAGTCGTGCTCGCGGTGCTGAACCGGCACGGCTCGTCTGGGGAGTGAGCGACACCGCCAATCCCGCGGCTCGGGCCGACGAGCTGCGAGCGGCGATCGTCCATCACAACCAGCGGTATCACGAGCTCGACGATCCGGAGATCAGTGACGCCGAGTACGACGCGCTCGTCCGCGAGCTGCAGGTCATCGAGGAGACCCATCCCGAGCTGGTGACGCCGGCCTCGCCGACGCAAACGATTGGCGCGGCGCCGTCCACCCTGTTCGCGCCGGTGAATCACCGATCCCGGATGATGTCCCTCGACAACGCCATGTCGTTCGACGAGCTCTTGGCGTGGGGCAAGCGGATGGAGCGGTTCATCTCCGGCGACGTCGACTACGGGTGCGAACTCAAGATCGACGGCGTGGCGATCGCGCTCGTCTACGAGAACGGCCGCTACGTGCAGGCCGCCACGCGCGGCGACGGCACTACCGGCGAGGACGTCACGCCCAACATCGCGACCGTCGCTGCCATCCCGGAACGTTTGTCGATCAAGAAGCCGCCAGCGCTGCTCGAGGTGCGCGGCGAGGTGTACATGCCGGCCGCCGCGTTCGAAGAGCTGAACCGGCGTCGGGCCGAAGCGGGCGAACGGCTGTATCCCAACCCGCGCAACACGGCGGCCGGGTCATTGCGCCAGAAGGACCCGAAGGTCACCGCCACTCGCGAATTGGCGTTCTTCTGCTACCAGTTGGGCGCGGTCGAGGGCGGGCCCGCCTTCGCCCGTCACAGCGAGACGCTCGAGTTCCTCGCTAGCGCGGGGCTGCCGGTCAATCCCGAAGCCAAGGTGCTCGACACGCTCGACGATGTCCACGCGTTCTGCCAGCACTGGCAGGAGCACCGTCACGACCTCGGCTACGACATCGACGGCGTCGTCGTGAAGGTCGACAATCTCGCCCAGCGGGGCGAGCTGGGGGCGACGTCGAAAGCACCCCGTTGGGCGATCGCGTTCAAGTTCCCGCCCGAGGAGAAGACGAGCCTCCTCAAGGACATCATGGTGTCGATCGGTCGGACCGGGAAGGCCACGCCGTTTGCCGTCCTCGATCCCGTGTTCGTCGGTGGGTCGACCGTCGGCGTGGCGACGCTGCACAACGAGGACATGGTCCGGCTCAAGGACGTGCGTCCCGGCGACACGGTGATCGTGCGCAAGGCGGGCGACGTGATCCCCGAAGTCGTGGGTCCGGTGCTGACGCTGCGCCCGAAGAAGTCCAAGCCGTGGTCGTTCCCCAAGAAGTGCCCGTCGTGTGGCGGCGACCTTGTGCGCCGTGACGGCGAGAGCGACACGTTCTGCGTGAACCCGTCCTGCCCCCGCAAGCGGGCCGCCGGCATCGAGCACTTCGTGTCGCGCGGCGCGATGGACATCGAGGGGCTGGGGGAGCGGACGATCGGCGAGTTCCGCGATCGCGGCCTGCTCGCCGACGTCGCCGACATCTACGCGCTCGACTTCGATCAGGTTCGCCAGCTCGAGGGCTTCGGCGATATCTCGGTGAACAACCTGCGTGACTCGATCGAGCGATCGAAGGACCGGCCGCTGGCCAACCTCATCGTCGGCCTCGGGATCCCGCACGCGGGCGGTGCGGCCGCCGTTGCCTTGGCCCGGCACTTCGGTCACCTCGACCGCATCATCGACGCATCCGAGGACGCGCTCGCCGCCGTCGAGGGCATCGGCCCGACGATCGCCGCGAGCCTCAGCGCATGGTTCGCCGTTGACGAGAACCGCGCCGTGATCGAGAAGTTGCGCGTCGCGGGCGTGAACTTCACCGGACCCGAGGCGCCCGACGAGCCGCAAACACTGGCGGGCATGTCGATCGTCGTGACCGGCACCCTCGACGGCTTCTCACGCGAAGGCGCCGAGGAGGCGATCAAGGTGCGGGGCGGGAAGTCGCCCGGAAGCGTGTCGAAGAAGACCACCGCGGTCGTCGTCGGCGCCGAACCGGGTCAGGCCAAGCTCACCAAGGCCGAGGAACTCGGCGTCCCCATCCTCGACGAAGCCGCCTTCGCCCAGCTCCTACAAACCGGCGAACTGCCGTAGTGGGAGCCGGCCGTAAGTAGTCGCAATTCAGGCGAGAGGTGGCGGGGGCTTGGGGGTCCCCCGCGACGCAGCGGCGGATGGTCCCGGGAGGCCGAAGGCCGACAGGGCCGGGGCCCGCCGCCAGGATTAGTGGACCTCGAAGCACCAGGTGTAGGGGCGGTGGAGGGCGTTCTCGATGGTGGTTTGCCAGAGCTCGACCTTGGCGCAGTGGCGGCCCGGGCTCAGCTTCGACAGATCCTTGCCTTCGCCCGGGGTGAACGAGATCCGGTTGAGGCCGGCGATGTGGTCGACCTGGTCCTCGGGGAGGCGATTGCCGTCGATCGAGAGCACGCCGGTGTAGCCCGCGGCCAGGTCGACGGCGATCTCGGTCTGGCGCAGGACGAGGTCGCCGGGTGCGGGCTCGACGTGGCGCACGGCGACGTCCCTGATCGCCGGTTGTTGCTTGTCGGTTGGACGGGTGAACGCATAGAAGAGCCCGGCCACCGAGCCGGCGAGCAGCAGTGAGATCACGACCCGGCGGACGGTGATCACGTCGACTCCGGCAGGTGCACGGCGGGAAACAGCGGCGTCGACACGATGACGAGGGTGACGACGGTCGCGGCGGCGACGATCTCGAGCAAGCGCCACCCGACAGGTGCGCTGCCCCCCAGGGCGGCGACGGCAGCGGCCAGCTCCCACACGAGCACCGCGAGGTAGGCAGCCGGCTGCCGCCGGGCGAGCAGCCAGCAGAATGGGAACTTCACGGCGAGGAAGGCGATCACGATGTCGGCGCCGTGTTTGCGCGTGAGGCCCACGACGGCGATGAGGATGGCGGTCTCGGCCGCGGCCAGTGCGGCGGCCGCAGTCAGCGTCCAGGGCCGCGGCGTCACGAGGTGGCCTCGTCGGCGAACAACCGGGCCAGGCGCCGGTTCATCACCTCGATGCGGATGCGGAGCTCGCCGTCGGGCATGCCGTCGCGGATGCCCTCCATGACCTTCCACATCCGGGGGTAGACGACGCCCTCGACGTCCTTGGCGAAGCGGTCGTCGATCGCACCCATCTGTATGCGGACGAGGAGCGCACCGAGGTGGCGGGCCAGCGTGGCGGGCAGCGGGTCGTCGTCGGCCTCGCCCTGGGCCACCAACCGGTCGACCATGGTCTGTAGCTGCTGGGGGTGCCACAAGTCGCCCGCCTCGACGAACTGCTCGATCTCGTCGGCCAGTTCGGGGCGCACCGGCCCAGTCTCCGACAGGGGTGCTCTAAACGCCAGCCGACCGCCGGTAGCGTTGTTGCGATGGCCGTGTCACGCATCGGCGAATTCGTCGGGCGCGTTCTCGGCGACCGGTACCGCCTCTTGGCGCCTCTGGGCACCGGCGGGTCGGCGCACGTGTTCCTCGCCGAGGACGTCCGCCTCCGGCGCCGCGTCGCCGTGAAGGTGCTGCACGCCGCCCTGGCCGACGACGAGGCCTTCCTCAAGCGATTCCGGGCCGAGGCCCAAGCAGCGGCCGGTCTCAACCACCCGCACATCATGCGGGTGTTCGACTGGGGCGAGGACGGCGGCGGCGACCTGTCGGGTCCGTTCCTGGTGCTCGAGTATCTCGGCGGCGGCAGCCTGCGGGACCTGCTCGACCGCGGCCACCGGCTCACGCCGTCCCAGGCGCTGCTGGTCGGCCTGGAGGCGGCCAAAGGCCTCGACCATGCCCATCGCCGCGGGCTGGTGCATCGCGACATCAAGCCGGCCAACCTCCTGTTCGACGACGAGGGCCGGCTGTGCGTCGCTGACTTCGGTGTAGCCCGGGCCCTCGCCGAAGCGGCGTGGACGGAGCCCACTGGCGCGGTCATCGGCACGGCGCGCTACGCGTCGCCCGAGCAAGCGAAGGGCGGGTCGGTCGACGGGCGGGCCGACGTCTACGCGCTGGCCCTCGTACTCGTCGAGATCGTCACCGGTCAGGTTCCGTTCGCGGCCGACACGACCATCGCGACGCTGATGGGCCGGGCGGAAACACCGCTTGTCGCTCCGCCCGCCCTCGGTGCCCTCGCCGACGCGGTGAACGCTGCGGGTGCGATCGATCCTGCTGAGCGGGTTGACGCCGCTGGTTTTGTGAAGGCGCTCGACCGGGCGGCGCGGGAGCTCGACGCGCCCGAGCCCCTTCCGCTTGCGCCCGCCCGCCCCGAGACCGAGATCACCGCGGTGATCGATCGCGATCCGACCGAGATCGCGCCCGTCGTCCTCGCCGAAACGGCGCGGGCGGCCGCCCCCGCCACTCGCCGCCGCCGGCGTCGCTGGCCATGGGCCCTGCTGGCCGCCGCGCTCATCGCCCTGGCCGCCGCCGGGGGCGTCTACGCCAAGGACAACATCCTCGTGGCCTCGCACGCGGTTCCCGTCCTCGCGGGCAAGTCGCTCTCCGAAGCGCGGACGATTGCGGCCCGTCGCCACTTCAAGGTGCACGTGCAGGATCGCGTGAATCGAAACGATACGAAGGTCGACGACGTCCTGAGTCAGAACCCGCCGTCGACGGCGACGCTCAAGGAGAACCGCACGATCGAAGTGGTGGTGTCGCTCGGCCCGTTCCCGGTCCTGGTGCCCGACCTGACCAACGTGGATGCCGACGAAGCCTCGCGGCGCCTGGCCGCCGCCGGCTTCACCGTGGGCCATGTCACCTACCCGTATGACGAAGTCGTCGCCAAGGGCATCGTGCTCGACTGGCAAGGCAAGGGCGGCGAGCTGCCCAAGGGCACCTCAGTCGATCTCACGGTCTCGAACGGGCCACATCCGGTCACGCTGTCGGACTGGAAGGGCAAGCCCTTCGCCGACGCCGAGGCGGCGATGAAGAGCGTCGGCTTCAAGGTCCAGCGCAAGGACGTGTACAGCGACACGTACCCGCAGCCCGGCACGGTGGTCGGCACCTCGCCGGGCCCGGGTGACGTCGAGCGGGGCGCCACGATCGTCGTCAGCGTCTCGCAGGGCCCCGAGACGGTTGAGGTGCCCAACGTCGTCGGCATGAATCTCGACAACGCCACGCGCCGTCTCGAGAGCGCCGGCTTCGTCGTCGAGGTCAACGGCCGGGCCAAGGGTCGGGTCGTTGGTCAGGACCCGGCGGGCGGCACCAAGGCCAAGCGCGGCTCATTGGTCGCCATCGCCCTCCTGTAGGTAGCCTCCCCGAGCACATTCGATCTGGGAGGACTCATGGGCGCACTCGACGGGCGCGTAGCCATCATCACCGGGGCGGGCCGGGGCATCGGGCGCGAGCACGCGCTCCTGTTCGCCCAAGAAGGCGCCAAGGTCGTCATCAACGATCTGGGCGGGGCGATGGACGGGACCGGCGACGATCGCACGCCGGCCGAGCAGGTCGTCGACGAGATCAAGGCGATGGGCGGCGAGGCGATCGCCAACGCCGACAACGTCGCCGATTGGGAAGGCGGCAAGCGGATGATCGACGCCGCCGTCGAGGCGTTCGGCGACCTGCACGTGCTCGTCAACAACGCCGGCATCCTGCGCGATCGCGTCCTCGTCAACATGAGTGAGGAGGAGTGGGACGCCGTCATCCACGTCCACCTCAAGGGCCACTTCGTTCCGGCTCGCCACGCCGCCGCGTACTGGCGGGAGCAGTCCAAGGCGGGCAAGGACGTGAAGGCATCGATCATCAACACGTCGTCGACGTCGGGCCTCCTCGGCAACCCGGGTCAGACGAACTACGGCGCGGCCAAGGCCGGCATCGCCGCGTTCAGCTCGATCGCGGCCACCGAACTCGGGCGCTACGGCGTGCGGTCCAACACGATCGCGCCCGCGGCCCGCACCCGCCTCACCGAAGCCACGCCCGGCCTGGGCGACGTGATCAAGGCGCCGGAGGATGCGGCCAAGTTCGACGTGTGGGACCCGGCCAACATCTCGCCGCTCGTCGCGTACCTCGGAACCGAGAACTGCCCGCTCACTGGCAAGACCTTCTTCGTGCAAGGCGGCCGCGTCGCGCTGTTCCAGGGCTGGACGATGACCGACACCATCGACAAGGACGACCGCTGGACCGTCGCCGACCTCGAGACCGAAATGAAGCGCTTCGCCGGGTAAGCGCACGGACTTTCGCGCACTTTGCTGTCGCATTCGGAGGTAAATGCAACAAAGTCGGGTAGGGATGGTCCTCGCGTAGTCAATTGTGACTAGGTGGAAATGGTCCTACCGCATGTGTGGTTGGATTCATACACTGCGATTGCGCAAGCTCCTGGTGGGTGGCGTGTCGAGGCGGTGTTCCCCAGCCACCGCCGGTGCCGCCACCCACCTGGGGCTTGTGTTTTCTCCCGCTAGTTTTCCGCCGTGAGTCCGCGCGACCCCGGTGAAGACCTACCGACGCTCGGCCCCGCCGCGGGCGACGAGGTCGTCGTCGTTCCCTGGCCCTTGCTGTTCCGCCAGCGCGTCGCCGCACGCGTCGAGGGCAGCGAGCGTTTCCGGTGGATCGTGCTCTGGACGGTGCTGGCCGGGCTGTTCTCGGTCAACGTCACGTTCACGATCTTTGCCGTCGCGTTGCCTCGCATCTCGCGTGAGCTGGGCACCACCGAGAACACCCTCACGTGGGTGATCACGGGCCCCATGCTTGCCTTCGGGATCGCCGCGCCCGCACTGGGCCGGGCCGGCGACGTATGGGGCCACCGCCGCGTGTACCTCCTCGGCATGGGCGGCGCGGTGATCGCCGCCGCGTTGTCGGCGCTGGCGTGGAGCCCCGGATCGCTCATCGCCATCCGCACCGTGGGAGCGCTCGAGGGCGCGGCTACCGGCGCGGCGTCGATGGCGTTGATCTTCCGGGTGTTCCACCCCGACGACCGCGTCAAAGCCATGGGTTGGTGGTCGCTGGTCGGGGCCGGCGGACCGGTGATCGGCGTCGCCCTCGGCGGCGTCGTCATCCAGCACATCGGCTGGCGCTGGATCTTCGTCGCCCAGGTGCCGCTGACGATCGCGGCGATGGTGCTGGCCGCGGCCGTCCTACCGGAGACGGAACGATCGAGAGAGGTTCGTTTCGACGCGGCGGGCGCGGGCTTGCTCGCCGGTGCGGTGACCTCCTTCTTGTTCGCGGTCAACCGCGGACCGGAATGGGGCTGGTCGAGCCCCGCCGTGGTCGCCGGCTTTGCCCTGGCGCCGGTGCTCGCGGTGGCCTTCGTCCTGGTCGAGCGCCGCGTCGAGGAGCCGCTGCTGCCGCTCAACTACCTCAAGCGTCGCAACTTCGCATTTCCCATCGGCGCGCAAGCGTTCGCCAACTTCGCGTACATGGGCGGGTTCATCCTGGCCCCGTCATTGCTCACGCACTTCTTCGGCTACGGCGAAGAGCACATCGGCCTGTTGGTGCTGGCCCGACCGTTGGCCTTCTCGATCACCGCCCCGATCGCTGGGTACCTCGCGGTGCGGGCGGGGGAGCGGTCCGCCGCGATCACCGGCTCGATCGCCGTCGTCGCGTCGATGTTGTTGTTCGCGACAGTTGGAGCGTCGTCGAGCGACATGCTGGTGATCGGCGCCCTCGTGTTATCGGGCATCGGGTTGGGTGTCTCGTCGCCCTCGATTGCGGCGAGCGTGGCCAACTCGGTCGACGAGACCTCGCTCGGTATCGCCAGCGCCGCCCAGCAGCTCATGACCCAAGTCGGCGTCGTCGCCGGCATTCAGCTCATGAAGACCGTTCAGACGACCGCGTCGTACAAGGCCGCGTACACCGTGGGCGCCGCCGTCGCCCTCGGCGCGGTGGTCTGCGCGTTCTTCGTTCGCAGCGCCGAGCGTGACGAGGTTGCGAGCCTCGCGGTCGTTACTCCGTGATGTCGGAGATCCGCTGAGCCAATTCGGTGGCGGTGGCGTCGGGCGCACCTGATTGCATCGCCATCATCTTGGTCATGTCGCCCTGGACCTTGATCTTGCCGGCCATGAACGCCTGCATCCCCGCCTGCGGATTGCCGTCGACGAATATCGCCTTGGCCGTTGCGTAGTCGACCGTGACGGTGACGTCGGGGTCGGGCAGATGCCCGGTGTCGAGTTCCATCTCGCCTGATGACGTGTCCATGTGGGCCTCGAGCGTGCCGTCGCCGAACGGCACCTCGGTGATGATCTGATTCATCTTGACGACGTGGGCCGACGGCGGCACCTTGCCGCGGTACTCCTCGCGGATCTTCTTGGCCTCGGCCATCCACTCGTCGCTGAGGAACGGATACTTCGCCACGGTTCTCCTTCGTCGTCGGGTCGCTAGACGCTAGCGTCCGCACCAATGGCGCAGCCGGCGAAGAAGAAGGCCGCTACTAAGACTCCTGCCAAGGTCAAGAAGGCCGCAGCCAAGACGACGACCCGCGCCCGCCCGAAGCCGCCGAAGGACACGATCACCACCGTCGGCGCCGGCGTGCCGCTCGAGTTCGAACCGGCGGTTGCGTCGGTCATAGAACCCGAGTTGCCGCGCGACGACAGCTATCTCCGCCTACTCCTCGTACTCCTCATCTCTGCCGCGTTCTTCGAGGGCTACGACAGCTCGATCCTTGCCCTGCTACTCCCGAACATCCAGAGCACGTTCCACGTGAGCGAGGCCGTGCTCGGCATCACCCGCATCCCGATCGAACTCGGGTTGTTCGTCGCGTTCTTCGTCACCCGACTATCCGACCGCGTCGGGCGCAAGCCGTTGCTGCTGTGGTCGGTCGTCGGCTACACGCTGTTCACGGCGCTGACGGCCGTTAGCTGGGACATCTGGTCCTTCGCGTTCTTCCAGTTCGCCTCGCGCATCTTCCTCGGCGCCGAGTACGCGGTCGGCGTCACGATGATCGTCGAGGAGTTCCCCGCCGCCCGGCGCGGCCGTGCCCTCGGCACGTTGCTGACCTTCAGCGCACTGGGGACGATCGTGGTCGGCCTGCTGCTCGGCGCTGGCTTGCAGGACGGACCCCTCGAATGGCGGTCGTTCTACCTCGTCGGGTTGCTGCCGCTTCTCGCCCTGGCGTTCTTCCGGCGCCGGCTGCGGGAGACCCGTCGCTTCCTCGAAGAGAAGGCCAAGCGCGACGCGGGACAAGCGGTCGAGAAGGTGCCGTTCCTCGAGCCGTGGAAACCGCAGTACCGGCGCAACGTCGTGCTCGTCGGCATGATCCACATGCTGCGGTCGATCCCGCTGTTCGGCAGCACCGCGTGGTGGGCGTTCTACGCCGAGCGCGAGCGGGGCTTCAGCGAGGCCGAGGTGGCGATCTACATCATCGCCGCCTACGGCATCGGGTGTGTGGGGTACTACGTGTGCGGCCGGTCGATGGAGCGTTGGGGCCGGCGGCCCACCGCGATGGTGTACTTCGCCGGCGGCATCTTCTTCTCGATCGTGTTGTTCCAGGTGAGCGGGAAGGCGATCAGCTTCTTCGGGTTGATGCTCGCCGTGTTCTTCGGGCTCGGGATGGGCCCCGTGATGAGTTCGTTTGCTACCGAGCTGTTCCCGACCGAGATTCGGGGCCAGGCGGCGGCGTGGATCCGCAACTGGTTCGAGATCGCCGGCTATGTCTTCGGACCCGCGCTGGTCGGGATCCTGGGCGATCACTCCACCGGCGCCATCGGCAACATCGGCGACACGGTGACGTTGCTGATGGTCCTCCAGGTGCCGACGATCTGGTTGGTCTGGCGCTACATGCCCGAGACCAAGGGCCTCGAGCTCGAGGACATCGCTGAACGCGAGATGGCGGTGATTTCGCAATGAAGACGCGACCGTTCGTCGTGGGCCTGGTCGCCTGCCTCGCGATCATGGTCGCGATCGGTGTGGTGATCCATACGCTCAACGCCGGCCATCATCGGCCCGAGGGCGCCGCCGAGCGCTGGCTCGCCGCCGTCAGCGACACGACGCGCAAGGGCGTGCGCGCCGACGCGGCCAAGCGGGCCGAGAAGATCGGGCCGGTCGCTCTCGCCGCGCCGCTCATCCCGGCCGACACCAACGACAAGGGCGCCTTCCCAGATCTCGAGGTCGGCAAGGCCGCCATCGACGGGACCGCGGCGCGCGTGCCGTACCGCCTGCACCAGCGTGACGTCGACGATCCGGTCGACGGTGTGATCGTGTTGGCCAAGGTCGGCGACGACTGGCACGTGACCGCACTCGACGGTCGCGCGTCGACGGAGCGGGTCCCTTCGGAGGGCGGTGCGCCGCCGTCGAGCGCACCGATCGGGTTGTGGGTCGGCGCGGTGCTGGCGGGCGTGCTCGTAACCGGCGGCGCCAGCGCGCTTGTCGAGTGGGCCACGCGCTCGTCTCGCCGAGCGCTGGCCGCCACCTAACCTCTAGGCACGATGCCGGCGTCGACCCGACCCGAGCGCCTTGAGGCGCGCGAGCGGAATCCGAAATGGAAGAACCCGCCGTTGATGATCGACATGTCGATCTGTATCAACTGCGACGCGTGCATGCGCCACTGCCCGCCGCAGTTCGGCGCCATCTTCAATCACGGCATCGACGTGATCATCATCCCGGAGCTGTGCTCAGGCTGCGACAAGTGCCTGGATCCGTGCCCGGTCGACTGCATCCACCCCGATCCGGAGTGGCAGCCCGCTCCCGACGAGTGGTGGAGCGAGCCGGCGACCGACGACCGCTACCGCCGGTAGGCGCGGGCCGAGTTAGTCGCCGATGCCCGGGGGGACCGGGCACGGCCCGCCAGGGGCTATGAGGAGCGTGGAGCCGAACAGGGTCGCCCAGCCGTTGACGCCCGAGCTGCCGACGGACAGGCAGGACACAAGCACCTGGTTGTCGTTGGTCCTGATCCAAACGACGGGATCGCGGCCCACGGTGATGGGCCCGGCCGCCCGAGCCGCGGTGGCGTTGAGCCCGCCCAGAGCGGCCCCAACGGCGATACCGGCCATTACGAGTCTGCGTCCCCTCATCCCAAGCCCCTCCGTGCCTCGTGTGGTTGCAACTCTACGCGGCGGCTCGATCTTGACTAGGGGTTAGCATGGGGTTATAACCTAACCCCATGCCCAAGGTGAACGTCTACCTCCCCGACGAGCTGGCCGAAGCTGTGCGAGCAACGGGCGTGCCGGTCTCCACCGTGTGCCAGCGCGCCCTCGAGGAAGCGGTCCGCGAGGTCCGCAGCATCAAGCTGGCGCCCGGGGTGACCCCCACGTTCGAGCGCTTCACCCAGCGCGCTCGGAACGCTGTGAGGTTGGCGGCGGGCTTTGCTGCCGACGACGGCGTCGACCTCGGCAGCGACCACGTGCTGCGCGGGCTGGTTGCCGAGGGCGAGGGCGTCGCCGCCCGGGCGCTCGCGCAGCTTGGTGTCACCGGCGAGCGGGTGGCCGGCGCGATGGAGAAGCGCTCCTCGACCGCTGACGGCAACGCGGTGTATCTGGAGGCGCTGAAGGAAGCGTTGAAGCTGGGCCACAACTACATCGGCACCGAGCACATGCTCTTGGCCATCTCTCAGGCGAACACCACGGCGCGCGACGTGCTCAGCGACCTGGGCGTCCCGTCGTCCGCCCTCCGCTCCACGGTCATGCAGATCCTGACGAGCATTGGCGCCGGTCCGCCGGCCAAACCGGCCGACGTCTCCGCCCAGCTCGATGCCGTCGTGAAGCGCCTCGATGAACTCGAGAAGCGCCTTCCTCAGTAGCCCGTAGGCTCTCTGGCCATGCCGGAGCGCCTGACTCGCGACGACGTCGCCCATGTCGCCCATCTGGCGCGCCTGGATCTCACCGACGACGAGATCGATCTGTACACCGAGCAGCTCGGTGCGGTCCTCGCCCACGCCGCCGACGTCGAGGCGCTCGACACGAGCGGCGTCCCGCCGACCGCCCACCCGTTGCCAATCGTGAACGTGTTGCGCGACGACGTCGTAACCCCCGGCGTCGATCGAGAGGAAGTGCTCGCCCAGGCGCCGGCGGTCGAGGACGGCCGCTTCAAGGTGCCGCGCATCCTCGGTGAGGCGCCGTGACCGCCACCGAGATCGCCGACGCGGTACGCGCCGGAACCACCACGGCCCGTCAGGTGGTCGAAGAGCATCTCGCGGCGATCGCGGCGCGCGATCCGGAGCTGCACGCCTTCAATCTGGTGACCGGCGACGAAGCGCGCGCCGCGGCCGACGCCGTGGACCTCGCCGTCGCCAACGGCCAGGACCCCGGTCCGCTGGCCGGCGTGCCCGTCGCGCTCAAGGACAACATGTGCACGCGCGGGATCCCGACGACGTGCGGGAGCAAGATCCTCGACGGCTGGCTCCCGCCGTACGACGCGACCGTCGTGCAGCGGATCGCCGCCGCCGGCGGCGTCATCGTGGGCAAGACCAACCTCGACGAGTTCGCCATGGGTAGCTCGACCGAGAACTCGGCGTTCGGTCCCACGAGGAACCCACACGACATCACGCGCGTTCCCGGTGGATCGAGCGGGGGGAGCGCGGCGTCGGTCGCCGCCGGCTTCGCACCGCTGGCCATCGGCAGTGACACCGGTGGCTCGATC
The DNA here is from genome assembly GCA_035649535.1 of Acidimicrobiales bacterium. Taxonomy (GTDB): domain Bacteria; phylum Actinomycetota; class Acidimicrobiia; order Acidimicrobiales; family JACDEA01; genus JACDEA01. The sequence continues at coordinate 4,022 of DASRJI010000122.1, read as the reverse complement.
CGCCAGCCGGCTTCGCTGTGCGGCGTCGTCGGCATGAAGCCGACGTACGGCCTCGTGTCGCGCTACGGGCTCGTTGCCTTCGCCAGCAGCCTCGACCAGATCGGTCCGTTCTCCACGACTGTGGAGGACGCGGCCACGCTGCTCGAAGTGATCGCCGGTCACGACAGCCGCGACTCGACATCGCTGGCGCAGCCGGCGCCGCCGGTGCGGCAGGAGGTGACGAAGGGCATCGAGGGCTTGCGCGTCGGGGTCGTGCGCGAGTTGCTCACCGGCTGCGAGCCCGACGTGGCCGCCCGGCTTCACGAGGCGGCCGATGCGCTCAGCGCGGCCGGCGCCAAGGTGGACGACGCCACTGTGCCCGCCGCCGTGTACGGCGTGTCGGCCTACTACTTGATCGCGCCAGCCGAGGCTTCGAGCAACCTGGCGCGCTACGACGGCGTGCGATACGGACTGCGCGTCGACGGCGCCGACATCACCGCGATGTACGGCGCAACGCGCGCCGCAGGCTTCGGCGCCGAGGTCAAGCGCCGCATCATGCTCGGCACGTACGCGCTCTCCGCCGGGTACTACGACGCGTACTACGGACAGGCGCAGCGCACGCGCACGCTCATCATCCGCGACTTCGATGCGGCGTACGAGAACTTCGACGTGCTGCTGTCGCCGACGTCGCCGACGACCGCGTTCGAGTTCGGAGCCAAGGCCGATCCGCTCACGATGTACCTGTCGGACGTGTGCACGATCCCGTGCAACTTGAGTGGTCAGCCGGCGATCAGCGTGCCGTTCGGCACCGACGGCGCCGGCCTCCCGGTAGGTGTGCAGGTGATGGCGCCCGCGCTCGGTGAGCAAGTTCTCTTCCGCGTCGCTGCTGCGGTCCAACGGGCGGCGCCGTGACGGACTACGAAATCGTCGTTGGGCTCGAGGTGCACTGTGAGCTCAAGACGGCGACCAAGCTGTTCTGCGGCTGCGCGAACGAATTCGGCGCCGAGCCCAACACCCACATCTGCCCGGTGTGTCTCGGGCTGCCCGGATCGCTGCCGGTCATCAACCGCAAGGCCGTCGAGTTGGCGATGCGCATCGGCGCGGCGTTGGAGTGCGAGATCAAGCCGAGCATCTTCCACCGGAAGAACTACTTCTATCCGGACATGCCGAAGGACTATCAGGTCTCCCAGTACGACGAGCCGATCAATGTCGGCGGCCACCTCGAGCTGCCCGATGGTTCGCGCGTCGGCATCGAGCGGGCGCACATGGAAGAAGACACGGGCAAGACCACGCACGTTGGCCAGACGGGTCGCATCCATGGCGCCGACTATTCGCTCGTCGACTACAACCGGTCGGGCGTGCCGCTTGTCGAGATCGTCAGCGCACCGGACATGCGCAGCGCCGAACAGGCGCGGGCCTATGTGAGCGAACTGCGCGCCATCCTCGTCGCCGCCGGCGCGTCCGACGGCAAGATGGAGGAGGGTTCGCTGCGCGTCGACGCCAACGTCTCGGTGCGGCCCCGCGGCGAGACCGCGTTCGGAACGCGGTGCGAGATCAAGAACCTCAACTCGCTGCGTTCGCTCGGCCGCGCCATCGAGTACGAAGCGGCGCGCCAGGGCGCGCTGGTCGACAAGGGCGAGTCCGTGATGCAAGAGACGCGTCACTGGGACGAAGCCAAGGGCAAGACGCAGTCCGGCCGCAGCAAGGAAGAGGCCTACGACTACCGCTACTTCCCGGAGCCCGACCTTGTGCCGCTCGCGCCCGACGCCGATTGGCAGCGCGACGTCGCCGCGTCGCTGCCGCCGCTGCCGGCGGCCCGGCGCGCCGCGCTGGCGACTTTGGCCGGCGTCGCGCCAGTGGATGCGGCGATCGTCGTCGAGCAGGACCTCGACGGCATGGTTCACGCGGCAATCGACGCGGGTGGCGACGCCAGGATTGCGTTGAAGCGGGCCGCCAACGAAGTGGCGGGCCGGCGTATCGCCGAGCCGGCGTTCGTCGCGCTGGTGACGATGGAGACGAACGGCAAGCTGTCGACGTCGCAGGCGCGCACGGTGCTGGCCGAGATTCTCGACGCCGGCGGCGACGGCGATCCGGCCGCTATCGCCGCGGCCAAGGGCTTCGAAGCGATGGATGAGGACGCACTAGCGACGATCGTCGACGGCGTGATCGCATCAAGTCCGGACGAAGTGGAGAAATACCGGAGCGGTGAGCAGAAAGTCCTGGGTGCGCTCATCGCCAAGGTGCGTGACGCCGGTGGCGATCCGAAGGCTGCCGCCGCCGTGCTCCGCGCCAAATTGTCCTAGCGCCAGCCACTACGATTGGCCCCGCTGTGGGTAAGCGGGCGTTGGGGACGCTCTTCGTGGTCTTGATCGTCGCGAGTGCGGCGTGGGTGCGCACGCGCCACGACGCAGCCCCTGTCGTCGTGGCCCGCGCTGTCGCCGCTGAGGTACCCACCACGACGGCGCCGCCCACCACCACGCCGCCGCCGCCCCCGTCGTCGATTGCCCGTGCGTCACGCGCCGTCGTGCCACGGGCGCCGCTCCCGCCGGCCACGCCCGCCCTGACCGGCCCGTTCTGGGTCGCGGCGGCGACCGGCAACGTGATCAACGTGCACAGTGCGCCCGACGGCCCCGTTGTCGAACAGGTGAAGGGCGTCACCGAGGCGGCAACCACCACAGTCCTGCTCGTCCGTGACCGCGTCGATGACAACTGGATCGAGGCGTACCTGCCGACCCGGCCCAACAGCCATACCGGGTTCATCAATGCGTCGGAGGTGTCACTGAGCACCGTCGACACCCAGATCAAAGTCGAGCTCGGCTACCACCGGCTCACGGCGTGGGCCGGTGATCGACTTATCGCGCAAGAGCCGGTAGCGATCGGGACCGCGGCTTCGCCGACGCCGACCGGCATCTTCTACCTCGCCATGCTCTTCCGCTCGCCGAACCCGAGCGGCGCATACGGCCCTTACGTGTTCGGCCTGTCGGCGCACTCCAACGTGTACGAGAAATTCGGCGGCGGTGACGGCATGGTCGGTGTCCACGGCACGAACCAGCCCGGACTCATCGGGCGTTCGGTCAGCCACGGCTGTATTCGGATGTACAACGCGAGCATCACCAAGCTGGTCGGGATGCTCCCGATCGGCACGCCGATCGTCATCACCGGCTGACCGGCTCCCGCGCCTACGCCACCTCGGCGCGTTGCAGCCATCGCACGGTGACGACGTAGGCCACGATCACGACGACGATCGGCACGATGATCGACGCGCCGACGCTGGCGGCTTGTCGCGGCGGCGCATAGTCGGCGATCGCCGCCAGGAGCGATCGTGCGTACACCTGCACTGAGATCCGCGCTGCGCCGCGTGCTGTCCGCGCCACGGCGCCTTCCCAGATCACGACGTACCCGAGTCCCCACACCAGGGCGCGCTTCACGCGCAGGCCAAGACCGAGGAACAACGCGGTGTAGCCGGTGACGGCGACGACCGCGCCGGCGATCGTCGCGACGAGAAGGTCGCCACCGGTCCCGCCGATCAGCACGGCGGCGATCAACGGGACGAGTACGAACGGCAGCGACACTGCGAGCGAGGCGGCCAGCGCGCCGAGCGCCATCTTCCAGCGGGCCAACGGGCGCAGCCAGACGTAGACCAGTGTGCGGTCCTCGGCCAGGTCACCCAGCGCGGCCGACGCCAGCACGAGCGACGTCACCGGCGCGAGAACTGCGAGGCCGAGCCCGTCGATGATGTCGTGCATGCTGCGGTTGACGTCGGCGTCGGCGCCGGCCCGGGCGGCGATGGCGAGGATTACCGCCAGCGTCCCGAGCGCGCCGAGCGCCACTGCCCGCCCGCGCGTCAACTGCGTCCGCACGACGAGGCGGAAGATCGTGTTCATGTCCGGCGGGCCAGGAGGTAGCGGAAGACGCTGTCGAGGTCGTCGTCGAGCGGCACGACCTCGAGTAGCCGCGCGTTGGCGTCCTTGGCGATCGCGGCGACCGAGTGCCGGAACGCGCGGACGTCGTCGGTGTCGACCAGCACCGGCACGTGCTCGGGT
>DASRJI010000121.1:0-39135 GCA_035649535.1 Acidimicrobiales bacterium | reverse complement strand
TGTGGTCGATCGACTCGGCCAGATACGGATGGACCTTGCCGTCGTTCCCGAACGCACCGAGCGCGTCGTAGACGGTGGACGCGTAGGTGAGGCCGGTCACGTCCATGCGGTTCTGGGTCGGGTCGAAGCCGTCGACCTCGGCCTCGACGCCCATGACCAGCTTGCCGCCGGCCCTCGGCAGCTCGGTCGACAGCTTCGCACCGCCGCCCGTCGCGTTGCCGGATTTCTTGTCGGATCCTCCGCACGCGGCGGCGGCGAGCGAAACGACGAGAACGACGGCGGCGAGGCGAGTCGCTGCACGTGACGTGGCACTCATGGTGGTCTCCATTCGTGGCCCAGCGGTTGTGGTCTGAACCTAGCGTGACCGATGTCACGTCGGGGTAATTCGCTGGCGAATTCCACGGCTCGTCGTACGCTGACGTCGATGCGCATGATCACTCGCACGCGCCAAGCCGCTGCCGCGGAGGGCTTCGCTTAGGTCCCCTGTAGGGCCCGCAGTCCTCCTATCCGGCGTTGACGACCGTCCGCCGACCCTTCGATAGCAGAGGACTGCCAATGTTCCAGTTAGCCAACAAGGACCCGCTCGTCGTGCGGGGTGTTACGAAGACGTTCACGTCCAAGCGCGGCCGCCGCCAGGTCCACGCGGTTCGCGACGTGTCGTTCACTGTCAGCCGCGGCTCGATCTTCGGCCTGATCGGCGCCAACGGCTCCGGCAAGTCGACGCTGATCCGCATGCTGTCGACCCTCGTACTGGCCGATGCCGGTCGCGTCGAGGTATTCGGGTACGACATCGAGCGCGACTCGATGGAGGCGCGTCAGCTGATCAACCGCGTGTCGGCCGATCCCTCGTTCTTCCGCCAGATGTCCGCGCTCGAGAACCTGTTGTTCTTCGGTCGCGTGTACGGCCTGGCCGGCAACGACGTCCGGGCGCGCGCCGAGAGCATTCTCGACCGCCTCGGTCTGGGCCGAGCCCATCAACGGGCGATGGTCAAGGAGCTGTCGCGCGGTCAGCAGCAAAAGATCGCGGTGGCGCGCGCCTTCCTGACGTCGCCGGTGCTCATGCTGCTGGACGAGCCGACGACCGGCCTCGACCCGCGCAGCAAGCACGACGTGCAGGAGTTCATCCGCGAGGTCCAGCGCGACCACGACGCAACGATCCTGCTGACGACGCACGACATGGACGAGGCCGAGGCGTTGTGCGACCGCATCTCGTTCCTCGTCGGCGGCTCGATCGTCGCCGAGGGTACGTCGCTCGAGCTCCGGCGTTCGGTCGCCAACGGCCGCGACGTCGAGGACATCGATATGGAGGACGTCTTCATGGCGCTCACCGGTAAGAGCGTGGAAGACGACGAGGAAGAGGACGCATTCGCATGACCGGCATTCGCGTTCCGGCGCGCCGTTTCGGCGCCCGGCAACAGATCAATCTCGGTTGGGCGTTCGTCGAACGCCAGACCAACCTTTGGAAGCGCCACTGGGCGTGGGAGGTCGTGTGGCTCGTCTACGGCGTGGTCAACACGCTTGCCATCACGTTCATCGCCAAGCAGCTGACGACGGAAGGCGTCGTGTCGGGCCAGCGCGCCAACGACCTGATCCTGTTCCTCCTCATCGGCACGCTGGTGTGGGCCTACCTGTCGGCGGTGCTCGACGACATCAGCCTCGTCATCACGTGGGAGCGATGGGAGGGAACCATCGAGCACACCTTGATGGCGCCGGTGCCGCGCGTCGCGCAACTCATCGGCACCGCCGTGTTCGGGGTCATGCACGCCTTGATGCGCACGAGCCTGATCATGCTGTTCGCGCTGCCGTTCTTCTCGGTGGACCTGTCGCACGCCAACTGGCTCAGCGCGGCGGCGTTGGTTGCCATGGGCAGCTTGTCGCTCGTCGGGCTCGGCATCCTCACCGGCGTGCTGCCGCTGCTCTATCCCGAGCGGGGCGAGCAGATGTCGTTCATGGCCCAGGCCGCGGTGCTGCTGGTGTCGGGCGTCTACTACTCGGTCGAGACGCTGCCGGGCTGGCTACAGGCGGTGTCGCGGCTGTCGCCCGCGACCTACCTGTTGCGCGGCATCCGTCACGCACTGATCGACGGTGCGACGGTCGGCAACGAGATGCGGGACCTGGTCTGCCTCGCCGCGTTCGCGGTGATCCTCATACCCCTGTCGATCGCGGTGTTCAGCGCCGCCGAGCGGTGGGCCAAGCGCACGGGCCGCCTCAAGCGCCACGGCTGAGCGGGGTTAGGCGACGACTTTGCCGGCGAGCCGCCCGGTGACGTTGAAGCCGTCAGGCCCCGGGCTCAGCGTGACTTCGTAGGTGCCCTCGCCGAACGTCAGCCGCCGCACGTTGCGATCGCCACTGGGCGTGCGGAGCACGAACTGGCCGATCAGCCCCAACGTCCCCGCCTTGCCCTCGAGCCGCAAGGTGCGGGGCGACTGGGTTATCCGGGCGCCGCCGCGGGTCGACAGCGTGCTGATCTCACTGGCCACGAACGTGACCTTGTCGACGGGCTTGCCGAGCCCGCCGGCGCCGACCGCGACCGACGAGCCGAGTGAGTACGTGCCGGGCAATACGTCGCGCGCCGCGCCGTCAAGACTCCAGACGATCGACGTGAGATCGAGCTCGACCTTGATCTCGTTCAGGTTGAGCCCGGCGCCGGTGCCCGACCACGGCAACGGCTGGCCGGTACCCCAGTTGATCTGCACGTCCTTGTCGTTCACCGTCACGCTGGCGATCTCGGCGCCGCCATTGCCGCGGTCGGGCACGGTGATCGTGAACGGTGGCGCGAGCGGGTCGGTCGCCGCTCGGTCGGCGAGCAACTTGGTCACCGTTCCGCTCACCTCGAAGTTGGTGCCGGGGATGATGCCGAACGTCGTCGACGTCGAACTCGAGGCCTTCGGCTTGTCGGAGCTGCACGCGGCGCTGGCAATCACAAGCAGCGCGCAGGCCGCCGCGACCCGTACCCGAATCATTGGGCGCAGCCTAGGGTGGGGGCCATGAGTTCTCGTCCCGCGACACTTGGTCAACTACGCGAATCGGGCTGGGCGTCGGTCCCGGTCAAGGAAGAGGTGCGACGCAACGCGGCGGCGCGTGTGGCGGCCGGCGAGCCGTTGGTCGACGGGGTCCTCGGCTACGAGGACACAGTGCTCCCGCAGCTCGAGAACGCGTTGCTCGCGGGCCACGACGTCATCTTCCTCGGCGAGCGCGGCCAGGCCAAGACGCGCATCATCCGCTCGCTCACCGCGCTCCTCGACGAGTGGATGCCGATCGTCGCCGGGTCCGAGATCAACGACGACCCGTACAACCCGGTGTCGCGCCACGCCAAGGACCTCGTGGCCGAAAAGGGCGAGGACACGCCGATCGAGTGGGTGCACCGCGATCAGCGGTTTGGCGAGAAGTTGGCCACGCCCGACACGTCGATCGCCGACCTCATCGGGGAAGTGGACCCGATCAAGGTGGCCGAGGGCCGCTATCTGTCCGACGAGCTCACGCTGCACTACGGCCTCGTGCCCCGCACCAATCGCGGCATTTTTGCCATGAACGAGCTGCCCGACCTGGCCGAGCGCATCCAGGTCGGCTTGCTCAACGTGCTCGAGGAGCGCGACGTGCAGATCCGGGGCTACAAGATCCGCCTGCCGCTCGACGTGATGCTGGTCGCGTCGGCCAACCCGGAGGACTACACCAACCGCGGCCGCATCATCACGCCGCTCAAGGACCGCTTCGGCGCCCAGATCCGCACCCATTACCCCCTCGATCTCGAGACCGAGCTCGACGTCATCGCCCAGGAAGCGCGTCCGCTGGAGGCCCTCGGCCTCCGGGTGCAGGTGCCCGACTTCATGTCCGAGATCGTCGCCACGCTGTCGCAGCTCGCGCGCACGAGCCCGCACATCAACCAGCGGAGTGGCGTGTCGGTGCGCCTCTCGATCGCGAACTACGAGACGCTCGTCGCCAACGCGGCGCGGCGCGCCCTGCGCACCGGCGAGAAGGACGTCGTCCCGCGCGTGAGCGACCTCGAGGCACTCGCCGCGTCGACGTCGGGCAAGGTCGAGATCGAGACGCTCGACGACGGCCGGGACGAGCAGGTCGTCGAGCGGCTGCTCAAGTCAGCCGTCCTCAGCGTGTTCAAGGATCGCGTTCCGCAGGAGCAGGTGCGCGACGTCGTGGCTGCCTTCGAAGAGGGGACCGTCGTCCACGCCGGCGACGACATCGCGTCGACCGAGTACGTCGAGACGCTCGGCCAGCTGCCCGCGCTACGGCCGTCGGTGGTCGCGCTGGCGGGCAGCGAGACACCGGCCGCCATCGCGAGCGCGACAGAATTCGTCCTGGAGGGCCTGCACCTGTCGAAGCGTCTCAATAAGGACGCGGTGGGAACGCGAGCGACCTACCGCGCACGGTAGGTCGCTCGAAGTCCCAGCTAGAACTGGTTAGTCGCCGGCTATACGTAGATGCAGAGCAGGGCCGGGTCCGGCCGAACCGTGACGCAAACCTTGATCAGCGTGCCGGGGGGCGTGCCGATGTTGGTGGTAGCCGAGGCGGGCGCGGCGAGGCCGACGACGCCTACGGCTGAGATCGCGAGCGCAGCTGCGCAAAGCTTGATACGACGCACGAAAGCGTCCTCCTTGTCTTGAGTGAGCAGAACGGTATCCGCTTCCCGGGGTGTTCCGCCCACCGATACAACGGCGGTAGAACCGGTTCCTTGCGCGAAATTGGCGGATATGGCTCATCCCGTGCCTGAGCTGTGCGCCGGAGGGTGCCGTATGGTGGCGTCATGACCGTCCGGGCCAAATATTCACGCTGGGACGGGACGCAGGTCGGGTTCGAGTTGGACGCCGATTCCGTGCTCGCCGAGATCACCGACGACCTCCTCTATCACGGCGACCTGAACGCCGCCTTGCGCCGGCTGCTCCAGTCCGGCTTCCGCGACCGGAATCAGGAGCGGATCGCCGGGATGCGCGAGCTGCTCGAAAAACTGCGGCGCAAGAAGCGGGACGAGCTGGAGCGCTACGACCTCGGCGGGGTCTACGACGACATCGCCCAGGAACTACGTGACGTGGTCGACATGGAGCGCGAAGGCATCGACGAGTTGCAGCGCGAAGCGCAGGCGTCGGGCGACAAGCGGCGCCAGGAGATCACCGACGAAGTCGCCAACGAGAAGCGCATGCAGCTCGACCTCATGCCACCCGACCTGGCCGGTCAGGTGAAGGAGTTGCAGGAGTACGAGTTCACGTCGAGCGAGGCCCGCCAGAAGTTCGACGAGTTGATGGAGAAGCTCAAGCAGCAGTTGATGCAGAGCTACTTCAACCAGATGTCCGGCGCCATGTCCGACGTGAGCCCCGAGCAGATTCAGCGCATGAAGGACATGTTCAACTCGCTCAACCGCATGCTCGAACAGCGCGAGCGGGGCGAGCCCATCGACCCGTCGTTCGAGAACTTCATGCAGGAGTTCGGCGACTTCTTCCCTGGCAATCCCGAAACGCTCGACGAATTGCTCGAGCAAATGGCCCAACAGATGGCGGCCATGCAGGCGATGCTCAACTCGATGACGCCCGAGCAACGGGCGCAGTTGCAAGGCCTGAGCGAGGCGTTGCTGGAGGACATGGATCTGCGCTGGCAGGTCGACCGCCTGAGTCACAACTTGCAGGGCGCGTTCCCGCAGGCCGGGTGGGATCGTCGCTACCAGTTCAACGGCATGGACCCGCTCGGTTTCGCCGAGGCCGCCCAACTCATGGACCGGCTGGGCGACATCGACCAGCTCGAGAACCTCATGCGCTCGGCCGCCTCGCCCGGCGCGCTGGCCGATGTCGACCTCGACAAGGCGCGCGACCTGCTGGGCGACGACGGCGCCCGGTCGCTCGAACGCCTGGCCGAGCTGGCCAAGATGCTCGAGGAGGCCGGCCTCATCGAGCAGAAAGAGGGCCGCTTCGAGCTCACGCCGCGCGGCATGCGCAAGATCGGGCAGAACGCGCTGGCCGACCTGTTCGCCCGCCTGGCCAAGGATCGCCTCGGCAAGCACGAGCAGGATCGGGCCGGCGTCGGCCACGAGCGTTCGTACGACACGAAGCCGTACGAGTTCGGCGACCCGTTCAACCTGAACATCGAGCGCACGGTGCGCAACGCCATCCGGCGGCAAGGCGGCGGCACGCCCGTCCGCTTGTCGCCCGACGACTTCGAAGTCGAGCGCACCGAGACGTTCACGCGGTCGTCGACCGTGTTGATGCTCGACCTGTCGCTGTCGATGCCGATGCGCGACAACTTCCTTGCCGCCAAGAAGGTCGCCATGGCGCTGCACTCGTTGATCTCCACGCAGTTCCCGCGCGACTTCCTCGGCATCGTCGGCTTCAGCGAGGTTGCCCGCGAGCTCAAGCCCGAACAGCTCCCTGAGGTGTCATGGGACTTCGTGTACGGCACGAACATGCAGCACGCGTTCCTGCTCAGCCGGCGCATGCTCGCCCGCCAGACCGGCACCAAGCAGATCATCATGATCACCGACGGCGAACCGACAGCCCACTTGATGCAGGACGGCGAAGTGTTCTTCAGCTACCCGCCCGTGCAAGAGACCGTCGACGCGACGCTCACCGAGGTCGCCCGCTGCACGCGGGAGGACATCCGCATCAACACGTTCATGCTCGACGCCAACAGTTACCTGAAGGCCTTCGTCGAGAAGCTCACGCAGCTCAATCGCGGCCGGGCGTTCTTCACGACGCCCGAGACTCTCGGCGACTACGTACTTGTCGACTTCATCGAGCAGAAGCGTGCGCTGCGCGCCGGCCGTTCCCGCAGCGCCTAAATCCCCCCGCTAGCGGGCGCAATGGCGCATAAATACGGAGATGTCACTCGCCGACGTCGTCGTCGCGTGGTTGGGAGTGTCGCTGGTCGGCGCGCTGGTGCTTGGGCGGTTCATCCAAACCCGGCCGCGCGCGCCTCGTAGAGGCTGAGCGTCAGCGGGGCGGGCGGCCTGGCGCACGCCACGCGTGCGTTACCTCGTGTTCATATTCGGGCTTGACGCAGGCACGCCTGGCACACCATGATGCCATTCATGTAATTACATCGGTGCGATTCGTACCGATGGAAATGAGGGGAGTACATCCGTGGAGCGATTGCTCGAGGCTTTGCAGACAGAGCACCCGACATGGCAAGAGCGGGCCAACTGTCTCGGCGTCGACCCCGATCTCTTCTTCCCCGAGCGGGGGGCGTCGACGCGGGAAGCGAAGGAAGTGTGCCGAGGCTGCGTCGTCCGTGAGGACTGCCTCGAGTACGCCCTCGCCAACGGCGAGAAGTTTGGCATCTGGGGCGGGATGAGCGAGCGGGAGCGTCGGCGGATCCGCCGGGCCCGCGCGCTAGCGAGGCGGCACGCCGCTTCTTGAGGTTTTACGCCACGACCCTGGCGTTACCCGGGGCCCGCCTGTACTTCCCCCAGGCGGGCCTCGAGCGTTCGTGACGGCGCCAAGTCGAGCTGCGTCCACCTCTCGGTGGGGACCGCCGCCAGCACGGCTTGCGGGACGAGTCCCACTAACTCGGCACGCGCGACTTCGGCTCGTGCAGCCACGGCATCGAAAACGGCGGCGGGCCCGAGGGTGAGCGGCGCGATCAGGTTGCACGACACCTGGGCCTGGTCGCCGACTTGCAGGCCGAGCGTGCGGAGTGTCGAGGGCTCACGCAGCTCTTGGGCGATCCGTTTGGCCACGGCGACGTCGCCGGTCGTGAGCCATACGTTGTAGGCGACCAGCACCGGCCGGGCGCCGACGGCGGTCGTCCCGATCGGCGCGATGCGCCTGAGCTCCGGCAACGTCATTTCCGGGCCGTACAGCAGGCAGTGAATGTCGAGTTCCTCGACGGCCCATTCCGCGAAGCGGTCGCGTGCGTCGATGGCGTCGTCCATCGTGGCGCCGATCCACGGCACGAACGGCACGACGTCGAGCGCACCCCTATATGGGTGCACCCCTTGGTGTCGCGTGATGTCGATCCGCGCCACCGTCTCCCGCGCTACGGCCCGTGCTCCGTCCTCAACCTCGCCGGCGTCGCCGGCGAGGGTGATGACGGAGCGGTTGTGGTGCGCGTCCGAGTGCACGTCGAGGCACACGGCGCCGGCTGCGCCGGCGACGTGTGCCACGACGTCAGCCCGCCGGCCCTCGCTCACGTTGATCACGCACTCGAGCTGCACGCCCTCTACTCCCGACTTTGTTGCAGTTCGCGGTCTGGGAGAACGATAAGTGCAACAAAGTCGGGGGGAGTCGGGGAGAATCGGCGGATGGAGGTCGGGCTGGCGCTGCCGCAGTTCGATTTTTCGGTGGCCGGGGAGTCGCCGTTGCGGTGGGCGACGGTTGTGGAGTGGGCGACGCGGGCCGACGCGGCGGGATTCGCCCACGTGTGGATGGCCGACCACCTCTTCCTCGAGGTCGAGAAGTACGGCGGGCCGCCCGGCCGCTTCGATGCGTTCGATCCGTTCGTCGGCCTCGCCGCGCTGGCGCGCGTCACGACCCGCGTGCGCCTTGGGACCCTGGTGTTGTGCGCGCAGCTGCGACGGCCCGGGATCACCGGCAAGATGCTGGCGACGCTCGACGACCTGAGCGGGGGACGGGTCATCGCCGGCGTCGGTGCCGGGTGGTACGAGCCCGAGTACGCGGCGGCCGGTATTCCGTTCGAACGTCCCGGCGTCCGCGTGCAGCAACTTGAAGACACGGTCATCGCCCTCAAAGGCAGCCTGACCACACCGGTGTGGGTCGGCGGGCGAGGGGACAAGGTCATGGAGGTCGCGGCGCGCCACGCCGACGGCTTCAACCACGGTGGCTGGAACGACAAGGCGCCGCCTCGCCGGCTCGACGCGTTCTGGGCGACGTGCGAACGCGTCGGGCGTGACCCGGCGACGATCACGCTGGCCGTGAACCACACAGTTGGCGACCCGGCGGCGCTGGCGGACGAGCTGGGTGCGTTCGAGGAGGAGGGCGCCACGACCGTGATAGTCGGCCTCGGGCAGCTACCGTTCTCAGTAACGACCTTCGACGCACTCGACCGAGTGGCGTCGTACTTACCGTAGGAGGACGATGTTCGGACTCGGAGCACCCGAGCTACTCATCATCCTCGCTGTCGTGCTGTTGCTCTTTGGCGGCACCCGGCTCCCGAAGCTGGCGCGCTCGCTCGGCCAGGCCTCGAAGGAGTTCAAAGAGGGTGTCGCCGAGGGACAGCGCGACGACGAGGACGCCAAGAAGGACGCGAAGACCGACTAGTTAGCGACGCAGTTCAGCGGCGAGACGCCGCTGACGGAGGATCCTCCGGCGCTCGCGCTCAGAGGTGCCGCCCCACACCCCGTGGTCGATGCGGTTGCGTAGCGCGTACTCGAGGCACGGCGACTTCACCGGGCAGTCAACGCAGATCTGTCGCGCCACGTCGACCCCGACACCATCACTGGGGAAGAACAGTGAAGGATGGACCTCGCGACAATTGCCTTCCGCCATCCATGCCGTGTCCATCAAAGCGCCTCCGTGGGATTCCGAAGTTGAAGACGTTCCCGGATGTCCAGGATGACAGGAGTTCGGACCTTGGACGAAATTTCACCGACAGAAACGGACATTGAGGGAGCAACCTCCCCGCTAGAGGTCCTCGAGCCCCAACCGGCGCCCGATGAACCGCCGCCTGAGGCTCCGATCGACGAGCCGGCGACGCCTGACGCGCGCCGCCGCCGGTCGTGGCTCGCGCCCCTGATCTTCGCTCTCGTCGGCTCGCTCATCGGCGGTGGGATCGTCGCGCTACTCGATGACAACGGTGGCAGCAGCACGTCGGTCGTGTTCGGCAAGAACTCGAGCGTCATCGCGCGCGCCAAGGACGTCCAAGGCATCCTCGCCAAGGTCGAGCCCGCAGTCGTGTCGGTTCGCACCGAGGCATTCCAACGCGGCGGCTTCTTCCAGAACCAGGTGCAACGAATCCGCGGCGCGGGAACCGGGATGATCTTGACCGCGAACGGCGACGTCCTCACGAACAGTCACGTTGTCGAAGGGGCCACGTCGATCACCGTCACACTGCTCGGTGAGAAGGACGCACGCCCGGCCGATCTCGTGAGCCGTGACGCGACGCGCGACGTCGCCGTGATCCGCGTCCGCGACGCGCACGACCTGCCCACCGTGAAGTTGGGCGACTCGTCCAAGCTCGCCGTGGGCGACGACGTCGTCGCCATCGGCAACGCACTCGACCTCGTCGGCGGGCCGACGGTGACGCGCGGCATCGTGTCTGCCGTCGACCGCACGCTGGAGGACGACTCGGGTGGCAGCAGCTTCAACCACCTCATCCAGACCGATGCGGCGATCAACAGCGGCAACTCGGGTGGGCCGCTGGTCAACGCGGCGGGCGAGGTCGTCGGCATGAACACCGTCGTCATTCAGTCGACCGGCGGCAACCTCGTGCAGAACATCGGCTTCGCGATCTCGATCAACGCGATCAAGCCCGTTCTCAGCCAGCTCCAGAACGGCAAGGCGCCGGTGTCGACGTTCCTGGGCGCGAGCTTGGCGACGGTTGACGCCGCGCTGAAGCAGCAAACCGGCCTCGATGTCGACGCTGGCGTACTCGTGAACGACGTCGTCGCCGGATCACCGGCCGAGAACGCCGGCCTGCGCGCCGGCGACGTGATCGTGAAGTTCGACGGCAAGGACGTGAAGACCAATCGAGAGATGGTCGACGCGGTCCAAGCCCACAAACCCGGAGACAAAGTCGCCGTCGAATACGTCCGCGGCAAGGACAAGCGGAACACGACAGTGACCCTCGGCTCGCGGCAGGTCGACGGTACCTAGGGCCAAGGCCGCCTACGCTGGACGGGCCATGGCTAGCGAACCCGAAGACCTCGAGGCACCTCAGCCCCCGCGCGGGCACGTCCGGATCGTGTACCTCGGCCCGGTCGCGCCGCACTGGGACGTGCAGTCGGACTTCGGCGATCGGGCGCTGATCGAGGAGTTCCGCCAGCGGGCCCTCGCCCGTCTCGTCCTGCTGCCGCCGCACGATCCGCAGTTCCGGCGCAACCGTGAGCGCGTGGCTCGCGACGCTGAGCGCGAGAACCTCATCCTCGACTGGGACCTCGGCATCCCCGACTACGACGACGAGTCGTAGGCCCGCGTAACGATGGCCTTCATCGGCGTTGACCTTGGCGGGACCAAGATCTTCGCGGTGCTGGCCAAGGGAGACGAGGTCGCCGCCGAGGCCAAGCGCAAGACGCCCACCCAAGGCGGCCCGCTCGCGGTGGTCGACGCCATCGCCGAGGTCGTCGCTGAATTAGGCGGCACCGTCGACGTCGAAGCCGTCGGTGTCGGCGCGCCCGGCGCGGTCGACGTCGCCACCGGTGTCATCCGCCAAGCGCCGAACTTGCCGGGCTGGCACGATCCGTTCGGCCTGGCCGAAGCCCTGTCCGACGCGCTCGGCGGCATGCGCGTCGCAGTCGACAACGACGTCAACGTCGGCGCGCTGGCCGAGCATCGGCTTGGCGCCGGCAAAGGGGCCAACGACATGCTCGGCGTGTTCTGCGGCACCGGCGTCGGGGGTGGCGTGATCCTCGACGGCAAGATCCGACGCGGCCCGACCGGGTTCGCCGGCGAGATCGGTCACACCATCGTCGAGCGCGACGGCCGCCGTTGCGGCTGCGGCGGCCGCGGTCACCTCGAGGCCTACGCCGGACGCGCCGCGATGGAGAAGCGGGCACGCGAGCTCGAGAGCAAGGGTCGTGACACCGCGCTCGTCGAACTGGCGCCGTCGAAGCGCATGACGTCCGGCGTCTTCAGCAAGGCGCTGACTGCTGGCGACGCGGTGGCGATCGAGCTGCTCGACGAGGCCGTGTCCGCGCTCGGCGTCGCGATCGCGTCGGCGGTCACGCTGCTCGACCTCGAGTTGGTCGTCGTTGGCGGGGGATTGGCGGATCGGCTTGGTCCCGCCTTCGTCGGTCGCGTCGAGCAGGCGGCGCGCAGCCAGCTGTTCGCCGAGTCGTCGACGTTGCGCGTGATCCCCGCCGAGCTGGGCGACCAAGGCGGAGCGATCGGCGCCGCGCTGCTCGCGGCCGACAAATTCACATAGTTCTCCACCTGGATACACACAGGCACCGCGGCGTACGGTGCACGCACGAGCACGATCGTCGAATCCCGCCGCGACCTGTCCGCCATTGAGGAGCGCATCGGTCGCCTCTTCGCCATGGTGAGCGAGGGGGTCAGCGCCGCGTCGTTGGCGTTCCTCGATTGCGACCGCGAAGCCGGCGCCCGCATCGTCGCCGCCGATGATTTGATCGACGCGCTGCACAACGAAGTCGAGGCGTTGCTCCACGACGAGTTCATGTCGCCCGCGCCCCTCGCCGAAGCCGACCTCCGCTTTCTGCTTTCTGTCGTGCGGATCGTCCCGGAGCTCGAACGCAGCGGTGATCTCGTCGAGCACATCGCGGTGCGCGCCGGCCAGGGACTGGCCCGCCAGCTCACGCCCCGCTGCCGAGGGCTGTTGGGCGAGATGGGCCGGCTGGGCGGCGAGATGTGGCGGATGACGGCGGCCGCATGGGTCGAGCGCGACGCCGCCGCCTTCGAGGAGCTGAAGTTGCGCGACGACGAGATCGACGACCTGCACGTTGATCTAACCGCCGAGATGGCCGACGGGAGGCTCTCGGTCGCCGTCGCCATCGAGATGGGCCTGGTTGCCCGGTTCTTCGAGCGGCTCGGCGACCACGCCGTCAACGTGGCGCGGCGGATCGGCTACCTGCTCGAGGACGCCGCCACCGCCTAGACCCTGAGGCTGGACCGCACCTCGCGCTCGATCAGGATCGGGAGGAACTGGGTGATCGGCGGGTCGCCGAACTCCCGGCGGGTCTCTCGGATGGTGCGGGCGATTTCCGCGTGATCGACGGCGCCGCTGAACTCGGCGTCGAGCTTCCGCTCGAGCGCTTCCATCTCCGCATCGACGTCCAAGCTCGTCCCCGAGAACATCAAGCGCGGAACGTATCGGCGCAGAGGCCTCGTGGCAAAGGTGCAGGTCGCGCCGCCCGTTTCGCGGCCCGGAGAATTTGCGGACGGCGCCCGCTACCGTGGGCCGTGGTGGCCCGCCGACTCGAAGAGCAGGCGCCCGCGAGCCCGTCCCGGCCTGTCGAGGCCGACGGTGGCCCGGCGCGCTATCTCAACCGGGAGCTGTCGCGGCTGGACTTCATCGGCCGCATCTTGGCTATCGCCGCCGACTCCACCGTGCCGCTGTTGGAGCGGTCCAAGTTCCTGGCGATCGTCGCCGAGAACCTTGACGAGTTCTTCCAAGTCCGGCTCGCCGGCCTGCGCGAGCAGATCGCCGCGAGCGTCGGCAGCTCGTCGCCGGACGGGCTCACGCCGTCCGAGCAGTTCCGCCTGGCGCGGGGTCACGCGTCCGACCTACTCGATCAGCAGAGCCGGATCTTTCTCGGCGACGTGGCGCCGGCGCTGGCCGAGCGGGGGATCCGGCTGTCGGACTGGGCCGGGCTCGACGACGACGATCGCGTGCATCTCGACCGCGTGTTCGACGAGACGATCTTCCCGGTCCTCACGCCGCTCGCGGTCGACCCCGGGCATCCATTCCCGCACATCTCGAACCTCTCGCTGAACCTGGCGATCATGGTCGTCGACCCGGAGGGCGGCCGGCGCTTCGCTCGCGTGAAGGTGCCGCCGTTGCTGCCGCGGTTCGTCGTGTTGCCCGACGGCGAGCGCTTCGTGCCGCTGGAGCAGGTGATCGCCGCTCACCTCGACGTCCTCTTCCCGGGCATGAAGATCGAGTCGCACTCGTCGTTCCGCGTGATCCGCAACGCCGATCTCACCCTCGAGGAAGAGGAAGCCGACGACCTGCTCGCCGCCGTCGAGCTGGAGTTGCGGCGCCTGCGCTCGGGCCGCGCCGTGCGACTCGAAGTCGACCGCACCATGACGGGCGAGGTTCTCGATCTGCTCGTGCGCGAGATCGAGATCGACGTCGAAGACGTGCACGCCCTCGACGCGCCGCTCGACCTGTCGGGTCTGTGGTCGGTGTACGAGCTCGACCGGCCGGAGTTGAAGGACGAGGTGTGGACGCCGGTGACGCAGCTCGCGCTCACTCGCGACGACGAGCCGGCCAGCGTTCTCAACGTCGTGCGCGACCAGGACGTCCTCGTGCATCACCCGTACGACTCGTTCACGACGTCGATCGAGGCTTTCATCAAGCAGGCCGCCGCCGATCCCGACGTCCTCGCGATCAAGCAGACGCTGTATCGCACGTCGGGGGACAGCCCGATCGTCAAGGCCTTGATCCGCGCCGCCGAACGCGGCAAGCAGGTCGCGGTGCTCGTCGAAGTCAAGGCCCGCTTCGACGAGCAGGCCAACATCGCGTGGGCGCGGGCGTTGGAGCGAGCCGGCGTGCACGTGGTCTACGGCTTGGTCGGGCTCAAGACCCACGCCAAGATCGCCCTCGTCGTGCGCCAGGAGGACGGCGGCATCCGGCGCTACTGCCACATCGGCACCGGCAACTACAACCCGCGCACGGCGCGCATGTACGAGGACATCGGCTTGCTGACCGCCGACGCCGAGATCGGCGCCGACCTCACCGACATCTTCAACTACATCACCGGCTATAGCCGCCGCACGAACTACCGCAAGATCGTCGTCGCGCCTCTCGGCTTGCGTGATCGCATCATCGAACTGATAAATAAGCAGGCCGTTCCCGGTGGGCGCATCGTTATGAAGATGAACGGGCTGGCGGACCCGCCGGTGATCGACGCGCTCTACGCCGCGTCGCAGGCGGGCGCCGACATCGACCTCATCGTGCGCGGCATCTGTTGCCTGCGCCCGGGCGTCGAGGGCCTGTCCGAACGAATTCGCGTGCGGTCGATCGTCGGTCGCTTCCTCGAGCACTCCCGGGTGTTCGCGTTTGGCGACGCCGCGTCGGGCGAGGTCGAATACCTCATGGGCTCGGCCGACCTGATGCCGCGCAACCTCGATCGGCGCGTGGAGGTGGTCATGCCGGTGGAGGCCTCGGTTCTGCGGGAGCGGCTCCAGGAGATCCTCGACACCAACTTGGCCGACGACTGCAACTCGTGGTCGCTGGGGCCCGACGGCACGTGGAGCAAAGTGCCGACGGGCGAGGGCTGCTCGGCGTCGGCCGTTCTCAACGAGCGGGCGCTCGACCGGGGCCGGCGCTGGCTCGAAGTGGACGACGAGGTGGAGGGCTGATGGCGCTCGAACGGGAGATGAAGCTCCTCGCCCCGCCCGGCTTCCACCTGCCCGACCTGAACGGTGTGATCGAGGGCATGGTCGCCGTCGGCGAACCCGACCAGGAGCTCAAGGCGACGTATTACGACACGCCCGACCTGCGGCTCGCCCGGTGGGGCGCCTCGTTGCGTTTCCGCACCGGCGAGGGCGCGCCGCGGTGGACGTTGAAGCTGCCGTCAGATGCTTCTGGGCCTGGGTTGGCCCGCACCGAGTTGGAGTTCGAAGGGCGGCCGTCGCCGATCCCGCCCGAGGCGGCGCGCCTCGTTCGCGCCTACGTGCGCAACAGCTCCCTCGGCCGCGTGGCCCGACTCACGACCCGTCGCCAGCGCGTCAGCCTGCAGGACGAACTCGGGCTGGTCCGCGCCGTGGTGTGCGACGACGAGGTGTCGGTCTACGACAGCCGGCGGCTCACGGCGCGGTTCCGCGAGCTCGAAGTCGAGGCGGTCTTCGGTGACACCGATGTACTCGAAGCGACAGCGGAGCGGCTGCGGCAAGCCGGCGCCAGCGCGGGCCAGCCGCTGTCCAAGGTGGCACGGGCGTTGGGGCCAGTCGTCGACACGCCCGAAATCCCCACCGTCACATTGGGCGACGCGGCGACCGCAGGCGACGTGGTGCGGGCGGCCATCGCCCGTTCGGTGAGCAAGTTGCTGCACCACGATCCCGGTGTGCGGCTGGGCGACGACATCGAGCAGGTGCACCAAGCGCGAGTCGCGACCCGCCGGCTGCGCTCGGACCTTCGGACGTTCCGCACGTTGGTCGACGAGGCGTGGGGCGCCGATCTTCGCGAGCAAGTGTCGTGGCTCGCCGATCTCCTGGGCGCGGTACGCGACCGCGACGTTCTTCTCGAACGGCTGCGTGAGGAAGTCACCAGTGTCAGCAGCTCCGACCAGCGCGCCGCCCACGGTCTGCTCGCCCGGCTCGAAGCCGAGCAGAGCAACGTCCGCGGCGAGCTCCTCGCGGCGATGGACGGCCAGCGCTACGTCGACCTCCTCGAGACGCTGCTCGCGGCGGCCGCCGCGCCGTCGCTCACCCCTGAGGCCGAGCAACCGGCGCGCCCCGCGCTAGCCGCGCTCGTGAAGCGTTCGCTCAAGCACGTCGAAGGCGCGGTCGCCGCGTTGACCGATCCGCCGATCGACGACGACCTGCACAACATCCGCATCCGGTCGAAGCGGGCGCGGTACGCGGCGGAGGCGGCCGAGCCGGTGTGGGGTAAGCCGGCGCGGCGGTTGGCCAGCGCGGTGGCGGGTGTGCAGACCGTCCTCGGCGACTTGCAGGACGCGGTGGTCACCGAGCAGTGGTTACGACGCTCGGGCCGAGCATCCGTCGCTCAGTCGTTCCTAGCTGGTGAGCTAGTGGGCATGCAGCATGTCGCGATGGCAAAGAGCCGCGCCGCCTTTCCCGCCGCGTGGAAGAAGGCGTCGTCGCCCAAGCTCCGTTCGTGGCTTCGCTGACCCCTGAAGTTCGCGCCGCCGGGGGAGTTGTCAGCCGGCACGGTGGACGCGACGTCATCGTGATCCACCGTCCGAAGTACGACGACTGGTCGCTTCCGAAGGGCAAGCTCGAACAGGGCGAAACCGATGAGGACTGCGCGGTGCGCGAGGTCGAAGAGGAGACCGGGCTGCGTTGCAGCCTCGGGAGCGAACTCCCGACGATTCGCTACGTCGATCGCAAGGGCCGGTTCAAGGAAGTCCGCTACTGGTCGATGGAGCCGGACTCCGGCGTGCTCCAGGACGGCAACGACGAGGTCGACGAGGTCCGCTGGGTGTCGCTCGCCCAGGCCTACGAGCTGCTGAGTTACGTGCACGATCGCGAGGTCGTCGCCGCCTGGGCGGCCGAGCATCGCGAATGACGGTGCTGCTCGTTCGTCACGCGGTCGCCCGACCGCGGGCGAGGTGGGACGACGACGACACGTTGCGGCCGCTGACCACGCGCGGCGCGCGCCAGGCCGAGGGCTTGGTCAAGCAGCTGTCGCGCTACGCGGCGACGAGCGTGCTCTCGAGTCCGTCGGTGCGGTGCATCGACACTGTGATTCCCATTGCCGACAAGCGCGGGCTCGACGTCGAGGTCGACCGGGCGCTGGCCGAAGGCGGCAGCCGCGCCGGCCTCAAGCTCGTGCGCGACCTGCTCGAGGCGGGGACCGATGCCGTGCTGTGCAGCCACGGCGACGTGATCCCTGATGTCGTCGAAGCGCTCGGTTTCAACTGCGGCCGTTGCGCCAAGGGATCGACGTGGATCCTCGACGGCAAGCGCGCTATGTACCTGCCGCCGCCGGACTAAGGAACTCGCGCACCAGGGCGACGCGGTCGGGGACGACCTGCCACCACATCCAGCGGCCGCGCTTCTCGCCGACGATGAGGCCGGCTTCGGCCAGCGCCTTGGTGTGATGGCTCACCGTGGGTTGTGACTTGCCGAGCGGCGCCTCGAGGTCACAGGAGCAGCATTCGCCGGCGGCGGCGATGAGCGAGAGCAGCCGTAACCGCACGGGGTCCGCCAGCGCGGCGAACGTGCGGGCCAGATCCTGGGCGTCGTCATCCGCGAGCGGAGCGGCCAGCAGCGGTGCGCAGCATTTCGTATTGACAACCATCGATGCATCGATAATAGTCGATGTATGGCCCGTGTGCAGCTTGCCCTGAACGTTTCTGACATCGACGAGGCGATCGGCTTCTACTCGAAGCTGTTCGCAACCGAACCGGCGAAGATCCGGCCCGGCTACGCCAACTTCGCCATCGACGAGCCGCCCCTCAAGCTGGTGCTCATCGAGAACCCCGGCGCCGATACGCGTCTCAACCACCTTGGTGTCGAGGTCTTCTCCACGGACGAGGTGGCGGCGACCCAGCGGCGCCTCGCCGCCGACGGGCTGGCCACGGCCGAAGAGAGCGGCACCTGTTGCTACGCGGTGCAGGAGAAGGTGTGGGTCGACGACCCCGACGGCGCGCCGTGGGAGGTCTACACAGTGCTGGCCGACGCACCGCCCGAAGTCGAGGGTCTCGGCTGCGCGACGGTGACGGAGTCGACCGCCCGCTGCTGCTAGCAGCAGTCGTCGCGGCCCGCCCACGCGTCGCGACCCTCGCTGACCGCGACGTAGGCGAGAAACAGCGCGGCGACCGGGTCGGCCCACCACCAACCGAGCAGCGCATTGGCGCCGAGGCCGGCGAGAGTTGACGCCGAGAGGTAGCCGCAGAGCTTGGTCTGGGCCGAGTCGGCCAGCAGTGTCTTGCTCGACATCTCGTGCGCGGCGCGGTGTTTCACTCGTGCCAGTACCGGCATGACGATGACCGACAGCGCGGTCAGGACGATGCCGGCCGGTGCGACCTCGGGTTCTGCGCGCGTCACGAGGTCGTGCAGCGAGCCGAACACGACGTAGGCGGCCAGCAGCATGAAGCTGGCGCCGATGAGCCGCAGCGCGCTCCGCTCGCGGTCATCGGACGCGCCGAAGAACTGCCAGACGACAACCAGCGCGGCGCCGACCTCGACGACGGAGTCGAGCCCGAAGCCGATCAGGGCTGTGGAGGAAGCGGCCACACCCGCGGTCAGGGCGACGATCGCTTCGACCGCGTTCCACCCGAGGGTGAGCGCTTCGAGGCGAAGGGCGCGTCGTCGGAGGAGCGGGGCGGTCACCGCACCACCCAACTCCATTCTCAGTTTCTCGGCAACTAATGAGAATGGGAACTAGTCGCCGGGGACCAGCTCGTTCAGCAGGTCGCGCACGCGACGGTCGATCTCATCGCGGATCGGCCTGATCTCCTCGACGCTCTTTCCTGCCGGGTCGGTCAACTCCCAGTCGAGGTAACGCTTGCCCGGGTAGACGGGGCAGGCGTCGCCACACCCCATGGTGACGAGGACGTCGGACGCACGCGCCAGCTCGTCGGTTAACGGCTTGGGGAACTCCTTCGACAGGTCGATGCCAACTTCGCGCATCACCTCGGCGACGGCGGGGTTGACCTGATCGGCCGGCGCGCTGCCGGCGGAGCGCACGACGACGCGCCCGGCCGCGTAGTGGTCGAGGAGCGCCGCCGCCATCTGGCTGCGTCCCGCGTTGTGCACGCAGACGAACAGCACTTCGGGGGTGTGCGTCATGCTCCGACTCCTTCGAGGGTGGGCGCGGGGTACAGCACCTTCACCGTGACGAACGCCAGCGCGGCGCCGACGAGTTGGGCGCCGACGAAGGCGGGAACCGACGACGGTGCGATGCCGGCGAACGTGTCCGACAACGTGCGAGCCAGCGTGACCGCGGGGTTGGCGAAGCTGGTCGACGACGTGAAGAAGTACGCCCCGCCGATATAGGCGGCGACGGCGAAGGCGACGAACGACGGGCGGCCGGATCGCATGAGTCCGAAAATCACGAGCAGCAACCCGAACGTGGCCACGACTTCCGCAAGCCAAAGGTCGCCACCGCTGCGGTGGGTGTGGGACAGCTCGACCACCGGCAGGCTGAACATCACGTTGGCGAGGGCGGCGCCCGCCGCGCCGCCCGCGACCTGCGCGCCGCAATAGGCGGCGGCGTCGCGTCCCGAGCCGCCGCCGAACAGCCAGTCGGCCAGCGTGACCACCGGGTTGAGGTGGGCGCCCGACACCGGACCGAGCGTCAGGATAAGCCAGACGAGCGCGGCCGCAGTGGCCGCCGCGTTCTCGAACAACTGCAAGCCGACGTCGTGCGGCGACAAGCGCGCCGCGGCGATGCCCGAACCGATCACCGCGGCGACGAGGAACGCGGTGCCGACGAACTCGGCGAGGATGCGTCGCGGCAGCGGGATCGGGCGCACGGCCACGGCGGCGACACTCATGTCGCGGGAATCGTCGTTGATGCCGGCCCAGACCGCAACCACCGTCGCGTGACCACGCCTCCGTTCTCGCGCTGTGAACCGGGCGTTCATCTGGGTGTCACCTCCGCGACGTTCTCCGCTTGCCTGGCCTCCTTACAGTCGCCACGGAATGGCGTCCGATCGTGTGCTCGTGACCAACGACGACGGTGTGCACGCGCCCGGAATCGCGGCGTTGGCGGCCGCCCTCGACGACGCCGGCTTCGACATCTTCATCGCCGCACCGCTCGACGATCGGAGCGGCAGCGGTGCCGCGCTCGGCCCGGTGCACCTCACCAATGGCATCGACTACCAGACGGCCGAGATCCCCGGCCTGGCCCACATCCCGACCTACGCGATCGACGGCCCGCCGGCGCTCGCGGTGATGGCGGCCCGTTTGGGCGCCTTCGGTCCGCCGCCCGAGGTGGTGGCGTCGGGCATCAATCCAGGAACAAACACGGGCCGCGCCGTCCTGCATTCGGGGACGGTCGGGGCCGCGCTCACCGCTGGCAACTTCGGCGCCACCGGCGTTGCGGTGAGCGTCGACATCAGCGAGCCGATCCGATATGACACCGCGGCGGCGTCCGCGGTCGACGCGGTGCGCTGGGCGGTGGCCGCCGGACCTCGCGTGGTCCTGAGCGTCAACGTTCCCGCGCTCGGTCCCGAGAGCGTCCGCGGTGTGCGCGTCGCCCGGTTGGCGCCGTTCGGCACCGTGCGCACTGCCGTTGTCGGCCACGAGGACGGCCGGGTGCAGCTCGAACTGCGCGCGACCGAAGACGAGCTGGACGCCGATACCGACACCGCCCTTGTGCGCGACGGCTTCGTCGCGGTGAGCGCGCTGGCGGGAATCCAGACCCTCCCTGATCTGAGCGCCGATGCGGTCGACGCCCTCGTCGGAGTCGGCATCGGTGGCTGAGAGCGCGGCCAACGTCCTCATCGTCGAGGACGACGAATCGTTCGTCGCCGCCTTGGTCGTCGGGCTCAAGCGCGAGGGCTTCCTCGTGCACGTGGCGCGCGACGGTGCCGAGGCGCTCGAGCAGTTCGACGCCGTGCGGCCCGACCTCGTTCTTCTCGACCTGATGCTGCCCAAGGTGTCGGGGCTCGACGTGTGCCGCGAGATCCGGACCAAGTCGATGGTGCCGATCATCATGGTGACGGCGCGGTCGACCGAGATCGACGCCGTCGTCGGCCTTGAAGTCGGCGCCGACGACTACATCACCAAGCCGTATCGCCTGCGCGAGCTGGTCGCCCGGATGCGGGCGGTGATGCGGCGTGCGCCGCGCGATGGCAATGGCGCGGTACCCGCCGACGTGCTCGAGGCCGGGCCGGTGCGCCTCGACGCCGACTCGCACGAGGTGTTCATCAACGGCGAGCTCATGCCGCTGCCGCTCAAGGAATTTGAGTTGCTCGAGCTGTTCCTCGCCAATGCCGGCCGCGTCCTCACGCGCGACACCCTGATCAACCGGGTGTGGGGGCCGAACTACGTCGGCGACACCAAGACGCTCGACGTCCACGTCAAGCGCCTGCGCTCGAAGATCGAGGACGACCCGGCCCGGCCGACGCACATCAAGACGATCCGCGGCCTCGGCTACAAGTTCGAGGTTTCCCGGTGAGGAGGTTTCACGCCGTCGCCGCTGGGGCGCCACCGGCTGTTCAACCTGTGTTCACCCTCGACTCGTACCGTCGGCGTGTGGTGGAGATGGCGGCGACGGACGAGCGCGGGCGGACGCTCACGCAGATGCTCCAGGCGGCTCGCCAGGACGTCGCTGCCCGCCGGGCGACCGCCGACGCCGAGGTTGCCGCCATCCTCGCTGCGGCTGAGCGACGGGCCGCCGCGCTCGTCGCCGAAGCCCAGGCCGATGCGGAGCGACTGCGCCGAGCCGAAGCGGTCTGACCTCGATGTACCCGGAAGCCGACTCTGCCGGCTTCGATGAAGCCACCACCGCGATCGCGTCGATGCACGCAGTCGCCGAGGTCGAAATCGCCAGCGCGCTCGAGTACGCCCACGCCCGGGCCGCGGCCGTCATCGCCGAGGCCGAGGCGCAGGCCGAGTCGATTCGTGCCGGAGCCATCGTCCACACCGAGGTCGAGCCAGCGACCGCGCCGCCGGCGCCAGTCCTGATCCCCACGGCCTCGCCGATCACTCCCCGGCGCGACTGGCCGATCCCCGTCGAGGCGCTCGTCCCGATGGTGGCCCTGGTGCTGCTCCTCGGCCTCGTCTTGGTCTGGCTCGGCTGATGGCGGCGACCACCACCCCGCGCACGCCCCGCGTCGTCGTCCAGGAACCGAGCCAGGTCGATCGTTGGTTCGATCGCATCACCCTTGGGTCCGGACTGGTCGTCCTGGTGCTGCTGACGCTGGTCGGATTGTTCCTCCTGCTGCGGAGCAACGACGCGCTGTCGAGCCAGGGCATCTGGCACTTCCTGACGCGCAGCGAATGGCGCACCGACGTGAACCCGCCCCGCATCGGCGTGTTGGGACTCCTGACCGGCACCATCACCGTTGCCTTCACCGCGATCGTCATCGCCGTGCCGTTCGGTGTGCTCGCCGCGCTCTACATCACCGAGTACGCGTCGGCGCGCAGCCGGCGGTACTTGACCGCGCTGGTCGACCTCCTCGCCGCCATCCCGAGCCTGCTCTACGGCATCTGGGGGTTCCTGTTCCTCAGTCCGCAGATCGTGCCGCTGTCGAAGTGGATGAGCCGGCATTTCGCGTTCATCCCGATCTTCAAGGTCGACCACGGTGCCGAGTTCATCGGGTCGATCTTCATCGGCGGGATCGTCGTGTCGCTGATGACGCTGCCGATCGTCGCGTCGGTCGTGCGCGAGGTGTTCGGCCAAACCCCGCCGGGCGAGAAGGAAGCCGCGCTGGCCCTGGGCGCGACGCGGTGGGGGATGATCCGCTCCGTCGTCCTGCCCTTCGGCCGCGGCGGGATCATCGGCGGCGCCATGCTCGGTCTCGGGCGCGCGCTGGGCGAAACCATCGCCCTCGCGTTGCTGCTGCCCCAGGTCCCGCAGGTCGTCACGCACATCCTTCAGAACGGCGGCGCGACGGTGTCGGGCTTCATCGCCCGGCGGGCGGGCAGCGACGACTTCACGACGTCGGGGCTCATGGCCGCCGGCCTCGTGCTCTTTCTCCTCACGCTGGCGACGAACATGATCGCCTCCGTCGTCGTCTCGCGTAGTCGCTCGGGCGCAGGGGTCGAACTCTGATGGCCACGGCGCTCCACGAGGCCCCGGCTCGACTGGCGCGCGCGCCGCGCCGTCCGTCGGAGCGCACGACCGACGACGTCGCCATGCTCATCGCCAGCGGCGTCAGCAGCTTGGCCGTGTGCTGGTTGGTCTTCGCCCGCTTCACCGACGGCGTCGGGTGGTTCGGCTTCCTGCTGTGCGCGTTCTTCGGCTTCCTCGCCATCTACTACGTCGTGATGAACGAGCAGCACGGCTCACTGGTCGCCGCTGACCGCGTCGCCACGGTCGTCGTTATCTCCGGCGCCATCGCCTTGCTGATCCCGCTGGCCTGGCTCATCGGCTACGTCGTCGCGCGCGGCTTGCCGTCGCTACGGCCCGGCTTCTTCTTTCACGACCAGAAGGGCATCACGCCGACCATGCCGGCGACGGCGGGCGGCGGCTCGCACGCCATCACCGGCACGATCGAGCAGGTCGGCTTGGCCTTGGTGTGGTCGCTCCCGCTGGGGCTGCTCGCCGCCGTGTTCCTGAACGAGTCGCGCAGCCGGTGGCGACGGCCCGTGCGCGTCTTCGTCGACGCCATGAGCGGCATCCCGTCGGTGCTCGCCGGTCTGTTCATCTTCGCCGTGCTGATCCTGCCCTACGCCCGTAGCTTCACCTTGTTCAGCTTCAACGGCCTGATGGCGAGCCTCGCGCTGGCCATGATCATGCTGCCGACGATCACGCAGACGATCACCGTCGTGCTGCGTCTCGTCCCCGACGGCCTGCGCGAGGCGAGCTTGGCCCTCGGCGCGTCACGCGCCCGGACGGTCGCCGCCGTGGTGCTGCCCACTGCCCGCACCGGCATGACCACCGCTGTCGTTCTCGGAATCGCCCGCGCCGTGGGCGAGACCGCCCCCCTCTTGTTCACCGCCTTTGGCTACGACCTGATGAACGCCAACCCCACCAAGGGCGCGCAAGAGAGCTTGCCGCTCTTCATCTTCCGCAACATCAACAAGCCCGACCTCTCCGCGGTCGACCGCGGGTTCGCCGGCGCCTTCGTCCTCATGTTCATGGTTCTCGGCTTGTTCGGTCTCGCTCGCTACATCGGGCGCGATCGCAGCAAGCACACGTCCACCCGTCGCCTCTCACTGGAGATGTTCAAGCGATGACCGACACCCTCGTCCGTCCTGAATTCGACACCGTCCCTCCGGCGCGCCTGGTCGCACCGGCGCTGGTGGGTGGTCCGCCGCCCGGCGCCGCGACGATTGAGGCGCGCGACGCGTCGGCGTGGTTCGGCGATCGCCTCGTGCTCGAAGGCGTCGACCTGGTGATGGAGAAGGGCCGGGTCACCGCGCTCATCGGACCGTCGGGCTGCGGCAAGTCGACGTTCCTGCGGATGCTCAACCGCATGCACGAGCTGGTGCCCGGCGCCGCCCTCGACGGCCAGATCCTGCTCAACGGCGAGGACATCTACGCCCGCGGTATGCGCGCCCAGCAAGTGCGGATGCGCGTGGGCATGGTGTTCCAGAAGCCCAACCCGTTCCCGGCTATGTCGATCCGGGAGAACGTGCTGTCGGGCCTCAAGCTGGCCCGCATCAAGTGCGACGACGAGAACGCCCTCGTCGAGCAGTCGCTCCAACGGGCCAGCCTCTGGCGCGAAGTTCGCGACCGGCTCGACTCGCCGGGCGGCGCTCTTTCCGGTGGTCAGCAGCAGCGCCTGTGCATCGCCCGGTCGCTGGCGGTCTACCCGAACGTGCTGCTGATGGACGAGCCGTGCTCGGCCCTGGACCCGACGTCGACCCGCCGCGTCGAGGAGACGATCGCCGAGCTGCGCGGCCAGGTGACCGTCGTCATCGTCACCCACAACATGCAGCAGGCGCACCGAGTGTCGGACACGTGCGCGTTCTTCCTCGCTGCTGAGAACGAGCCCGGCGTCGTCGTCGAGCAAGGCGCGACCGAGATGATGTTCAACAACCCGCGCGACTCACGGACGCTCGACTACGTGCAGGGTCGCTTTGGTTAAGCGTCTCTCGCGGGCGCTGCTCGTCGCCGCGGTCGGGCTGCTCGCAGTCACGCCGACCGCGGCGCGCGCCACGCCGGCCAAGATCAACGGCTCCGGGTCCACCTATGTCGCGCTGGCCATGCAGCAGTGGGTCGCCGACGCCCAGACGAGCGGCCTACAGGTGAACTACCTGCCAACCGGCTCGCCGCAAGGCCTCACCCAGTTCGGGCAGAACCTCATCGACTTCGCCGGGACCGAGGCCGAGTACTCCGCCCTTGGCGGCGCGGGTGGCGCCGACCAGCGCGGCTACCAGTACGTCCCCGACGTGGCTGGCGCGGTCGCGATCATGTACAACGTCGACGACAAGGCCGGGCGCAAGGTCGACTACCTCCACTTGTCTCGAGCGACGATCGCCCGCATCTTCATCGGGGACATCAGCTCGTGGTCCGACCCGGCCATCGTCGCCGACAACGGCGGCCTTCAGCTGCCCGACCAACCGATCACCGTCGTCTACCGCGGCGGCCAGTCGGGAACGACCGCGCTGTTCTACGACTTCGTGCAGCACACGGTCCCGGACAAGTTCGCGTCGTGGGCGTCGCGCAACCAGCTGCCGACGTCGGTCCGCATCATCCAGCTCGACAGCAAGCCCGACTTCGCGCCCAAGACCCTCGCTCTCAACGGCTCGGACCAGATCGCCCAGTACGTGGCCGGCAACTCGGGTAAGTGGGCGATCGCCTACGACGAGTTCGGGTACGCCAAGACGTACCGGGCGCCGGCGGCATGGGTCCAGAACGCGGCCAACCAGTGGGTGCTCCCGTACGCCCAGAACATCTCGGCTGCGCTCGAGGGCGCCAAGCTGCGGCCCGACCTGAGCCAGGAACTGTCCGGGGTCTACGCCAGCACCAACCCCGAGGCGTACCCGATCTCGGCCTACAGCTACATGGTCACGCAGTGCGCGGCGACCGGCGACCGGCCGAGTTGCAAGGGCGCCTACGACAACAGCGGCGTCACCGAGACGCTGGCCAAGTGGATGCGGTACATCGCCTGCGAAGGCCAGGTGAACATGGCGCGGATCGGCTACTCGCCGCTGCCGCCCAACCTGTCCCAGGAGTTGGTCAACTCGATCGGGCGCATGCAGGGAGCGGCGGCGGAAACGCTGAGCGTCGGCAACTGCGTGAACCCGCGTTTCAAGGGCTCGCTGGGCGAAGGCGCGTCGAGCCCGAAGGACCCACTCGCCGGACGGACCATCGGCGGCACGGTCGTCGGTAGTCCGGCGAGCGCCGCGGCCGGACGCACTGGTGGCGCGACCGCCGGTGCCGCCGCCGCGGGAGGCGCGGCGGCGTCCGCGGTGGGTGGCGCAGGTGCGGCGGGTGCCGTGGCCGGCGCGAATGGGGTGGCCGGCGCAGTCGGCGGAACGGGCGCGGCCGGTGGCCTCACCGGCGTCGTCGGTCGCGACGGCGCGGTCGCCGCGGTCGGCGGCGGGAGCAGCCTCTTCCGGTTGGCGTCGCCCGCGGTCTACAAGCGGCCCTCGGCGGCGGCCAAGGAGTCGACGGCCTTGCCGGCTCTGTTGTTCATCCTCCTCGTGATCGCGCCGGCGCTGTTCGTGCCGCTGATCGCCAAGCTCGAGGAGCTTGATGCACGAGGAGCAAATCGTTAACGGAACTTCACCTCGCGTTCCCCGCAAACCCGACATCACGTTCACATCGACATGAGAGAACTGCCAAGGCAATTCCAACCGAAAGGGGCAAGGCAACAGTGAAGCGAACTCTTCTGAGGGGTGGCGCGCTGCTGGTGGCGGCGTTGGGCATGAGCGCTGCCTCCTTAGTGTCGGTCGCACCGCCGGCTGGCGCGACCACGACCGGCGTCGTCGTGACATCGGCCGGCTCTGACACGAGCGAGGGCGTGATGACCGACATCATGAACACCCTCAACAACAATGGGACGGGCACGAACGTGACCGTCAACGGCGCGACGACGGCGGCCAAGACCTTCAACATCCCGGCGTCGCCGGCCGTCTATTCGGCGCTTCCGGGGAACAAGTTCACGGTTCCCGGCGAGTCGGCTACCGCCACTGACTGCCCGAACGACATCGACTGGGTCAAGGACCCGGCCGCGCCGTCGGGCAACACTGCGTTGAGCACCGGCGCCCGCGGCACCGCGCCGTTCGGCTCCACCGCTGGACGCAACTACCTCGCAACTGAGAGCGGTGGCACCGGCCCGGCCCCCAACGGCGGTCCGGCCGAGACTGCTGGTCAGAACTTCGGCTGCATCGACGTCGCCCGCTCATCGAGCGGTCCCCGCGGTGCCGGCGCAGGCGACAAGAGCACGTTCCGCTACTACGCCTTCGCGCTCGACGCGCTGACGTGGGCGACGACCAGCACCAAGGCGCCGCTCGTCCTCACGCACCAGCAGATCCGTGACATCTACCTCTGCAACGTCACGAACTGGAACCAGGTCGGCGGCCAGGACGGGCCCATCGTGCGGTACCTGCCACAAGCAGGCTCGGGCACGCGCAGCTTCTTCATCTCCGACGTCCTCGCCAACGTCACGCCTGACAACAGCGGCAACTGCGCCGGCGGCGGCGATCGCACCCTTCGCCTCGTCGAGGAGAACCAAGCTCTGACGGTCACGTCGGCCGACCAGGACAAGGCGATCCTGCCGTACTCCGCGGCGCTGTGGGCTTACCAGACGTCGAACTCGTCGAACCCGACCCTCGACAAGCGTTGCCCGTTCAAGGGCGCCTGCGCCCGTCTGGGCTACATGACGACGACCGGTGGCAACGTCACGGCGAATCCCGTTCGTTGGAACGACATTGACGGCAACTTCGAGCTGGACACCAGCGCCGGCGGCGTGGTGAAGGACTCGAACGTCAAGCAGTTCCAGAACAACAGCGGCGGCCCGGCGTGGAACGAGTCGACGGGCAGCTTTATCGGTGTTCGCTACATCTACAACGTCCTCGACAAGGTCGGCGGCGGCGCTGGTCGCCGCGGCTACCAAGCTGCGCTCGCGCTCCTCGGGTTCGACAACACGACGGGTGGCAGCAAGGGCGTCCTCTGCAACAACGCAAGCGGCGTGGGCATCGCGCTGTCGGCCTTCATCATCAGCGCCGGCTTCGCCCCGCTGACCAGCACGATCAACGCCATCTCCAACGCGGCCGGCTCGAACTGCCGTGAGTACCCAGGCGTCGACTAGCTGATCTAGCTCGCACCCAATTCGTTCGCAGCACTCAGACCCTTAGCTCCGCGCGCCCGCGCGGCAGCTCTCTCCCATGGAGGAACCACTTTGTTCACGCACTCTCGCTTGGCGCGCCGCCGGGTAGCGGTCGTGGCGGCGATGGCGACCCTGCTGTCGGCGTTCACCATCGCTACCGCCGGCCTCGCTCGAGCCGACACGTCCGGCAGTCCCGATACCACCACCCAGGCGGCGTTCGCACCCACCGCCGGTAGCGCGGGCGTGGCTAGCCCGGCGACGCTCGGCGCCGCGATCGCCGGCTCGCTCATCAACATCCACGTCCACCACGGCACACCGAACCGGCTCAACTCGGCCCAGGTCCGGCTGTGCAAGCCCGGCCTCGACATCGTGACGCCCTCGCAGCTGTCGCCCAGCCAGTTCGGCAACTGCATCCCGGCGGCGTTCTCGGCCGGGGTTGACGACGCCACCACGAATGCGCTCTCGGACGTCGACCATCAGAACGTCGACGTGAGCTTCCGCGTCGGCTCCGGTTCGCAGACGTTCGCGTTCAACGGTGGGTCGTCGACGATCACCTGCGACGCATCGAACCCGTGCGCGCTGTGGATCGATGAATCGGTCAGCACGGCCGTGCAGTCGTCCGGCCACCTTTTCAAGCACTACGACATCACCTACGCCGGCGTCCCTGGTGCTCCCGGCCTCACGATCACGCCGGGCAACGGCGAGCTGACCGTGGGCGTCGCCGCCCCCGCCAACACCGGCAACGCGCCCATCACGTCGTACTCGGTCACGGTGGCCGGGCCCGGTGGCGGTACGCAGACGGTGACGCCGCCGGCGACCAGCGCGGTGTTCAGTGGCCTGACCAACTTCACCGCTTACGCGGTGAGCGCCACAGCGACCAACACCGCGGCCAACGGCACGTCGCACTTCACCAGCGCCCCGGCTACTGGTAGTGGAACCCCCGTCGCGCCGCCGCCCGGCACGCCGTCGGGCACGCCCGGCAACGCCAAGGTGGACCTCACTTGGACGGCACCGTCGGGGCCCGCACCCGACAGCTACGAAGTCGTGGCCACGCCGGTGAGCCCGGCCGGCCCCGACGTCAGCAGCCCGAGTTCGTCTACGTCACTGAGCTTCACCGGCCTCACGAACGGCACCGCCTACACGTTCAAGGTCCGTGGGGTGTACGGCACGAACCAGGGTCCGTTCTCGGGCTCGTCGGGGCCGATCACGCCGACTGACTTCGTTGCCACGTCATTGACCGCGACGCCGGCCCTGGTGGAACTGGCGACGCTCAAGCTGTACCTGCTCACCTTGAACGCCACGCTGACCGGACCGGGCGGTGTTCCGATTCCCGGCCAGCCGGTCGTGTTCTACGCCGGCACCACGCTGGTGTGCACCGGCGTCACCAACGGTGCGGGCACGGCGTCCTGTAGCGGCACCGCCAAGATCGTCCAGATAGTCCTGGGCAACGGCTACAGCGCCGTCTTTGGTGGCAACGGTCCGTTCCTGCCGTCCGCCGCCCACGCGCCGCTCCTCAAGTAGTAGCTCCGGTCCCCCCGCAAAAACGGGGTGAGGCGCCTACGTGCGCCTCACCCCGTTTTGCATTTCCGGGGGCGTGGCACGCACGGGCGACTTCGTCTGTTCAACTTCCGTTTAGCTCACGATTGCGTTCGGTTGGGTCTACGGA
Source organism: Acidimicrobiales bacterium (assembly GCA_035649535.1). Classification (GTDB taxonomy): domain Bacteria; phylum Actinomycetota; class Acidimicrobiia; order Acidimicrobiales; family JACDEA01; genus JACDEA01. Next base: position 9,094 of record DASRJI010000121.1, on the reverse strand, counting down.
AACATCGCCCTCTTAGGGTCGAAACCGATGTCCCTGGGCGGCTTTCCTTCCGCGGCGCGGGCCCCGCGAAGGCTCGCATGACCAGCCGCGTCGCTATCGCGGGCGCCATTGCAGTCGTGCTGGTTGTCGTCGCCGTCGTGCTCAACCGTGGGTCCAAGGACGGCGGCCGCGTGGCCGCCGGCGCATCGTCAGACCGCTCCTCGACGACGCTGGCCGGCGGGCGCGCCGGCGGCAGCGACTCGGGCGGTCAGGTCGACGCTGGTGGTGGCGGCAAAGGCGCCCAGCCGGCGACCGCACGCGACGGCGTCGTGTCGGGCACCGACACGCCCTTGCCGCTCAAGCTCTCTACTGCAAACACGTCTGGCCTCCGAGACGGCGACGAGGTGCACGTCCACGTCGACGCCGACAAGGGCTCGGCGATCTACGCGGTCGAGGCCTGGCAGTGCAAAGGCGGCGTGACCTATCTGTACGACACCGACGTACGGCCGACGTGGACGGGCAAGTGCCTGAGCAAGAACCTGTCGGCGAACTCGGAACGCTCCAAGGTCATTCCTGGGGCGCCGCCGTTCAGCCTCGTCGACGGAACCTTCCGGGTCGGTACCGGCGTCGACACCTACGAGACCCGCGACGGCCGCACGACGACGGTGGCGTGCGACGCCGCCCACCCGTGCCTGCTCGTTCTGAAGTTGCAGATCCCAAATGGCTACGGCTTCAAGTCCATTCCCCTGACGTTCAAGTGACCCGAGGAGATCGAGGATGAGTGCATCGCTGCGTGGCCGGTTGGTGACGGTAACGCTTGTGGTCGGCAGCGTGATCGCCGCCTTGTCAGCACCGGCGCGCGCTGACACCGCCGGCAGCCCGGACACGATCACGACCGCGGCGATCTTTCCGGCGGCGCCGTCGATCGCGCCCCCAGGTCCGTTCAACAACGCCGTGGAGGGCACGACGATTTCGATTCACGTCCACCACGACACGGTGAACCGGCTCAACTCGGTGCAGGCCCGCCTGTGCAAGCCGGACCTCGACGTGGTCACGCCGTCCCAACTCGCGCCGACGCAGTTCGGCAACTGCATCCCGGCGGCGTTCGTCGCTGGGTCGGACGACGCCACCACGAACGCGCTCTCCGACGCCGACAAGCAGAACGTCGACCTGAGCTTCCGGGTCGGCACCGGCACCCAGACGTTCACCGCCAACAACGGCCCGTCCACGATCACGTGTGACGGGAACCATCCCTGTGATCTGTGGCTCGACCAGTCGGTCAGCACCGCGATCGCGAGCTCCGGGCACATCTTCAAGCACTACCGCGTCAACTACGACGCCTCGACCACCCCGCCTGAGTACATCGCGCTGACACCGGCCCGCATCCTCGAGACCCGCGCCGGCCAGACGCCCGATCCTGCGGACGGCCTCGAAGGCGCCATCGGCCCGGACGGCACGATCGAGTTCAACGTCCTCAACGTCGGCGGCGTGCCGTCCACCGGCGTCAGCGCGGTCGTTCTCAACGTCACCGCCACGGAGACGACCGACTGGAGCTACTTCACCGTGTACCCCGGTGCCGGAACACTGCCGGGTGCGTCGAGCCTGAACTTCGCCGCCGGCCAGACCGTCGCCAACAACGTGATCGCCAAGGTCGGCACCAACGGCAAGGTCGCCATCTTCAACAAGTTCGGCTCGGCCCAAGCGATCGCCGATGTCGTCGGCTACTTCCCGGCCACCAGCCCCTACGTCCCGCTGGCGCCGGCCCGCATCCTCGAGACCCGGGCCGGCCAGATACCGGATCCCGCCGACGGCCTCGAAGGCGCCATCGGCCCCGACGGCACGATCGAATTCAACGTGCTCAACGTCGGCGGCGTGCCGTCCACCGGCGTCAGCGCCGTGGTCCTCAACATCACCGCGACCGAGACCACCGACTGGGGCTACTTCACCGTGTACCCAGGTGCGGGCACCCTCCCAGGCTCATCGAGCCTGAACTTCACCGGCGGCCAGACGGTCGCCAACAACGTGATCGCCAAGGTCGGTACCAACGGCAAGGTCGCCGTCTTCAACAAGTTCGGCTCGGCCCAAGCGATCGCCGATGTCGTCGGCTACTTCCCGGCGACGAGCACCTACGTCCCGCTGACACCGGCCCGCATCCTCGAGACCCGGGCCGGCCAGACGCCGGATCCCGCCGACGGGCTCGAAGGCGCCATCGGACCCGACGGCACGATCGAGTTCAACGTCCTCAACATCGGCGGCGTGCCGTCCACCGGCGTCGGCGCCGTCGTGCTCAACATCACCGCTACCGAGACGACCGACTGGAGCTTCTTCACCGTGTTTCCCGGCGCCGGCAGCTTGCCGGGCTCATCGAGCCTGAACTTCGCCGCCGGCCAGACCGTCGCCAACAACGTGATCGCCAAGGTCGGCACCAACGGCAAGGTCGCCATCTTCAACAAGTTCGGCTCGGCCCAGGCCATCGCTGACGTCGTCGGGTACTTCCCGGGATGAGGTCGCCGTCGAGATACTCGGGGATCGTCTTCGTCATCCTGGCGACGCTGGCCACCGCGCTGTTCGTGAAGGACGTCGGGGCCGACACGAACGCGACGCCCGACACCAGCACCAAAGCGGCGGTGAAGCCGGCGACGCCGAACGTCGATCCGCCCGGCCCGTTCAACGACGTCGCCGGCGGGACGACCTTGTCAATCCATGTGCATCACGACACGGTCAACCGGCTCAACTCGGTGCAGGCTCGGTTGTGCAAGCCCGATCTTGACGTGGTCACGCCGTCGCAGTTGAGCCCCACGAAGTTCGGCAACTGCATCGGCCACCCGTTCGTCGAGGGAACCGACGACGCGACTACCAACGCGCTGTCCGACGCCGACAAGCAGAACGTCGACCTCGAGTTCCGCGTCGGGACCGGTTCCCAAGAGGTGACCTACAACAGCGGCAACGGCGACCAGACGACGACCATCACGTGCGACGCCAGCCATCCGTGCGACCTGTGGCTCGACGAGTCGGTGAGCACCCAGATCGCGACGTCCGGCCATGTGTTCAAGCACTACCGCATCAACTACGCGGGCGGCGGCGGCAGCACCGTCCCTCCGACCACGTCGCCGCCGACAACCAGTTCGCCGACGACAAGCCCGCCGACAACGAGTTCGCCGACGACAAGTCCGCCCACGACGCAAGGTGGCTCGACCTCGTCGACTTCCTCGACGTCGACCAGCTCGACCACGTCGACTTCCACCAGCTCCACGTCGACCACATCGACAACCGTCGCGTCGACCACCACGACCTTGAACGCGAGTGGCGTTTCAGTGTCACCGTCGCAGGTGGCCCCCGGTGGCGTGGTCACGCTGACGTCGACGGGCTGGCAGGCCAACGCGACGGTCACCGTCGTGATGAACTCGGACCCGGTCACGCTCGGGACCATGACGGCCAATGCCGCCGGCGTCGCGACGAAGCAGTTCACGATTCCGGCGACGGCTCCGACCGGATCGCACACGCTCGCGCTCTCCGGGATACGCGCCAGCGGGACCACCCAGACGGTGACGGTCAGTCTCACGGTGGCATCGGCCGCGGTGGCCACGACAACGACGCGGGCGCCGACGAGTGGCGTGCCCATGCCGCGCACCGGCCGTGATTTCGCGGTACTGCTGATGCTGGGCGCCGGCCTCGTTTCCGCCGGCACCTATCTCGTGCGATGGGCCAAGCGACGCGGCGTTCGCAGCTCGGCGTGAAGCGTCGCCTGCTGGGGGTCGTGAGCGCCCTCGGCCTGATCGCAGTCGCCGCCTGGCCCGTCGGGCACGAGGCCGTCGCCGGCGCGGCCGACGAGGTGCCGCGCGTCTCGGTGAGCACGACGTCGGGCATCAGCGACGGTCAAGCCGTCATCGTCACGATCAACACCAATGAGACGGTCCCGGTGTTTGCCGCTGAGGCCGCCCTGTGTCGCGGCGGCGTCACCTACCAAAGCACGGTAGGAACGCCGCCGGACGACTTCGGCAAGGGCAGCGCCAATTGTCCGCTGACTCCGATCTCGTCGTCGTCGGACGCATTCGTCTCCGACAACCTGACGCTCCAGAATTCGCAGCGGCCTGAAGGGGAGAGCTTCGTCTTCCGCCTCGGCTCGGGGTCAACGACGTGGACGTACCAAACGACCGACGGCCAGTCGCACGACACCGATCTCACCTGCGACCAAACCCACGCCTGTTCGCTCGTGGTCGAACTCAAGCACCGCGCCTCGATGGCCGAGGGCGAGCCCAACCGGTACAAGCCGTTCGTCTTCCCGATCGCCTACGGGGTCAGCGACCCGATCGCGGGCTGCGGCGGTCCGGCCGATGGCGTGCTGGCCACGGGTGCGGGCGACCGAATGACCGACGCGTGGATCAAGTGGACGGTCGGCGCCTGCGATCAACTCCACATCAAGGCGCCGGGCCGCGCCAGCTTCGTCGGTGAGGGCGTCGCCGTCAGCCAGTTCGATCTCGGCGTGCTCGACCTCGCCTACACGGCGACGGGCACGAACCCTGACGTCAAGCTCGATCCGTTGCACGATCCGTCCGCCCCGCACCGCCCGGCGGTCGCCGTGCCGCTCGCGATCAGCGCCGGCGTGATCGGCGTGGCCGGCGGCACCAAGGCAGCTGATGGCCACAAGGTTCCGTACAAGACCCTCAAACTCACGGCTGAAGAGGCCGCGGTGATGTTCGCGGGAGGCCGGTACGGCATCGAGCAGGTGAACGGTCCCAACGCCACCGCCGAACAGCCTCGCCCGTATGCCGAGGACATCGCGGCGCGCAACCCGGAACTCACCGGCGGCACCGGCTTGTTTGACAGCGTGGTGCCCAACCCCGTCCTGGCGATGGCGGGCGCCGAGTCGTTCTCGTGGTATTCGACGCGCTATTTCAAGGCGCTGGCGCCGGCCGCCTGGAAGATCCCCGACCTTCCGGTCTTTGGGGCCGAGCGCGGCAAGGCGCGCGAGGTCGGCGCTGACCTGGCCCAGGCCATCCCGGGCTTCCCCGCGATCGAGGGCTCGACGGCGCTGCTCACCGGTCGGCCGGCGCTGCGCAAGGGCCTGATCGGCCCGACCGTCACGTCCGAGGGCGGCATCTGGGTGCTCACCGACCTGGTCACTGCGCAGGCCCTCGACCTCACGCAAGTGCAGTTGCAAGACAGCGCCGGCCACTTCGTTGCGCCAACGCCTGACTCGTTGCGCGCCGCCCTGCCCGGCACCAAGGCCGACGCGCAGGGCATCCGGATCTCGGACCCGGCGTACGCAACGGCGCAGAACGGAACCCAGCCCTATCCGCTTACGTTCGTTGAGTACGCGCTGGCGCCGACGGAGCCGCTGCTCAACGACGATTGCTCGCCGCGCGCCAACTCGCAGAAGTTGCTGAAGGACTGGCTTACCCACATCACCGGCCCCGGCCAGGCCGACTTGCCCAAGGGCATGGTGCCGCTGCCGGACGATCTCAAGGCGCAGGCGGCGACGGAGATCGCCAAGGTGGGCACCGCGCCGGTGACCGGCCCGTGCGCGGAAGTGGAGTCGACCGAGGGGCCCGCCGTGGTCGACCCGCCGGCCGCCGCGCCGGATACTGCGGCTGAGGAGGCCGCGGCGGTAGTCGCCAGCATGCCGACGCCGGACCTGGCCCAATCGACGTTGGCGAGTGTGTTGGGTACCGCACCGCCGCTGAACCTGGCGTCGACATCCGCGCCCGCGCCGCCCGACGCCGGCCCACCCGCCGACACCGGAGGCGACAACACGTTCGTCGCGACGGTCGCGGCGATTCCGCCGTACATCGCCGCCCATGTGCCGAGCGCCATCTGGGTGATCCTCGCGTTGGCTCTCGTGATGGCCCTGGTGACGGTCGCTCTCTACACGACGTCGAAGACACGATGACCACCGTGCTCGAACGCCCGGCGCAACTGACGGCGGTTGTCGCGCCGCCGGCCGCGCCGCCGTTGAACGGCGGGCGGTTGCGCGCGTTGCTGGCGGTCTGGCTTGTCGTCCTCATCGCCGGGATGGGCCTGGTCGTATACGGCTTCGGTTCCTACTTCCAGACGCGCGACCAGCGCTCGCTCATGCGCGAGGCGCGCGGTGCCCTCAACCGCGCCGCCAACGAGTCCACCGGGCTCGGCGGCGTCACCGTCGCCAAGCGAGCGCCCGAGTTCGGCGCGCCGCTCGGCATCCTCGAGATTGGCGCGGTTCGCATGCAGCAGGTCGTCGTGGAGGGAACGCAGTCCGCGCAGACGCGGCGCGCGCCGGGCCACGCGCCGGGCACCGCGGGACTCGGTCAGCCGGGCAACAGCGTCGTCGTCGGCCGGCGCAAGGCCTACGGCGCACCGTTCTCGCGGATCGCCGGGCTGCACAAGGGCAACCGCATCCTCGTGTCGACGACGCAAGGCCAAACCGTCTACGCGGTGACGTCGGTCCGCAAAGTGGAGATGACGCCGCGGGTGATCGAACAGGTCTACGGCCCGAGCAAGGACGACCGGCTCACGTTGGTCACGTCAGCCAGTCTCAACCCGCGGAACCAGAAGTCGGCGATCGTGGTGGTCGGGCAGAGCAAGAGCACGCCGTTCGCACCAACACCGCAGGGCGCGCGCCACCAGCGCGAGTTCGGCGGCCGCGGCGATCGCGGCGCGCTGCCCGCAGTCATCATCGCCCTCGTGCTCTATGGGCTGGCGATGAGCGCGAGCATCGTTCTGTACCGGCGGCTCCAGCCCCGCACCGCGTACCTGCTGACGATCGCCCCGGTCGTGGCCCTCACCGTCATCGCCGCCGAGACGTTCAGCCGCGTGTTCCCCGCCTGGATGTAGTGCTCAGGCGCCGGCGATCAGCTGCTCGTCGTCGTCTCGCAGTGACTCGAAGAACGTGATGTTGTCGGCCTCGTCGTCGATGCGTGCGGTCCACGGCGGCAGGCTGAACAGCGGCGACTTCGACGGCGGGTCAGCAACCGGATGATGCGCGCGTGCCGCGGCCAACTCGGCCTCGAGCTGGGCGACCGTGCGGCGGGCGGTCTCGACGAATCGGGCGATGTCGTCGCGTCGGAACACGATGAGTGTGCTCGGGACCGGAGGATCGACCTTCACCTCGCGAATCACGTGCTTTGCCATGCTGCTCCAGCGTACGGAGCGCACATGGCGAACGGTTGAATACCCGGCGAACAGCACGTGTCGGTGTCAGGTCGCTCTTTCCGCGGCATTTCCACCGACACGTATCGTGGCCAGGGTGAGGCCGTCGGCGTTCTCCCGCCTGGCAGTTACCCACGCGCTCGCGCTGGCGGGCGACGCCATGGTCACTGTGGCGCTGGCTGGGTCGGTGTTCTTCAGCATCAGCCCGACGGCGGCACGCGGACGGGTGGCCTTGTCGCTGCTCCTGACGATCGCGCCGTTCGCGATCGTTGCCCCGCTCCTCGGCCCGGTCATCGACCGCGCTCGCGGTGGCCGGCGGGCCATCGTCGTGGGCGCCGCCGTTGCTCGCGCCTTGGCGTGTCTCTGGATGGCGGCCGTCATCGACCAGTTGTTGTTGTTCCCGGCGGCGTTCTGCCTGCTCGTCCTCTCCAAGACGCACGCCGTCGCCAAGAGCTCGCTCGTCGCGCCGACGGTTGGGCACGACGCGCTCCTTGTCGAAGCGAACTCGAAGCTCGCGCTGGTTGGCGTCGTCGCCGGCTTGGTGGCGTCGGGACCGGCGGTCGCGGTGCTGCGCATCACCGACGCGGCCTGGGTTCTTCGATTGGCGTCGGTGGTCTATGTCGCGACGGCCATCGCCGGTCTGCGCTTGGAGTCCGGGGCCGCCGAGCCCGAGCCGACGCGCCACCAGGCGGGCGGGACCGCCGAACTGAACGATCCCGGCATCCGGCTGGCGGCGACCGCCACCGCCACGCTGCGCGCCGCCGTCGGTTTCCTGACGTTCCTTATTGCGTTCGCGTTCCGCCGCGGTGACGCGCCGTCGTGGTGGTTCGGCGTTGTGCTGGCCGCCAGCATGCTCGGGTCGTTCCTCGGCGCATTGCTGGCGCCGCGCGTCCGCGCTCGTATCCCCGAAGAGCGAATGGTGGCCGGGGCGCTCATTGCTATCGCGCTCGGCGCGCTGGTCGCCGGTCGCGTGTCGGGCCGGCCGGGCGCTGCGCTGCTCGCCGGCGTGGTCGGGTTCGCGGCCAACACCGGCAAGCTGGGCTTCGACTCGCTCGTGCAACGCGACGCGCCCGACGCCGCGCAGGGCCGCGCCTTCGCCCGCTACGAGGCCGAGTTCCAGTTGGCGTGGGTCGCCGGCGCGCTGTTACCCGTCGCGTTGCGCATCGAACAGCCCGTCGGCTTCTTCGTCATGGCCGTCGGCGTCGGCATGGCTGCGCTGAGCTACGTCACCGGCCGCCGAGCGATGCGAACGCGCAACGTGTCAGTTCGGGAGGTCGATGCGGGCGAGCCAGAGGCCGGGGGCGTCGACCTCGGCGGGCGTCGGTAGCTCGGCCTCGGTTCGCCACAGACGGTTGATGCCGTCTTCGCCGGCGCGCTCGGTGACGCCATTGACGAACGATTCGCCGCGGTCGTACTGCTGCTGACCGAGTTCGAGGCCGAAGAGGCGCTCGACGAACTTGTCGCCGTCGCCCCGCTCGACCCGGCGGCGACGCAGTGCTTCGGTGAGCGACGGATACGACGCGATCAGCTTGCGGCCGACGCTGTCCATCACGTGGTCGACGTAACCCTCGATAGCAGCGACCAGCGCGCTGATCTGTTGGAGCACCGCGCGTTGGGCGTCGGTCTGCATGGCGCCGAGGACGGCCTCGGGGTCGCCGAGCACAGCCTGCATCGACGCGGGGTCGGTGGGGTCGAGCTCGGAGAGGCGGTCTTCGAGCGACGACGCGTCGGGGTGGAAGCCTCCGGCGTACGCGCCGAGCAGCGCTTCGAGCCGGGCGCGCACGTGCGGCCGACCGAGGACGACGTGGTGGGTGATCTCGTTGAGGCAGACCCAGAGGCGGACGTCGTCGACCGGCAAGCTCCAGTCGGCGGCGAAGCGGTCGATGGTCGCGGGAACGACGAGCAACTCGTCGCCCGCCGGCCGGGGGATCGGCAGGTCGTACTGGCCGAGGGCGCGGCGCGCCAGGTGTCCGGTCATGAAGCCCGATTG
>DASRJI010000120.1:0-7819 GCA_035649535.1 Acidimicrobiales bacterium | reverse complement strand
TTCCATCGCGCCACCAGCATGTGTCGGTGGATTATGTGCGGTTTCCGCCCATAAACCACCGACACATAGCTCCGGGGGTTAGACGACGTGGCAGCCGAGTTGGGTGCGGAGGCTGTCGGCGTAGCCCATCAAGGGGACGCCGGCCATCTGCGAGGCGGCGGCCTCGATGCCGGCGATGACGTCGATGCCGACCCCGATGATCGTCGGTGGCTCGGTAAGGCTGGTGACGTCGTCGGGCAACTGGGCGGCGACCTGGTCGTCGAGAGGGCAGACGGTGTGGGCCTTCGGCAGCGGGAACAACGCGCACACGGTGTAGGCGGGCACGAGGTACGGCAGTAGTTGGTCGAGCGGCACCTGATCAACGGTCGGCGCGACCACCGCGATGACGACCGCAGCCAGGCCGATGCCCGAACACCCGGTGGTGGTCAGTGGCGCCAGCGCGGCAAACAGCGGATTCAACTGCTCCGGCGGCGCGGGGATCGGCAGGGCGGGAAGGGCCGGGAGGGTTAGGCCGGCGGGTGCCGGCTGCGGCTGCGGGCTCGGCGTCGGCTTGGCGGTGGGCGGGGCCGGAAGTGCGGGCACGCCGGGCAGCACGGGCGACGGCGGCAGCACATCGACCGCAACCGGCGGTAACGGCTCGGCGGCCGGGAAGAGCGGTGCGGCGACGGCGTCGACCGCCCGCGCCCGAGTCCGCTCGGCCAGGTGGGCGACCGGCTGCTTCACGACAGGAACGATCGCCATCGCCAGCACCCACACCACCGCGACCGCGTACCACTTGGGATATCGGCGCAGATGGGCAAGCGCGGAACGGGGGGTCATGCGACCTCCTGATTCGCTCGATCGCCTTCCGGCTTCGCCTCCGGCTCACTCTTCGGTACAAGGCGCAGCTGGCGGGCCAGCGCGACCAGATCGGCCGGCGGCCGCGTGCCGATCACGCGCAGGAACCCGTTGTCGGGCAGGCGGACGCGCACTTCGTTGGCGCGCAGGTCGAGCACGACCTCGGCCTGGCCCAGCTCGCCGAGTTCGACGGTCGACGTCGGACGGCCCGTGTCGAAGGGAACGGGACCACCGCTCGTCGCACCTTGGTCGACGATGACGAAGTCGGCGCCATCCACGTACACGTCGGCGACGAGCGAGGTGGCGCCGGCCAGCGCCGGCGGTGCCACGGCGAACCGGCCGACCGCCGCGAAACCACGAGGCGGGTCGGGCAGCGCGTAGAAGCGGTCGAACGCCGGGCGCGCCGCCACGCTGATCGGGCGGGTCCGACCACCGCCCGCCGCGACCGGCAGCGAGTCGACGGTTGGGATCGCCAGAACGTCAGGCGTGCTCGCGCCCGTCCGCACGCGCGTCGCCCGCAGATGGCGCACCACGCGACCGCGTTCGACGTCGGTCTGCTCCAAGACGATGGCGCCGCGGCCGACGCAGAAGTCGGTGTGCCGCGCTGGCGTCGGCACCATGCCGACCAGCGCGCCGGCGCTGACCGGCGCGGCGGCCCGATAGATCTGACAGCGGCGACCGGCGACCGTCCGCTGCCCGCGTCGCTGCACGATGTGGCGGCGCACGGCGGCGCTCAACGCGATGTCGGGCCGCAAGTCACTCCCCGCGCCCGCCGGCGGCACTTCGAGCACGGTCCACTCGCTGCTCGACCGCGTCGCCAGCCGCCCGAGCGCGGTGCGCCGCTCGCCCTGATGCAACACGATCCGGCTGGCGAACGGGCGGCGCACGACCAGCTGCTCGGTTCTGGTCTCGCCGCCGTCCTCGATGCGGGTGGTGAGCGCGTACTCGCGCACTGGTGCGCCGATCACGAGCGGCGCAGTGTTCGACGACCGACAGCTGCCGGCGGTGACGAGGGCGACGACGACGAGGGCGCGATTGGTCGTCACTTCACGAGCTCCTCGCCGCCGAGGTACGCGGCCACGACGCGCGGGTGGCGCAACACGTCGTCGGGTCGCCCACTCGCGACGACCGCGCCGGCCTCCAGCGCGACCAGGCGATCGGCGATCGACGTCAAGAGCGGCATGTCGTGCTCGATGATGAGGATGCTGGCGCCGAGGTGGCGTTGGACCGCCTTGAGCACCGGCCCTAACGCCTCGGCCTCCTTCTGGGCAATGCCCGAGGACGGCTCGTCCAGCAGCAGGACCGGTGCGCGGTTGGCGAGCAGGCAGGCCAGCTCGACCATGCGTCGCGACCCGGTCGACAACTCGGCGACAAACTTGTCGCGGAACGCGCCGAGCGCGAGCAGTTCCACGACGTCGTCGACGCGCGTGTCGAGTCGGCCTTCGGCCTCGATGTGTAGCGGGATGCCGAACGCGGCGGACAGCGGGTCGGCCATCTCGACCTGCCGCTCCATCGACGCGGCGATGACCTCGCGGACCGTCAATGAGGGCCACAGCCGCGCGTCCTGGAAGGTGCGGCCGACGCCGGCGCGCGCCCGCATGTACGCCGGCCAATCGGTCACGTCCTCGCCGCCCAGCGTCACCCGGCCTTCGTCGACCGGAATGAAGCCGGAGATGAGGTCGAGCAGCGTGGTCTTCCCGGCGCCGTTGGGTCCGATGAGCCCGAGGACTTCACCTTCGCGCAGCTCGAGGGAGACCGAGTCGACGGCCCGCACGCCGCCGTAACGCTTGGCCACGCCGTCCACCGCCAGCACTTGCGGCGCGTCCACCGACGGTGCCGCGGAAGCGGCCGTCTTCTTCCGAGCCCGCGCCGGAGCACCGTTGCCGTTGCTGCCGGCCCCGGAGCCCTTGAGGTACACGGCGCGCAAGAGATCGCTGCGCGCGAGCAGATCCTTGGTCGAGCCCTCGAACCGCACCTCGCCCTTCTCGAGGAATACAGCTCGCGTGGCCAACCGCAGCGCGGTGCTGACGGACTGCTCCACCAACAGAATCGTCGTGCCGTTCTCGTGGATCGCCTGCACGATCTTGAGCAACGACTCGACGATGGTCGGCGCCAGGCCTAGCGACAGCTCGTCGATCATCAGCAGCCGAGGCCGGGCGATGAACGCCTTGGCCAGGCTGAGCATCTGCTGCTCCCCGCCCGAAAGGCTGCCGGCCGGCGTGTCGAGCCGGCCCTCCAGCGCCGGGAAGTACTCGAGCACCCGCGCCGTCGCCTCGCGCACGTACTCGCGGTCCTTCCGATACAGCCACGACGCGGCGCGCAAGTTCTCGGTCACCGTCAGCCCGGGGAACACACCGCGGCCACCGGGCACCTGGGTGATGCCGATGCGGGCGATCGAGTTCGGGTCCGAGCGGGTGATGTCGGTGCCGTCGAAGAACACGCCGCCCCGCGTCGGGCGCAGCAGTCCCGATATCGCCTTGAGGACAGTCGACTTACCCGCGCCGTTGGTCCCGAGGAGGGCGACGATCTCACCCTCGGCCACTTCGAGGTCGACGCCGAACAACACCTGGGTCTGGTCGTAGGCAACATCGAGGTCGTGCACACGCAGCATGACGGGAGACGCCGCCTCGGTCGCAACGGTTCCGCCGCCGGTCAGCGCCGCCAGCGCGGCGGCCGCATCGTCGGCCACGAACTTGGCGGCCGACTTCAGGATGAGGCCGGCGACGACCCAGTAGGGCCCGAGCACGAACACGCCCCAGCGAATGCCGTACTTGTCCGACAGCGAGCCCATGCCGGTTCCGTAGAAGAGGAACACCACACCGAACACGAGGAACAGCGCCCCGAAGCTGAACGACAGCGTGCGCGCCCGGGCCGGCGACACCAGCGCCTGGATCGCGTAGAAGGGCGGCTGGAAGAAGCCGATCGCGAGATTGATGCCGAGGCCGATAACCAGGGCGACAGCGAGCGAGGGCGCTGCCGCATAGAGGCTGAGCCCGACGCCCGCGGCGATGAAGCAGTACGCCGACCGGCGCAGCGGCTCGCCCATTCCCTTGGCAAACCAGCCCGCGGTCCAGCGACTCGATCGCTGGATGCCGAAGAACGTGGCGCCGGCGTTCATCGCGCCGATCGCACCGCGCCAGAACGGGCCGAGGTGGTACACGCGCTCGAGATACAGCGGTACGTAGAAGGCCAACGGCAGCAGCCCGGCGCCGCCAAACAGCGACCCGATGAACTGGCGTCGCAACGTACGCACCTGCCACAGAGCGCGGACGCCGGCCCGGAACTTGAGGTGCTCTTGCTGCTCGGCGACGAGGGCGGCGGCCGGATCGTCGGTGCCGCCCCGCAGCGGCTCCTTGAGGCGGCGGACGTAGTACGTGGTGACGAGGATCGGGATCATCAGCACGAGGAAGGGCGCCCGCCACCCGAACAACCCGCCGAGCGTGCCGGCGAACGCCGGCCCGGCGATGGCCCCGAGATACAGCGCGTTGATGTGATCGCCGAAGACCGTCGCCCGGTTCTCGACCGGGTAGTAGTCGGCGAGAAGCGAGTTGTGGATCGGTCCGTTGGCGAGCAGGCCGATGCCATTGCCGAAGCGCATCACGGTGAGCAAGGCGACGCTGCCGGCCAGGCCGGTGCCGAAGGAGAACACGCCGGCGATGACGCCCGAGAACACCACGAGCCTCGTGCGGCTGAGCCGGTCGGCCAGGTGACCAACCGGGATGGCGAGGAGCAACAGCAGCGACACGTTGAGGATGATCAGCGCGCCGAACTGCTGGTCGTCGAGGTGGAAGCTCCGTTGGATGTCGGGCGCGAGAACGCCGAACGCGGCGGTGTCGAACTCGTCGAAGAAGTAGAGGAGCGACAGGACGACGAGGGCGAAGATGGCGACGCCACCCGTGTCCCGTTCGAGCCGCTCCCGGATCCGCTTGACCATCGCTACGCCGGCACCTCGACCTTCGGTGAGGGTTCGTCGGGCGGCGGTGTCGTGGCCAGCCCACTGAGAGCAGCCTCGATCGCGATGCGGCCTTCGTCGTCGGCGACCCGCACGTCGGCGAGCAGGCTCGGAACGATCAGGTCACGCCGGCGCGCCACCCAGCGCAGGTACGCGTCGCGTATCCGGTACATCAACCCACCCAGCCCTTCAGGGACGAAGAGCAACAGCACGAGGATCCCGAATCCGCTGGCGAGCAGCTCCCACCCCGCGGGCAGGAAGAACTCGGCCCCGCGTACGTACACCGCTCCCAGCACCGCGCCCGGCATCGAGCCCAGGCCGCCGATGACCACCATCGAGAACAGCCGGAGGCTCACGTCGGCGTTGAACGCGTCGGAGAACACCCCCTGTTGGTTGACGACGTACAGACCCCCGGCGAAACCGGCCAACGCGCCCGACACCGCGAACGCGAGCAGCTTCACGCGCGTCGGGTTCATCGTCGCCGCTTCGGCGGCGATCTCGTTGTCGCGTACCGCGATGATGACCCGGCCCGTCCGGCTGTGGCGGAGGTTGCGCACCACGAGCACGACGACGACGAGCGCGGCGAGGCACAGGTAGTACTGCTGCCAGTCGTCGGCCAACGAGAGCCGGCCCCAAAGCGCCGGCCGGCGAATGCGTTTCTCGATGAACCACGGGAAGTAGCGCTGTTGCAAGAGATAGGTCTCCGACGTCACTGCGAAGGCGAGCGTCGTGACCGCGAGGAACAGGCCCTTGATGCGGAGCGCGGGCAGTCCGATGACCACCGCCACCACGGCGGCGACAACTGCGCCGACCGGCCACGCGTACAGGAAGTCCCAGCCGTGGCGGCCGTACAGCACCGCGGTAGTCGCGCCACCGAAACCGACGAGCGCGAACTGACCGAGCGAGATGTGTCCGGCCCAGCCGGTGAGCACGAGCAATGAGATGGCGACGATCGCGTAGATCAGCACCAACGCCGACGCTTGCTCCTGGCTGGGCTTGGCCCACAACGGCAGGGTCAGAGCGAACGCGAGCAGGAGCGTGCGCAGTGCCATCAGCGCGTAGCGCACCTCGGGCAGCGATCGCAGTTCGGCCGGGATGGGGCGGATCTCGCGGATCGACCGCCACGTCGAGATCCCGGTCTCGGCGGCGCGGGTGAAGAAGTCGCGCTGCACGAGCAGCCCGAGGAGGATCAGCACCACGAGAAGGGCGTCGACCACGTTGGTGTTGCGGAACTGCCACGCGCCGGCCTCTTGGAAGACTCCGATGCCGATCGCGGCGGCCACCACGCGCCGCGGGTTCTCCATGCGACCGAGCACCGCGGCGGCCAGCGTTCGCAGCAGCAAGGCGTTGCCGTCGCCCGACACGCTCTGGAACGAGGCGAAGCCGACGAGCGGCACGCGCAGGATGACCGCCAGCGCCGAGAGCAGTCCGGCCAGCGCCCACACAACCGTCGACAACCGCTTGACGGGGATGCCGAGCAGGTTGGCCCGGTCGCCGTTCTCGGCCGCGGCCCGGATCGCAACTCCGTAATCGGTGAACCGGATGAACGCGGCGAGGGCCGCCATCACGACGGGAACCACGATCAGCACGAGGACGTAGTTGCCGTTGAACACGACGGGATCGATCGTGAACCGGGCCTCGAACGGCGTACTGAACTTGCCCGCGCTCAAACCGCTCCACCACGTCGGGATGAGGAGCGCCAGAGCATTGAGGATCTGGGCGACGCCGATCGTCGCCACCGTGAGGATGAGACGCGGCGCATTGTGCAACCGGCGCACGACCGTCACGTTGATGAGCGCGCCGCTCGCCGCGGCAATGGCGGCGCCGGCGGCGATGGCGGCGAAGTAGTTCCAATGCCAGCGCAGGACGAACTCGATCGCCAGGACCGCGGCGACCGAACCCAACGACGCCTGGGCGAAGTTCACGATGCGGTTGGCTCGGTAGACGAGCAGCAGCCCGAGGGCGAGCAGCGCGTACAGCGAACCGACGACCGCGCCGACGACGACGATGCCCAGCGGCAAGCCGCGACTGGTCCCATTGTCGACGACGAGCCACAGGGCGACCAGGCTGGCAACGCTGATCGCCACGCGCGCGGGTGCGGGAAGCCGGCTCATCCTGCGGGGTAGATCGGTGGGTCTTCGGTCGGCCAGTCGCCGTTGCCGAAGCGACGGCCGCCGTAGGTCTCGGCGAAGGTGCCGGTCTTCCCGTCGGCCGGCGACCGGGCGTTGCCGATCCAATAGATCTCACGCGAGTCCTCGATCGCGCTGTGGTCGTGGCCGCCCGGCGTTCCGTTGGGGCCGTCTTGGAAGTACCACTCGCCGGCCGCGTAGTCGGGCGCGCCAACCTTGGGCAGGGTCCACACACCGCGGGCCACGTTGGCCGCGGTGAGAATCGGGCCGGCGGACTGGAGGAAGTTGTAGAAGCGCGTGTAGGCGAAGTAACTGCCGTCGGTACCGAGGGCCATCGGGCGGCCGGTCAACTGCTGATACACGCGCCCCGGTTCGCTCGTCGGGCCGTTGAGCTTGGTCGTCGCGCCGAGCTGGCTGAGCCCGAACATGTGGCCCTGCACCTGTTTCTGGTCGTACAAGCGGGCCAGGTTGTCGACGTCGGTGAGGGCGACGCCGATGAGGAGCCATTCCGGATACCACGCTTGGTTGGTCGCCGACTGCGTGAGGAAGATCACCGAGATCGGGTCGCACGCCAGGACCACGGTCGTGACGCCGTCGCTTTTGAATTGCCGCACGCCGCGCGCCGCCTCGTCCGGGAAGCGCGACACGTCGAGGGTGTAGTTGTAGACCGAGCCGCTGACGTCCCCGTAGCCGTAACGCTTGAGCTCGGATTGGGTCAGGTCGCCGCACGTCTTGTCGTCGTCACCGGTGGGGACGTACGTCCCGTACACGCGCGACTTGGCGCGGGTGGCGGCGTCGCCCGCGAACTTGGCCGGTTTCTGGCCGAGACGCTTGGCCAGGTACTCGACTACTTGGTACACGATGCGCTCGCAGTCCATCGCCGTCGCCCAGATGTACGGGT
>DASRJI010000119.1:0-19118 GCA_035649535.1 Acidimicrobiales bacterium | reverse complement strand
ACCGCTCCCGGCGTCGATCAGCCGGTCGAGTGTCGCCGCAACCTCAGGACCAACGGTCGTCCCGTACAGGTTGGACACGTGCAGCAACGTGCGCGCCTGGTCAGCGATCGCATCGGCGACGACGGGGTGGCTGTGCCCCAGTGACGTGACCGCCAAGCCGGACAAGAAGTCGAGGTACTGCTTGCCGTCGGCGTCGAACAACAACGTTCCCTTGCCGCGCACGAACGTGACCGGCGGCGGCGGATACGTGTTCATGATCGTCATGGCGTCACCATCGTTCCGATGCCTTCGGGCGTGAAGATCTCGAGCAGCAGGGCGCGCGGCGCGCGCCCGTCGAGGATGTGCGCGTGCCCGACGCCGCCGCGTACCGCCTCGATGCACGCCGACACTTTGGGCACCATGCCGTCGGCGACCGTGCCGTTGGCGATCAGCTTGTCCGCCGCGTCGCTGCTGAGGGTGCTGATTGTTGAGGACGGGTCGTTGCGATCGGCGCGGATTCCGTCCACGTCGGTGAGGAACACGAGCTTCTCGGCGCCCAACGCTTGCGCCACGGCGCCCGCCGCGGTGTCGGCATTGATGTTGTACGCCTGGCCGGCCGCGTCGGCGGCGATGGTGGCCACCACGGGAATCAGTTCGGAGGCGAGCAGTCGGTCGACGATCGTTGTGTTCACCGATCCGACATCGCCGACGAAGCCCAGCTCCGGACTCCGCTGCGACGCGCTGAGGAGGCCGCCGTCTTCGCCCGACAGGCCGACGGCCAGCGCGCCGTGCACGTTGATCGCGGTGACGATCTCGCGGTTGACCTTGCCGACCAGCACCATCCGGGCGATGTCGAGCGTCTCGGCGTCGGTAACGCGCAGGCCGTCGCGGAACTCGGGGACCTTGCCCAGCCGCTCCATGAGATCGCCGATCTGCGGTCCCCCGCCGTGGACCACGACCGGCAGCATGCCCACCGAGTGCATCAGCACGACGTCGTTGGCGAACTGCTTGAGCGCCTCGTCGTCGCCGATCGCGTTGCCGCCGTACTTGACGACGACGATCTTGCCCCGGAAGCGCCGGATGTACGGGAGCGCCTCGGCCAGGACCTCCGCCTTGTCGAGCGGCTGCACTAGGAGGTCCTCATGTTCTCGTCGATGTACGCGTGCGTAAGGTCGTTGGTGAGGATCACGCCGGTACCGGACCCGAGCCCGAGGTCGGCGGTTACCCGCACCTCTCGCCCGGCGAGATGAGCTGCCAGTGCATCGGCATCGTGCGCGGTGGCCACGCCGTCCTTGCACACCGTCACGTCGCCGTAGGCAACCTGGACTGTGTCCGGATCGAAGGCCACGCCGGCGGACCCGAGCTCGCTGACGACCCGTCCCCAGTACGGGTCCTCGCCGTAGAACGAGCATTTGACCAGCTCGCTCTCGGCCACCTTTCGCGCCGCGGCCTGCGCTTCGGTGTCACTCGCGGCGCCGGTGACCGTGACCGTGATGACTTTGGTGGCGCCTTCGGCGTCGGCCGCCATCTGACGAGCCAGCGACGCGCAGGCCTCGGTCAGCGCCGTCTCGAACGCGGCGAGGTCGGTGTGACCCGCCGCGCCGCTGGCGAGCACCAAAACGGTGTCGTTGGTCGACGTGCAGCCGTCGACCGACAGCGCGTTGAACGACGCAGTCACGGCGCGCTGCAACGCAGTGCGAAGGCGATCGGCCTCGACCGCCGCGTCGGTTGTGAGCACGGCCAGCATCGTCGCCATGTTCGGGGCCAGCATCGCCGCGCCCTTGGCCATACCGCCGATCGTGAAGCCGCCGCCGGCGACGACGACCTCCTTGCGCTTGGTATCGGTGGTCATGATCGCCTCGGCCGCCGCCGTCCCACCTCCGACACTCAGGTCGCCGGCCAGCTTCGGGATGCCTGACTCGAGACAGTCCATCGGAAGGTAGAACCCGATGAGCCCGGTCGAGCACACCAACACGCTCTCGGCGGCGCAGCCCAGTCCGGCGCCCGTGAGTTCGCACATGCGCTCGGCGTCGGTTCGGCCTCGCTCGCCGGTTGCCGCATTTGCGTTCCCGCTGCTCAGCACGACCGCGGCGGCGCGGCCACTCGTCGCGCCGAGGTGAGCGCGTGACACCTGCACGGGCGCGGCCGTCGCCAGGTTCGACGTGAAGACGCCCGCGGCGGCGACCGGTGCGCCGTCGGCGGTAGCGACGATCGCCAGGTCGGCGTTGCCCGACGGCTTGATGCCGCAGGCGAGTCCGCCGGCGACGAAGCCTTTGGCCGCGGTCACGCTCACGGATACACCCCGACATTGGTGAGTCCCGCGGCCTCGGGGAGGCCGAGCATCAAGTTCGCGCACTGGATCATCTGACCGGAAGCGCCCTTGACGAGGTTGTCGAGCGCGGCGAGCACGATGACCCATCCGGTCCGGTCGTCGTAGCGCGCGGTCAGGTGGCATGCATTGGACCCGTACGTCGCCTTGGTCGACGGCGAGCGGTCGCTGACAACCACGAACTGCGCGCTGTCGTAGAAGGCATCGAGGGCGGCGATCAGCGACTCGGTGCTGGAGGACCCGATGGGCCGGGCGTAACAAGTGGCGAGCACGCCGCGCGTCATCGGTGCCAGATGCGGCGTGAACAACACCTGCGCGCCGCCGCCCACCGCTTGCTCGATCTCCGGTGTGTGGCGGTGATTGACGAGGCCGTAGGCGGTGAAGTCCTCGTTGGCGGTGCCGAAGTGCGTCGTGTGTGAGAGGGCACGACCGGCGCCCGATACGCCGCTCGCCGCGTCGACGATGATCCCGGTGGGCTCGACCAGCCCGGCCCGCACGAGCGGGCCCAGCGCGAGGGACGCGGCGGTGACGTAGCAACCGGCGGCGGCCACCAGTGGCGCGCCGGCGATGGCGCCACCAGCTAGTTCAGGGATGCCGTAGACGAAGTCGTCGAGCTGTTCAGGGGCGGCGTGCTCCTCGCCGTACCACGTGCGGTACGCGGCGGGATCCCTGAGGCGGAAGTCGGCCCCGAGGTCGACGACCGCGGGTACCCGCTTGCGGATCTCGGCCATCGAGCGCTGCGACTGGCCGTGCGGCAAGGTCAGGAAGACGACATCGAGCCCTTCCAGCCGCTCCAGCTCGTACGGAACGAACTCGGTGTCGGGATAGGCGGCCGCCAGGCTGGGATACAGGTCGGCCACCTGCGTGCCCGCGTTGGCGTCGGCGGTCGCGTAGGCGACATCGAGCGACGGGTGGCCGGCGCACAGCCGCAGCAGCTCCGCGCCCGCGTAACCCGAGGCGCCGACGACGCCTACCCGCATGCCTGCCATCGCAGGAGCATACACACTTCTGCATGAGTATGCGTTGACCGAGTAGGCGGACCCGGCGGGCTGCTAGCCCCGCAGCTGCGCTCCGTGCGCTGCGACGACCGCATCGATGCACGCCCGCCGGGCCGCACCGACCTCGTCGTCGGTGAGGGTGCGGTCCTGGGCCTGGAAGCGGAGGCGGTAGGCCAAGCTGCGCGACCCGGCGGGGACGCCCTCGCCCCGGTAGACGTCGAACAGCTCGAGGGCCACGAGCAACTCGCCGCCCGCTTGGCGCAGCGTGGCCTCGACCGCCGCGGCCGCCACCGCGTCGTCGACGATGAAGGCCAGGTCGACATCGCTCGACGGGAATCGGCTCACCGGTTCCATCTCGAGCGGGCGGCGGGGGGCAGCGAACAGGTCTTCGAGGTTCAGGTCGAGCCACGCCACCCGACTGGTGATATCCCACGCTTCGAGCACGCCGGGGTCGACCTCGCCGACCACGCCGATGTCGCGCCCCGACACGCTCACTGCGGCGGCCCGGCCGGGGTGGCCACCGGCGAACGTCGCGGCGGTTATGGCGATGTCGGCGATGCGCAACGTGTCGAGGAGCGTACGAAGCGCGTGCACCGCGCCCGATGCGTCCTGACCGGCGAGGACTACACCGATGCGCTCGTGCTCGTCGGGCAGCGTCTGCTCGGTCGCCGGTCGGCGGAAGACGTGGCCAATCTCGAACAGGGCGACATCGCCGTTGCGGTGCGCCGCGTTGAACGCGACCGCCCGCAGTAGCCCCGGCATGAGCGACGTGCGGAGCACCGACTGCTCGCGGAGGAGCGGTCGGTCGGCCTCGATGCCATCCTCCGGAAGACCCGTGCGGGCGTGTTCGCCGGGACCGATCAACAGGCTGGTCGCCGCTTCGTCGATGCCGCAGCCGGCGAGGACGTCACGCACGCGGCGCCGGTCCCGCTGGTACGGCGTGAGGCCACCGAGGCGCGGGCTGACCGGAAGCGTCTTCGGGATGTTCTCGTAGCCGTGGTGGCGGGCCACTTCCTCGATGAGGTTGATCTCGCCCGCGTTGACGTCGAGGCGATAGGTCGGGACGGTCACGTCGTGGACGCCCGGCTCCACCAGCACAGCGGCGAAGCCGATCGGCTCGAGGTACCCGCGGACCTCGTCATCGGTCAGCGCGGTGCCGAGAATCTCGTTGACGCGAGCCGTCCGCAGCCGGATGGGTGCGATGTGCGGCAGGTGGGCGTCGTCGCGGAAGTCAGCCGCGCCGCCCACTTGCCCTCCCGCCAGCTCGGTCGCCAATTCCACGAACCGAGCGACGGCCCGGTCGACGCCGCCGTAGTCCACGCCCCGCTCGAACCGGGCCGACGCTTCCGACCGCAGTCCGAGCCGCTTCGATGTAAACGCCACTGCGATCGGCGAGAACCATGCGGCCTCGAGCAATACGGTCGTCGTCCCGTCGCTGATCTCGGAGGACGCGCCGCCCATCACGCCGGCGATGCCCACCGCGTTCTTCTTGGCGTCGCAGATGAGGCAGTCGTCCCCGTCGCCCAGCGTGCGTTCCGTTCCGTCCAGCGTGGTCAGCGTCTCGCCCGGCCTCGCCCGCCGGACCGATATTCCCCCACCGGCAAGGCGTTCGAGGTCGTACGGATGCGTCGGCTGCCCGAGTTCGAGCATCACGTAGTTCGAGATGTCCACCAGGTTGTTGATCGGTCGCATGCCGGCCAGCTCGAGCCGCCGGGCCATCCATGGCGGCGACGGCGCTACGCGCACATTGCTGAGGATCGTCGCCGTGAACCGGGGACACAGATCAGGTGCGTCGACGCGAAGTGGTGGCGCGTTACCCGACGTGACGACGGCGGGCGGCTCGGGGATGGCGAAGGGCAACGCGAAGCGGGCGGCCAGGTCGCGCGCGACCCCGGCCATGCACATGGCATCGGGCCGGTTGGTCTCGATGTCGAGGTCGAGGACGACGTCGGGCTCGAGGCCCAACGCGGCGACGATCGACGTGCCAGGTGCGACGGTCGGCGGCAGCACGAGGATCCCGGCATGGTCGTCGCCCAGCTCGAGCTCGGCGGTTGAGCAGATCATGCCGTTGGACTCGACGCCCTTCATCTTGCGGCGCCCGATCTCCATGCCGCCCGGCAACGTGCCGCCGGCGCCGATGAACGCGACGTGGTCGCCCTCGTCGAAGTTGAACGCGCCGCACACGACTTGGAGGGGCTCGCCGTTTCCGGTGTCGACGACGACGCGTCGGATCCGGTCCGCCCCGGAGATGGCGGCGATCTCGGTGACGCGAGCGACGACGACGTCTTCAAGGCCGGCGCCCACCCGCTCGACGCCGTCGACCACGAAGCCCAACTCGTTGCACGCGTCGACGAGCGCGTCGAGATCGTCGGGCAGTGGCGTGAAGTCGCGAAGCCAGGAGACGGGAGTCTTCATGAAACGAACGATCCTAAAACTGACGGATCACGCGGACGTCGTTGTCGAACATCACGCGCATGTCGGGGATGGCATGGAGCATCTGGGCGAGGCGGTCGATGCCGAAACCGAACGCGAAGCCTGACCACTCCTCGGGGTCGATGTCGACGGCGCGGAACACATTCGGGTGCACCATGCCGCAACCGCCGAGTTCGATCCAACCGGTGTCCGAGCACGTGCGGCAGCCCGCGCCCTCGCAGATGGCGCAGGTGACCTCGTACTCGGCCGACGGCTCGGTGAACGGGAACGACCCGGGGCGCAGGCGCGAGTGGACGTTGGGCCCGAAGTAGGCAGAGGTGAAGGCCTCGATGATGCCGGCCATGTCGCCGAACGTGATGCCCCGGTCGACGACCAGCGCTTCGATCTGGCTGAAGTTCGGGAACTTGCGCGGCTCGGGTGTGTCCTTGCGGTAGACGCGTCCGGGCATCACCGCGTAGATCGGCGGGCGCTGCTCCTGCATCATCCGGATCTGCACCGGCGAGGTGTGGGGTCGCACGAGGGTGGACTCGGGCGGGCCGTAGTCGAGGTACAGCGTGTCGAAGCCGCTGCGCGCCGGGTGGGCCGGTGGGATGTTGAGCGCCTCGAAGTTGTGCCAGTCGGTTTCGACCTCGGGCCCTTCAGCCACAACGAATCCCATGGCGACGAATGTGTCCTCGAGCCGGTCACGCGTCTGGGTGATGAGGTTGAGGCTCCCGCGCAGCCGGCGCGGGATGGTTTCGGTCAAGTCGAGGTGGTCGCCCGCCAGCGTGCGCTCGCGCTCTGCCGCGACCAGATCGGCTTCCCGCGTGGCGAAGGCATCCTCGAGGCGAGAGCGGGCGTCATTGAGCTGTTGACCCTCGGACTTGCGCTCCTCGGGTGTGAGCTTGGCGAGCCCTTGCCGCAGCGCGTTCAGCGGCGAGCGCTTGCCCAACAACTCGGCACCGGCGGCGCGCAGCTCGTCGAGGCTGGTGGCGGCGGCGAAACGGGTGCGCGCCTCGTCTTCGATGTCGGCCAGAGCGGTCATGACGGGTGCAGTTCGTCGATGCTGATCAGCGGAAGGGTAAAGCGGAACGTGGTGCCCTGCCCGGGAATTGACGTGGCTGAGAGCCGCCCGCCGTGCGCCTCCACAAGACCGCGACTGATCCACAGGCCCAGGCCCGAGCCTGTCGGTTTGCCCTCGGCCCGGCGGAAGAACTTGTCAAACACGCGCGGCAGGTCCTCGGTGGCGATGCCGTCGCCCTTGTCGCTGACCGACACCGCGACCTGACGGTCGGCCAGCTCACCGGTAACGAGCAAGCCGGTCGGCGAGCCGTACTTGCATGCGTTCTCCACCAGGTTCGACAGGACCTGCTCGACCTTGTCGGGGTCGGCGTAGGGCCGCGGCAACGTGTCCGGGAACTTGAGGGCGACGTCAAGGTCGGGATACTCCATCACCAGCTTCTCGACGACGCTGGTCGCGACCGACGCGACATCGACCATCTGCCGACGCAACACGAGGCGACCGGTCTCGAGACGGCTGATGTCGAGCAGCTCAGTGATCAGGCGGGTGACCCGATCGGCGTCGTGATTTACCTGCTCCAGCATCATGCGCTTCTGATCGTCGGTCAGGCGATCCCATCGATTGAGCAGGAGACTCGTGTAGCCCTTGACCGACGTCAGAGGCGAACGCAGCTCGTGACTGACGGTCGACACGATCTCGATTCCCGAGGTGGCCCGATGTAACCGCGTCGTGGCCGACCGAAGCACGAGGACCGCCCCGACGACCCGCCCGTCGCCGTCGCGCTCGTACGCGGCGGTGACGAACGCCTTCACGTCGCTGCCGTTGGCGCGCGTAATCGTGATCTCTTGCTCGGGGATGCCGCGGACGTTGCCGAGCTTGGTCGACGCGTGCCATCCGTTGGCCCAGACCTCAACGCCTTCGGGCGTTCGCGGACGGAGGAGGTCGACGAGTCGCGCCCCGACGAGCTGTTCGGTGCCGAACCCGGTCAGTGCGACGGCGGCGGGATTGGCCGCGGTGATGCGCCGATCGCCGTCGACCTGAACCACGGCGTCGGGCAGCCAATCGAGCACGCTCATACGCCGCTCCGCTGTCGCGCCACTTCGAAGGCAAGGATCGCGGCCGCCATCCCGACGTTCAAGGACTCGGCCCGTCCGTGGAGCGGGATCGTGACCCGGCGGGCGACGGCCTCGTCGACCGCGGCGGGGAGCCCGTGCGATTCGCTGCCGAGAACCACGGCCACGCGTTGCGTGAGGTCGATAGCAGCGGGCGTTTCGCCCTTGTGGGCCACGGCGCCGACGCCGGTGATGCCCCATCCGGCCAACCGCTTCACCACGCTCAATGCATCGCCTCCGGCAACGATCGGAACGTGAAACACCGACCCCGCCGACGCCCGGACTGTCTTCGGGTTGTAGAGATCGACAGAGCCGTCGGCGCAGACTACCCCGTCGGCTCCCGCGGCCTCCGCACTGCGAAGGATCGTTCCCAGGTTGCCGGGATCGCGGATACCGGCGCAGACGACCACAAAGGTTGCGTCAGCGAGTTCGTCGAGGGCGACGTCGACAAAGCCGACGGTGGCCAGCAGTGGCTGAGGCGTGACGGTGTCGGCCACCCGCTCGAGGACGCCAGGTGCGACGTGGTGCACCGGAACGCTGGCGGCCAACGCGGCCTGCATGACGCGATCGTCGGCGCCCGGTCCGGCAAACAGCGCTTCCACCGGGGCGCCGGCCTGCAGCGCCTCGGCCACACCGAGCGTGCCCTCGACGACGAACGTTCGCGCCTCGTCGCGGGCGCCGCTCTGACGCAGCAGGCGGCGAAGCCGCTGGACCTTCTGGTGACGGTGCGACAGCCCCGACGCGACCAGGATTACTCCGGCGCCCCTTGGCTGCCCGCCGCAACCTTCACCAGCGCGGCGAAGGCTGCGGGGTCGCGCACGGCGAGATCGGCCAGCACCTTGCGGTCGACCTCGACCTCGGCCGTCTTGAGGCCGTTGATGAAGCGGCTGTAGCTCATGCCGTTCTGGCGCGCCGCCGCGTTGATCCGTTGAATCCACAGCTGACGGAAGTCGCCTTTGCGCGCTCGCCGGTCGCGATACGCGTACTGCAGCGAATGCATGACCTGCTCGTTCGCAGCGCGGAAGCTGCGGCTCTTGTTGCCGTAATAGCCCTTGGCTTGCTCCAGTACGGCGCGTCGGTGCTTCTTTCCGTGGACGGCGCGCTTGACTCTGGCCATCGAGGGGCTCCTTTCTGCGAGAGGTGGACGTGTGGCCGGCGCTCAGGGATCGGTGTTCAGATCCCGAGCAGCCGCTTGACCTGCCGAGCGTCGGCGGGGGCGACGTCCGCCTCGCGCCCGAGCTTGCGCGCCCGCTTGGAGGACTTCTTCTCCATGATGTGGCCGCGGAACGCCTGCCGGCGGCGGAGCTTCCCGCTTCCGGTGATCTTGAAGCGCTTCTTGGCGCCGCTGTCGGTCTTCATCTTCGGCATGTCAGTTGCTTTCTTGTGCGATCGGCGGTTCGGCGGTCGGCGGTTCGTCGACCGGAGGCGGCGGGGCCGCCGCGGCCGGTGTTTCGGGAGCGCCGGCCTCCTTCTTCGGGGCTCGGCGATCGGGGGCGAGGACCATAACGAGGTTGCGGCCGTCGAGCTTGGGCAGTGACTCAACCTTGCCGACGGGAGTGACGTCTTCGGCGATTCGATCCAGCAGGCGCTTGCCGAGTTCGGGGTGACTGACCTCGCGGCCCCGGAACCACACCGAGATCTTGACCTTGTGCCCGTCGTTGAGAAATTGCTTTACCCGTCGGGTTTTCGTGTCGAAGTCGCCGGTGCCGATCTTGATCCGGTAGTTCATCTGCTTGATCGCCGAGCGTGAGCTCTTGCGTCGCGATTCCTTGGCTCGCTGCGCAGCGTCGAACTTGAACTTCCCGTAATCCATGATCCGGCAGACCGGAGGGTCGGCGTTGGCCGCCACTTCCACGAGGTCGAGTTCGGCTTCCCGGGCGATGGTGAGCGCTTCGGGCAGAGGCTTCACGCCGAGGCGTGTGCCGTTCTCGTCGACGAGGAACACTTCGCGAGCGCGGATCCGATCGTTGATCCTCGGTTCGTTGCTCATCGGGGCAGTTGAGATTTCCGCATCACCTCTTTCTTCGGCCCGCGAAAAAGGCGGGCGTGGAAAGCACGCCCGCCTGTAGCGGTCCGTCACCCGGCGCACCCTGTGGTGCCTACTGCTTAGTGGCCGGAGGGGGCGCTAGGCCCCGCTTTCCTCTTCAGTTGTCGGCATAGGGTAGCAGGGTGAGATTTGAGGACCTTGCTCGACAGGTGCGAGGCGATGGGGTTGGGGCCCCATCGCGCCGCGGCGGGTCGTCCCCGGAGCGAAGCGAAGGGGCGGGGGCCCGCCGCCAGAAAACATGAGCAGTTTGTGGACACCTGGCGGCGAGCGGCCGGTCGGTCGTGAGCCCACGCCCGAGGCGCCGGCCGAGGCGCCTTACGGAGACATCGACGACATCGACGAAGCCGAATTGCAGGACCGGCTCGGTGAGTTGCGCGAGCAGCTGGCCCACACGCCGGTCGAGGGCATCGTCGCCCAGGTCGCCTACCAATTCTTCGAGGTCGCGGCCTTGCACCTCTCGCTGCGGCCGGCCCAGCTGCCGGAAGCGCAGCTGGCGATCGACGCCATGGCGGCGCTGGTCGAAGGGCTCGGTGAGCGTCTCGGCGAGAACGCGGCGCCGCTGCGCGACGGCTTGAGTCAGATCCGGATGGCGTTCGTGCAGATCAAGCAGGGCGCGGGCGCAGAGCCGACGCCTCCCAACGACCCAGCAGACCCGGAACCACCGCAAAGCTGACCGAGGCGCCGACCGCGATGGTGCGGCTGCCGTCGGCGATCTGCGTGCAGTGGAACGAGTACTCGACGCCGGTCTCGTCGCGCACCGTGCCGTAGCCCCGGTGCTCGTCGAAGGCGACGACCTGGCCCTCTGGCACTAGTGGACGATCTTGGCGAGGGGCAGTTCGATGATGTCGGTGGCGCCGTGATCCTTGAGGGCGGGGATCAACGTGTTGATGTCGGCTTTGGGCACGACCGTCTCGACCGCGTAGGCGTCGTCGCGGAACAGCTTCGCGACGGTCGGTGACTTCATCGACGGGAGCAGCTCGATCACGCGGTCGAGGTCGGCCGCGCTGACGTTGAGCTTCACCAGTACCTTGCCGCGCGCCTCGAGCGTGCCTTGGAGCAGTGTGTGGATCTGATGCATGGCGTGCTGCTTGGCCGGGTCGTCGTAGGCGGCGGGATTGGCGATCAGCTCGGTGTACGAGACCAGGATCGTGTCGACGACCTTGAGGCCGGCGGCGCGCAGCGCGGAGCCGGTCTCAGTGAGGTCGACCACCACGTCGACGATGTCGGGCACCTTGGCTTCGGTCGCGCCGTACGAGAGGCGGATGTCGGCGTCGATCCCGTGCTTCTCGAAATAGCGGCGCGTGAGGTCCGGGTACTCGGTCGACACCTTGACGCCGGCGCGCAGGTCTTCGACGCCGTTGATCGATGAGTCGGCCGGTACGGCCAACACGATCTTCACGGGACGAGCCGTGGCTTTGGCGTAGTGCAGCTCGCCCAGCGTCACGACCTCACTGCTTGTCTCCTCGATCCAGTCGCGGCCGGTGACGCCGAGGTCGAACACGCCCTCGGCGACGTACCGCGGGATCTCCTGCGGACGGAGGATTCGCACCTCGTCGATACGCGGGTCGTCGATGTCGGCCTTGTAGGAGACCTCCGAGGATCGACTGACCGGAAGGTCGGCGTCTTCGAACAAGGCGAGGGTCGCCGCTTCGAGGGACCCCTTCGGGAGAACGAGGCGCAGCATCTAGGCCGGCGGGGTCTTCGGCAGCTGTCGCAGCAGATCCGCCATCTCGATGGCGGTCATCGCCGACTCGAACCCCTTGTTGCCGGCCTTGGTACCGGCCCGTTCGATGGCTTGCTCGATCGTGTCGGTGGTGAGGACGCCGAAAATTACCGGCACACCGGTCTGGAGCTGCGCTTGCTGGATGCCGGCGGCGCACTGCCCGGCGACGTGCTCGTAGTGGCCGGTGGCGCCGCGGATGACGGCGCCGAGGCAGATCACCGCGTCGTACTCCCCCGACGCCGCGAGTTGCTTGGCGACGAGCGGCAACTCGAACGCGCCAGGCGCCCACACGACGGTGATCGACGCTTCGTCTACCCCGTGGCGCGTCAGACCGTCCTGCGCGCCGGCGAGCAGACGCTCGGTGATGAAGTCATTGAAGCGGCCGCACACAACGGCGACGCGGAGGCCGTCGCCGAACAGCTTGCCGGTATAGGTCGTGGTCATGAGATCTCCATTGTCTCAGGGGACGGAGTCCAGGCCGTCCAATATGTGGCCCATGCGCTGCTGCTTCGTGCGCAGGTAGTCGATGTTGTGCTCGTTCGGTGGCACCTCGAGCGGCACTCGCTCGACGATCTCAAGGCCGAAGCCGGCGAGGCCGTCGCGCTTGGCCAGGTTGTTGGTCATCAGCCGCATCGTCGTGATGCCGAGGTCGACGAGGATCTGCGCGCCGAGGCCGTACTCGCGGCTGTCGGCGTGCAGGCCGAGATCGAGGTTGGCGTCGACCGTGTCGCGCCCCTGCTCCTGCAACACATAGGCGCGCAGCTTGTTAGCGATGCCGATGCCGCGGCCCTCGTGACCGCGGAGGTACACCACGACGCCGAGACCTTCGTCGGCGATCTTGCGCATCGCCGCGTCGAGTTGCGGGCCGCAGTCGCAGCGGAGCGAGCTGAACACGTCGCCGGTAAGGCACTCGCTGTGCATGCGGACGAGGACGTTCTCCTCGCCCTGCACCGCGCCCTTCACCAGCGCGAGGTGCGTCTCTCCGTCGATGAGCGACTCGTAGGCGTAGCAAGTGAACTCGCCGAATGCCGTCGGGATCTTGGCTTCGACGAACCGCTTGACCAGCTTCTCCTGCTGGCGGCGGTAGCGCACGAGGTCGGCGATCGAGATGAGAAGCATGTCGTGCTCTTGGCAGAAGGCTTCGAGCTCGGGGATGCGGGCCATGTCGGTCTTGTCGGCGTTGACCAACTCGCACAAGACGCCCGCGGGGTACAGGCCGGCCATGCGCGCCAGGTCGACCGCAGCTTCGGTGTGGCCGGTGCGCTTGAGCACGCCGCCCTGGCTGTACCGCAGCGGGAAGATGTGACCGGGACGGGCCAGGTCGTTGGGACGGGTCGCCGGGTCGATGAGCGCCTGGATGGTGGAGGCGCGGTCGGCGGCCGAGATACCGGTGGTCGTGCCGTGGCGCACGTCGACGCTGACGGTGAAGGCGGTGCGGTTGGCTTCGGTGTTGGCGCTCACCATGAGCGGGAGGTCGAGCTCGTCGAGCCGCTCCCCGGTCATCGGCATGCAGATGACGCCCGAGGTGTGGCTCAGGAAGAACGCGATGTTCTCGGGCGTGGCGAACTCGGCCGCCATGATGAGGTCGCCCTCGTTCTCGCGGTCCTCGTCGTCGACGACGACGACGATCTCGCCGCGGCCGATAGCGGCGACCGCCTTCTCGATCGGTGCGAACGGCATTACCTAACTCCGATCATTTTCTCGACGTACTTGGCGATGAGATCGACTTCGAGGTTGACGCGATCACCCGGGGAGCGACGGCCGAGTGTGGTGACTTCGCAGGTGTGCGGAATGACCGCGACGGTGAAGCCGTCGGGCAGCGCCTTGACGACGGTGAGGCTCACGCCGTCGACGGTGATCGAGCCTTTCTCGACGACGTAACGGGTGAGGTCGGCCGGCATCCGCACCTGGAGGTCGGGCGCGGCGCTGACCACCTCGCCGACCGCGTCGACGTGGCCTTGCACGATGTGGCCGCCGAGGCGGTCGTTGGCCTGCACCGGTCGTTCCAGATTCACGGGGCTGCCGGGCTGAAGGTCGCCCAAGTTCGTGCGCTGGAGCGTCTCAGCGACCGCGTCGGCGCCGAACCAGTGCGGGCCGAGGTCGACGATCGTGAGGCAGCAACCGTTGATCGCGATGCTGTCGCCGATGCGGGCGCCGTCGAGCAGCGTGACAGTCCCGATCTCGAGGCGTCCTTTTTCGAAGCGCCGGACGGTTCCGAGGTCCTCGACTATGCCGGTGAACACGCCACCTCCACCCGCACGTCGGCGCCCAAGCGGGCGACGTCGATGATCTCGCCGCGCCAGACGTCGTCGATCGTTGCCGCGCCGGGCCCGGCAAACAGCGGCCGACCGTCGTCGCCGCCGGCGAAGGCCGGCGCGAGGTACACGACGTAGCGGTCGACGAGGCGGGCGGCGTGGAAGTCGTGGGCGACGGTCGCGCCGCCCTCGACGAGAAGCTGCACGATGCCGCGCTGACCCAGGTTGTCGAGGACCGCCGAGAGGTCGCCCTCGAGTTCGAGCGCGGGCTGGACCTTGGCCTCGGCCGGTGCGTGACCGAGCACGACGCGCTGGGGGTCGCGGCCGTCGGCCAGTCGCACAGTGAGGGATGGATCGTCAGTACGGACCGTGCCGGCGCCGACAAGGACGGCGTCGCTCTCGGCGCGCAGCCGGTGCGCGTCGGCCCGGGCCGGCTCGCCGGTGATCCACTGACTGGTGCCGTCGGGCGCCGCGGTCCGGCCGTCGAGCGTGGCTGCGAGCTTGAGGACGACCCACGGCCGGCCGGTGTCGCGGTGCTTGACGTACGGCGCCAGCTGAGCGGCGACCTCGTCGGCAAGGATGCCGACGGCGACGTCGATCCCCGCGTCGCGGAGTTGGGTGATGCCCTGGCCGCGGACGTTGGCGTCAGGGTCCTCGATGCCAACCACGACGCGGGCTACGCCGGCCGCGATCAGGGCGTTGGTGCACGGGCCGGTGCGGCCGGTATGGCAGCACGGCTCGAGGGTTGTGTAGACGGTCGCGCCGCGCGCCGCGTCACCCGCGGCGTCGAGCGCGGCGATCTCGGCGTGCGGTCCGCCGGGCGGTGCGGTGGCGCCGTCGAACGCGTCGCCCGCGGGCGTGACGAGAACGGCGCCAACCCACGGATTCGGCGACGTCGAGCCGCGAACCGCGGCGGCCAGTTCCATCGCCCGCCGCATCAGCGTCTCGTCGGTGGCCACTCGCATCCTCGGTTCTGTTCGTGAGGACGCGCGGCGATAACGCCCCGCGCCCTCGCTCCCATCCGGACTTTCACCGTCGGCCCCGGAGTTCCACCGGATCGGCCCCCGCACTTTCGATTGGGGGTTCGCGGACTTTCACCGCCGGTCAGGAATTGCACCTACGCCCCGCGAGGGACGGTTCTTCTTCTCTTGACCAACCAGTCTAGTTATCACCCGCCACAAGTGCGACGATCGTGGACACGCACAACTGCAAACGGACGCGTGACTAGTGCGGGTGGCCGCCGGCGAGGAGGTCGAGGGCGTGCGGTAGGACGTCGATGACTGCCTCGAGACATTCGACCGAGCCGGCCGTCGAGCCGGGCGTGTTGATCACGATCGCGGTGCCTGCGGTGCCGGCGATGCCGCGCGAGAGACGGCCGAGCGGGTTCACAAGTCGCATCGCCTCGGCCAGTCCCGGCGCGTCACGGTCGAGCACCTGGCGCGTGCCTTCGGGAGTCTCGTCCGTCGGCGAGAAGCCAGTTCCGCCGGCGGTGACGACAAGGCCGCTGAAGCCGTCGATTAGGTCGCGCAGGGCGGCGGCGACCGCGTCGGTCCCGTCGGTGACGATCCGCCGCTCGACGACGTCGAAGCCAGCCGCACGCAACGTGGTCTCGAGCGCGTCGCCGGACTTGTCCTCTCGGTTGCCCTCGGCGGCCGCCGTCGAGACCGTGAGGATCTTGGCCGCATGCGCCATCCTCAGGAGGAGGCCGCGGCGGCGCGCAAGCGAGCGGCGGCCGCGCGCGGATCGTCGCTACCGAAGATCGCGTTGCCGGCGACGAACACGTCGGCACCCGCGGCGGCGGCGACCGGCGCAGTGTTCACGTCGATCCCGCCGTCGACCTGCACCGCGACCTTCAACCCGCGGCGGTCGACCTCGGCTCGCACCGCCTCGAGCTTCGACATCACCTCCGGCATGAACTTCTGGCCGCCGAATCCAGGGTGCACCGACATCACGAGCAGCAGGTCGATGCGGTCGAGGAACGGCAGGGCGGCCTCGATCGGCGTCTCGGGGTTCACGACGAGTCCGGCGTCGAGCCCGAGGTCGCGGCACTGGGCGATGAGGGCCGCCGTCTCCCCCACCTCGACGTGCACCGAACAACCGTTGGCACCGGCCTCTTTGAACGCGGCGAGGTACTCGCCGGGATTCGTGATCATCAGGTGGCAGTCGAGGTAGAGGTCGGTGTACTTGCGAAGCGACTTCACGACCGGCGGACCGATCGTGAGGTTCGGCACGAAGTGGCCGTCCATCACGTCGACGTGCAACGTGTCGGCCTCGGAGCCGACGGCGTCCACCGCCCCGGCCAGGTTCGCAAAATCGGCCGACAGGATCGACGGGGCGATGCGCACACTCACGAAACCGACACTACGGGGCGAGCAGCCGCAGGACGTACATACCGTCGGTGCCGTGCGACTGCGGCAGCAGCCGCCCGCCGCGCCCGACCGACTCCCACTCGCCGCCGACGAACACCGGCGTGAACGCCGGATACTGATCGCTGAGCCATCGGTCGATTCCAGCGGTCTCGGCCGCCGTCAACGTGCAGACGCTGTAGGTGATCGAGCCGCCAGACCGGACGACACCCATGGCGGCGGTGAGCAGCTCTCGTTGGAGCACGACCAGACGGTCGATGTCGGCTTCCTCGATGCGCCAGCGGGCGTCGGCGCGCCGGCCGAGGACCCCCAAGCCGGAACAGGGCGCGTCGACCAGGACGCGATCCGCGGCGCCCGCGCGCACCGGCGGGCGACGACCATCGCCAACAACGGCGTGAACGCCCGGATGCCCGTAGCGGCGAGCGTTGTCGGCCACCAGCTTGGCGCGGTGCGGTTGCAGGTCGACCGCGATCACCCGCCGAGCATCGAGCGCGGTCGCCTTCCCGCCCGGCGCCGCGCACACATCGACGACGAGGTCGGTCGGGTCGGCTCCCACCGCCGCGGCTACCCACTGGGAGGCGCGGTCCTGCACGTACCCGTCCTCTCGCCTCGTCACGGTCGGCGGCCGGTTCATGGCCATGAGTGCCGCCCGCGCGTCGGCTTCGCCGAGATCGGCAGTCAGGCGCCGCAGGATCCAATCCGGGTAGCTGAGTTCGGTTGCGATGTCGGGCCACGTAGGCGACGCGTCGTCCGCGACCCTGCGCAGGACGGCGTTGACGAAGCCGCGCGCGCGACCCGGCGCGATATCCACCGTCGCCGACACCGCGGCGTGGGCCGGCGTGCCGAGGAAGCGGAGTTGGTACGCACCGAGCCGCAATGCGTTACGAACGTCGGGATCGATCTCGCGGTTGACGTGACGGTCGATCAACCAGTCGCACGCACGCCGCATGCGCGTCGTGCCGTACACCAGCTCGGTAACGAAGTCCCGATCGCGTTGCTCGAGGTCACTCCGCTCGATCAGTGGCGGTACGACGAGGTTGGCGTAGGCCCCCTCGTCAATGCGCCGCAGGGCGCGCGCCGCGACGCGCCGGGCATCCTCGGTCACTGTCCGAGACGTTCGCCGGAGTCGGGGCGGGCGCCGTTGCGCCACGCGTCCGCCGCTTGGGCGGCGCGCCCCTCGGGCTGCACCTCGATCAACTCGACGCCGGCCGCGTCGCCCGCGCCGACGACGACACCGTCGAGCACGCCGGGGTCAGGTCCCACCGCGACCACGCCGGCGCGCAGGATGCGGAGTCGCTTTCCGCGGAACGTCGTCCATGCCCGACCGAGGCGAACGACGCGCAGCACCTCGTCGGCCGGCGCGGTCCAGTCGATGCGCAGCTCGTCCGGCTCGACCTTGGCCGCGTAGGTCGACTCACCTTCCTGCGGCCGCGCCTCGCCCAGGCCGCCCGCCAATCCGTTGACGAGGAGCGGAACGCCGACGGCAACCAGTTCGTTGCGCAGCTCGTCGACCGTCTGCTCGGGACCGATGGCGACGCGCTCGCACGCGTACACAGGCCCGGTGTCGAGGCCCTCCTCGAGCTCCATCAAGCAGACGCCGGTCTCGGCATCACCGGCGAGGATCGCCCGCTCGACCGGGGCCGCGCCGCGCCACCGCGGGAGCAACGAGAAGTGGACGTTGACCATCGGCACCCGCTCGAGCACGTGCGGTTTGATGAGCCGGCCGAAGGCGACGACCACGCCGCGGTCGACGCCGGCACCGAGGATGTCGTCGACATTCGACGTCACCGTGAGACCGCGCGCCAGCGCGGCCGCCTTCACCGGGCTGGGAATGAGGTCGCCGCCGCGGCCCCGTCGCTTGTCGGGATTGGTGACCACGAGGGCGACGTCGTGGCCGGCGTCGACCAAGGCGTCGAGGAACGGGACTGCCGCGACTGGCGTTCCCAGAAACGCGAGTCGCGTCAGCGCCTCACTGTCCTTCTTGGCGACGGCGCAGCTCGCGCATGGCGTCCTTGCGCTGCTCGTTGGTGAGGCGCTCGAGCAGGAGCATGCCGTCGAGGTGGTCGACCTCGTGCTGGAACATACGGGCGAGGAGTTCGTCGGCCTCGATGTCGAGGTCGTTGCCGTCGAGGTCGAGCCCGGTGAGGTGCACCGTCGCCGCCCGCTCGATCGGCCAGTAGAGACCCGGCACCGAAAGACAGCCTTCCTCGTACGTCCACACGCCATCGGGCTTGGTCAGGACGGGATTGATCACCGTGTGGGGGCCGGTGCCGTCGCCGATGTCGTAGACGAAAATCCGCTTCTGTACGCCAACTTGAGGCCCGGCCAGCCCGATGCCGGGAGCCTCGTACATCGTCGTGAGCATGTCCTTGGCCAGCGCGGCGAGCGTGCCGTCGATATTGGTGATCTCGCTCGCCGGCGTCTTGAGAACTGGGTCGCCGAACAGGCGGATGTCGTACGGAGCCACGTCACCAAACTAAACGCGCCTCGGGTCGACCTCGATCCGCAGGCGGCCGGGCGGCCGGGGAACGGCGGCCAGCGCGTTGCCGAGTGCGGTGTGGTCATCAGCGCGGAGCTGCCACATGCCATCGACCGGCCCTCGCACTTCGATGCCCGCCACGTCACCGACGAACGCCTCGGCGGCCTCACCCGACACCACGGCCAGCGCGCTGTACGGCGGCAGGGCGAGGGCGCGGCGGCGCTCGGCGTCTGGCGTGGTGACCAGCGCCGGGTCGGCGTGGAGGGCGGCGGCAATCACCTCGTGGTCGGGCAGCCGCGTCTGCACGACGACGCGGCCACCCCGTCGCCGGCCGCCCACGAGCCGCCCGGCCCGGGCGAGCAGGCCCATCGCGTGTTCGAGCGCGGTGTACCGCGGC
>DASRJI010000118.1:0-5496 GCA_035649535.1 Acidimicrobiales bacterium | reverse complement strand
CGATGGACGAACCGCTGCTGCTGCAACACCGCGACGAACGCGGCGTCATCGCGCTGACCCTGAATCGGCCGCAGGCCCTCAACGCTCTCTCGGAGGCGATGCTCGAGGCGCTGGGCGAGGCCTTAGACGCACTCGCCAAGGACGACTCAGTGCGTGCCGTTGTGTTAGAAGCGTCTGGCAGGGCGTTCTGCGCTGGCCACGACCTCAAGGAAATGCGCGCGCAGCCTTCACTTGAGTACTACGAGCGCCTATTCGCCCAATGCTCGGCCGTGATGCTCGCAATACAGCGACTGCCGGTGCCGGTGATCGCACGCGTACACGGCCTCGCGACGGCCGCGGGCTGCCAGCTCGTCGCGATGTGCGACCTGGCGATCGCGAGCCGCGACGCGCGCTTCGCGGTCAACGGCGTCAACGTCGGGCTGTTCTGCTCGACGCCGGGTGTGGCATTGTCGCGCAACGTTCCACGTAAGACGGCCTTCGAAATGCTCGTCACCGGCGACTTCATCTCTGCGGAAGAGGCACGCGAGAAGGGGCTGGTCAACCGCGTCGCGGCGCCGGAGGCGATCGACGACGAGATTGAGGCAATGGTTGCGCGCATCGTCGCAAAGCCGCGCGTTGCGGTCTCGGTGGGCAAGGCTTTGTTCTACCGGCAGCTCGAGCAGGGCATCGTGTCCGCCTACGAGGACGCCGGCGCAACGATGGCCTGCAACATGATGGACCCGAGCGCGCTCGAGGGCGTGCAGGCCTTCATCGACAAGCGCCCGGCGAGCTGGTCAGCTGCGCAGGGTCAGGACGCGGTCTTCGCTGGTGGCGCGGATCCGGGTGGATCGGACGGTGCCGCCGACACTTCGAAAGTCCTGTAGCCACAGCATCATTCGTCGTACTTGGTGCGGCTGCGCCGGCGCGCTGATTGACGATGAGCTGTACGTATTCGGGCGGCGGGACGACACGCTCACCGTGAACGGTCAACAGTTTACGGCGGGCGTGTTGGAATCGGCGGTGCGAGGAGTCGCAGGAGCCAACGACGCGGCCGTCGTGCCGATCAATTGGGCCCGACGGCGCGATCTGCGCCGTGGTCGAGGTCGATCCACAAGCGCAACTGGAAGCTGCTGCGGTTCAAGAGGCTATCGCTCGGGCCACCGGCGTGATGGTGTCGACGGTCGTGCCGCGGCTATTCGCGCTTGTTGACGCTCTCCGGCCGGCCGGGCGCCATGGCCCGGGCGGCCCATCCGGCGGCAGCGGCAGAGAGGACGTGCCAGGCACCGTGGTACTGCCACAGGCTGTCGGGCCGACACAGCGGCGACCCGGAGCGTCCCGCGACGTAGGCGGCGACTCCGAGCGCGAAGAGGCCGGCCGCTGTCGCCCAGGCCGACCGATGCCGCCGGCTCCGGGCCAGGCCGGCGGCGTACACCGCTCCCGCGGCGACGATGGGCCAGTTGTGGGCGAGCTCCGCCCATGACGGCTGGGGTCCGTGGTAGGCGAAGCTGCCAGCCCCGACCGCCACGAGCGCCACTCCGGCAGCCCCGGCCAGCGGCGCCGCCCTCACGCGCATCGCCCAGCACAGCACGGCCATCCCGGCGGCGACATAGGCCAGGCTGGTGATGGCCAGGACGGGCTGCGCCAGCGCGGCGCCTACGATGCGCTCGCAGTCCGAGTGACCGAAACTCGCGGGAGCGGTCAAGACCAGCATGGGCGATCCACCGTAACGCGTCGGCCGGGACGGAGAGGGGCCGGCCGAAGCGAGTAGCCGGTGCTCCGTACTGCTTGTCTAGTGGGGTGAACTGAGCCCGCTTGCTATCACGCGAACGGAAACACCCCCGACCCAACAGGACCGGGGGTGCCTCGTACTCAGTGACTAGTGCGCGTGGCCGTGATGCCCGTGGCCGTGGCCGTGATCTTCTTCCTCGGCCGGCTTCTCGACGACCGCCGTCTCGGTGGTAGTGGATGTAGGCCATGCCATCCGCCACCGGCCGGCGAGCGTTCGGCATTCAGCCGAGGTGTTGCGAAGGCGTCACGGCTCGGTCTAGGCCGAAAACCTTTGTGGGGGCTGACTTGCCCTTCAGCGCGTGCGCACCCCGGTCGGTAAGTCCGGGCGGTCGAGCATCCAGGGCGCCAACGGTTTGGTCGGTCAGGAGGATCGCGTCGCCGGTGGTCTTGGTGAGTTGCTCGACGCGCGCCGCGACGTTGACGGTGTCGCCGATCAGAGTGAACTCGAGCTTGCCTGCGCCGCCGATGGTGCCGGCGATAACTAGGCCGGTGTTGATCCCGATGCCGATCCGAAGCGAGCCGCGAAATCGCTGGGCGACCAGGCGGTGAATCAGCACAGCGGCGCTCACCGCGGCATCGGCATGATCCGCGAGATCGTTCGGAGCCCCGAAGACGGCCAGCGCGCCGTCGCCGAGGAACTTATTGACGTGCCCGCCGGCGTCGACGACGGCTGGCACGACGATCTCGAACAGCGCGTTGAGCCGGGCGACGGTGTCCTCGGCGGTGTTCGCCTCGGCGAAGGGGGTGAAGTCGCGGATGTCGACGAACATCACCGTCACCTCGCGGCGCTCACCGGTGAACACGTCATCACCCTGTGCAAGTAGCCGCGCCGCCAGGGCTGGGTCAACGTAGGTCCCGAACGCCGCCTGAAGTCGTTGCCGCTCAGCCAATCCCGCCTGCATGCGGTTGAATGAGGCCGCCAGCGCGCCCAGGTCATCGTCCTGCACCACCGGCAGGCGTTGGCTGTAGTCCCCGGCCGCAACACGTTCAGTCCCCTCGGCGAGGTCGCGGATCGGTCGTAAGAACGGTGAGATCGTCATGAATGTGAGCGACCCGGAGATGACCGTGAACGCACACCCGATCACGACGGAGACGACGGGGTCCTCGCGGGCGCGGTCGAGCACGGACGCCATAATCGCGCCCGCGGTGCCGAATGCGAACCCCACCGCGAACATGTTCAAGTTGGACCACGCGGTAAAAGTCGGGCGAGAACGCGGCAGGGAGTCGCCAATTCCCGTGTCACCGGCAATGGCTGCCCTCGCCGGCCGCAGCGCTCCTTCCACGAAGCTGTGCACACCCATCACCGCAACGGCCGCTGCGTACGCGGCCCCGACAATCCCGTACTGGACCAGCCGCCACATGGTCGCCCCGGCGACCATACCGACAACTACCCCAAGGAGAGCGGCCCAAATCACATCGGTCGCGAGCGCTCGGACAATCGTCCTCCGCCCGTAGGTGTAGGTGGCGCCCAGCGCCTTCATCGGATCGGTCTCGTGGCCCGCTGCCCAGTTTTCAAACAGGCGCACCTCCTTCGAGCCGGGAAGAACTACCAGGTAAAC
This sequence comes from Acidimicrobiales bacterium, assembly GCA_035649535.1. Lineage (GTDB taxonomy): Bacteria > Actinomycetota > Acidimicrobiia > Acidimicrobiales > JACDEA01 > JACDEA01. Next base: position 2,170 of record DASRJI010000118.1, on the reverse strand, counting down.
CCGCACCAGCATGGCGACAGCGGTGACGACGGCCGCCTCGACGTAGCGAGCGGATCCCTCGAACGCGACAATGATCAACGAGTAGCTGCCGTAGGCCGCCAGCCCCAGAGGGTATATGAGGGCGCAGATCGCCCACGAATACCTCGGTCCGTACCGATCCCACACCCACTGAAAGATCCGATCCATGCCGCGAGACTAAACGTGCGTAGCGATTGAGCTGCGGCTATTGGTGACGCCGGCCGCTCGCCGCCGAAAACGGAACACCCCCGGCCGTCGACCGGGGGTGTTCCGTCTCAACAACTAGTGGGCGTGGCCGTGATGGCCGTGGCCGTGGTCTTCTTCCTCGGCCGGCTTCTCGACGACCGCCGTCTCGGTGGTGAGCACCATCCGGGCCACCGACGCCGCGTTCAGCACGGCTGAGCGGGTGACCTTGACCGGGTCGACGACGCCGTCGGCGACGAGATCGCCGTAGGACAGCGTGGCGGCGTTGAACCCATGCCCGTCGGGCAGCTCCGCCACCTTGTTCACCACCACCGAGCCGTCCAGCCCGGCGTTGGCGGCGATCCAGTACAGCGGAGCCGACAGCGCAGAGCTGAAGACGTCGACACCGACCGCCTCGTCACCGGTCAGCTCGTTGCGCAGCTTGTCCAGCGCCTTGCGGGCACGCACCAGTGCCGCACCACCGCCGGTGATGATGCCCTCCTCGACTGCGGCCTTCGCGGCGGACACGGCGTCCTCCACGGCTTCCTTGCGCTTCTTGAGGTCGGTCTCGGTAGCCGCGCCGACCTTGATGACCGCGACGCCGCCGGACAGCTTGGCGAGCCGCTCCTCGAGCTTCTCGCGGTCCCAGTCCGAATCGGTGTTCTCGATCTCCGCGCGCAGCTGTGCAGTACGCGCCTCGATGGCCTCTTTTGTGCCGCCGCCGTCGACGATGACGGTGCTGTCCTTGTCCACCACGACGCGCCGCGCCGAGCCGAGCACGTCCAGGCCGACCTCGCGCAGCAGCAACCCCACATCCGGGTTGACAACCTGACCGCCGGTCACCACGGCGAGGTCCTCGAGGAACGCCTTGCGGCGGTCGCCGAAGAACGGCGCCTTGACCGCAACGGCCTTCAGGGTCTTGCGGATCGCGTTGACCACCAACGTCGAAAGCGCCTCGCCCTCAACGTCTTCGGCGACGATCAGCAGCGGCTTACCGCTCTCGGCGACCTTCTCCAGCAGCGGCAACAAGTCGGGCAGCGAGCTGACCTTCTCGCGATGCAGCAGCACCAGCGCGTCTTCGAGGACCGCTTCTTGGGCGTCGAAATCGGTGATGAAGTACGCCGAGACGAAGCCCTTGTCGAAGCCGACACCCTCGGTGATCTCCAGTTCGGTGTTCAGCGTCGAGGACTCCTCGACGGACACGACGCCGTCGTGGCCCACCTTGGTCATCGCCTCGCCGACCAGCTCACCGACCTGCTCGTCGCGCGAGGACACGGTGGCGACCTGGGCGATGCCCTTCTTGTCGGACACCGGCGTAGCCGAGGCCAGCAGCGCTTCGGACACCGCATCAGCGGCCTTGGAAATGCCCGAGCCAAGAGCGATCGGGTTGGCGCCGGCCGCGACCTGCCGCAGCCCGGCCTTGACGATTGCCTGCGCCACCACGGTCGCGGTGGTGGTGCCGTCCCCGGCGACGTCGTTGGTCTTGGTAGCCACCGACTTCACCAGCTGCGCACCGAGGTTCTCGAAGGGATCCTCGAGGTCGATCTCGCGGGCGACGGTGACGCCGTCGTTGGTCACGGTCGGGCCGCCGAATGCCTTGGCCAGCACGACATGCCTGCCGCGCGGGCCCAGCGTCACGCGCACCGCATCGGCGAGCTTGTCGACACCGGCTTCCAATGCGCGGCGCGCAGTTTCGTCGAATTCAATCAGCTTGCTCATAGATGCCTTTCCGTATGACGCATGCCGCCCCGGAAATCACCCGAGGTTACGGGGATCTCCGGGGCGGGACACGAGTGCTTACTTGTTGACGACTGCCAGCACGTCGCGGGCCGACAGGATCAAGTACTCCTCGCCGTTGTACTTGATCTCGGTACCGCCGTACTTGCTGTAGATGACGACGTCGCCCTCGGACACATCCAGCGGAATCCGCTTCTCGCCGTCCTCATCCCAGCGGCCGGGGCCGACTGCG
>DASRJI010000117.1:0-3877 GCA_035649535.1 Acidimicrobiales bacterium | reverse complement strand
CGCCCTGCTCGGCACCAACGGCGCCGGCAAGTCGACGCTGCTGAGGGCGATCTCCGGCTTGGTGCCGATGCAACGCGGGTCGATCTTCTTCGACGGCGACGACGTGACCGGGCTCGAGCCGGAGGACAGCTTCGCGGCCGGGCTCGTGCAGGTTCCCGGTGGGCGCGGCATCTTCCCGAGTCTCAGCGTCAGCGAGAACCTCGAAGTGGCGGCGTGGGCCAGCCGGCGGCCCAAGGCCGAAGGCCGGGCCGCCATGGAAGATGTGCTCGACACGTTTCCGTCGCTGCGCCGGCGGCTCAACCAACCGGCCGCGGTGCTGTCGGGCGGCGAGCAGCAGATGCTCACCCTCGGTCAAGCGTTCATCTCCAAGCCCAAGCTTCTGATGATCGACGAGCTGTCGCTCGGGCTGGCGCCGATCATCGTCGAGGAACTGCTGAACATCGTCCGGCGCATCCACGACACCGGGACGTCGGTGATCCTCGTCGAGCAGTCCGTGAACCTCGCCCTGACCGTCGCCGACCGCGCCTACTTCATGGAGAAGGGCGAGATGCGGTTCTCGGGCCCCACCGCCGAACTGCTCGAGCGGCCTGACATCCTCCGGTCGGTGTTCCTCACCGGCGCGTCAGCAATGAAGGACGCGACGACATGACCGCCGACGCCATTCTCGAGGTACAGGGCCTGACCGTGAACTTCGGCGGCGTGGTCGCGGTCGACGACGTCAACTTCACCGTCAAACGCGGTCAAATCCTCGGCGTTGTCGGTCCCAACGGGGCCGGTAAGACCACCGTGTTCGACGCGATCGGCGGGTTCGTCCCGGCGCGCGGCCGGGTGATCATCGACGGCGTCGACGTGTCTGATCGCTCGCCCGAAGGCCGGGCCCATGCCCGCCTCGGCCGGTCCTTCCAAGATGCGCGCCTGTTCCCATCGCTGACGGTGTTCGAGACGCTGGCTATTGCGTTCGAACGGCACATGCGGGCCAGCGGGATCGTCTCCAGCGCGCTCGGCATGCCATGGGTGAAGCGGGCCGAGCGGGAGGTCGCCGCCAAGGCCGACGAACTGATCGAGCTCACCGGTCTCAGTGCCTTCCGAGACAAGTTCGTCGCCGAGCTGTCCACCGGTTCACGGCGGATCGTCGACCTCGCGGTGATCATGGCTCACGACCCCGCCGTCCTCTTGCTCGATGAGCCGTCGTCGGGCATCGCCCAGCGCGAGACCGAGGCGCTGGCCCCGCTGCTCACGCGCATGCGGGACGAGTCGGGCGTGACGATCCTTGTCGTTGAACACGACATGCCGCTCGTGCGGTCGATCTCCGACGAGATCCTCGCCTTGGAGACGGGCCGGGTGTTGACCCAGGGCGCGCCCGACGACGTGCTCAACGATCCGCGCCTCGTTGCTGCGTACCTCGGGACCGACTCGGCCGTCATCCATCGCTCGGGGACCCACGTCGAGATCGGCACCGCCAAACCAAAGAGACGGCCAGCGGCGAAGAAGAAGGCGGCGGCCAAGAAGGCGCCCGCCAAGAAGAAGGCCGTGGCGGTGAAGAAGGCGCCCGTGAAGAAAAAGGCCGCGGTCAAGAAGAAAGCTCCGGTCAAGCAGGCAACGCCTCGCAAGTAGCCTCGCCCGGCGATGGACGACCGGCCGATCGGGATGTTCGACAGCGGGTTTGGCGGGCTCACCGTCGCGCGCGCGTTGATCGACCTCCTCCCCGGCGAGGACCTCGTCTACATGGGTGACACGGGGCGTTACCCGTACGGACCGCGGCCGCTCGAAGAGGTCCAGTCCTTCGCCCTCGAGCTCACGCGGCGGCTCGTCGACGACGTCGGCGTGAAACTCGTGGTCGTCGCGTGCAACACCGCGGCCGCCGCCGCGCTCGACCTTGTCCGGTTTGAGTCCGACGTTCCCATTATCGGTGTGATCGAGCCGGGGATCCGCGCCCTGGTGCGCGCCACCACCAACGGGCGGGTCGGCGTGATCGGCACCGTCGGCACGATCGCGTCGGGCGCCTACCAACGGGCCATCGCCGGGCTTCGCGCCCAGGTGACGCTGACCGCGTGCGCGTGCCCCGGTTTTGTCGAGTTCGTCGAGCGGGGCGAGACCGGGTCCGATCAGGTGCACGTCCTCGCCGAGCGGCTCCTGTCGCCGGTGCGCAACGCGGATGTCGACGCGCTACTGCTCGGCTGCACGCACTACCCGTTCCTGGCGCGCACGATCGGCGACGTCATGGGCCGCGACGTGGTGCTGGTCTCTTCGGCGGACGAGACGGCGTTCGAGGTGCGCAGCCTCATGTACGACACCGGCCTCATTCGCCGCACCGCCGGGAAGGGGAACCACCGGTTCTTCTCGTCGGGCGACATCGAGACGTTCCGGCGGCTGGGGAGCCAGCTGCTCGGCCCGGAGCTCGATGCGGTGGAGGCGTGGCCGTGGGCCTGAGCGTCACGATCCTCGGTTGTTCTGGCGGCTACGCCGGCGCGGGTGGCGCGTGCAGCGGCTACCTCGTTCGCAGCGGCGACGCCTCGCTGTGGCTCGACGCCGGGTCGGGCACGTTCGCCAACCTCCAACGCCACATTTCGATGGACCAGATCAACGCCATCGTGCTCAGTCACGAACACCCTGACCACTGGCGCGACATCGAGGGCCTTTATGTCGCGTACAAGTACGGCGACTCGACGCGCCAAGGGATTCCGATCTACGCGCCGGCGCCGGTGCGGACCCACACCTACTTCGCGACCGAGCCGGTCTTTGCGTGGAACGACGTGGCCGACGGCGGGTCGGTCGACGCCGCCGGCTTTCGGCTGAGCTTCAGCCGCACCGACCACCCAGTCGAAACGCTCGCGGTCCGCGTCGAGCGCGACGGCCGCGCCCTCGCCTTCTCCGCCGACACCGGGCCGCGCTGGTCGTTCGCCGACTTCGGGCAACCGATCAACCTCGCCCTGTGCGAGGCCACCCTCACAGTCGAAGACGAAGGCACCGCCCAGCACGTCAGCGGGCGGCAGGCGGGCGCCAGTGCCGAGGCGGCCGGCGTCGAGCATCTCGTGCTCACCCATTTCTGGCCGGCCAACGATCCTGCTGAGATGGCGGCCGCCGCCAAATCCACGTTCACCGGCCGCGTATCAACCGCGGCCATCGGAGAGGAGTACTACGTATGAGTCGGGTCGGTCGCGAACCGGACGAGCTGCGGCCCGTCACGTTCACTCGCGACTACACAGAGTTCGCCGCCGGTTCCGTGCTGGCCGCGATGGGTCGAACCAAGGTGCTGTGCACCGCGTCGGTCGACGAGAAGGTGCCGGGGTGGCTCAAGGGCACGGGCCGCGGGTGGGTTACCGGGGAGTACTCGATGCTGCCGGGCTCGACCGCGGAGCGGGTCGACCGCGAAGCGGCGCGCGGCAAACAGTCGGGCCGTACGCAGGAGATCCAGCGGTTGATCGGACGGTCGCTGCGCGCCGTCACTGATCTCGGCGCCATGCCCGAGGTGCAGATCATCCTCGACTGCGACGTGTTGCAGGCCGACGGCGGCACGCGTACCGCGGCGATCTCCGGCGCGTACATCGCCCTCCACGACGCGTGCGAGCGGCTACGAGCGCGCGGCGTCATCAAGACCAATCCGGTCACCGAAGCGTGTGCCGCGGTGTCGGTCGGCATCGTCGGCGGCACGCCGATGGTTGACCTCGAGTATTCCGAGGACGCCCACGCCGAGGTGGACATGAACGTCGTGATGACCGCGTCGGGCCAGTTCGTCGAGGTGCAGGGCACGGCCGAGGGCGCGGCGTTCTCGCGACCCGAACTCGACCAGCTGCTTGCATTGGCCGAGGGTGGCATCAAGCAGATCCTCGCCATGCAGGCGGCGATCGTCGCCGCACCGCCGCTGGCCCGTTGACCC
>DASRJI010000116.1:0-2027 GCA_035649535.1 Acidimicrobiales bacterium | reverse complement strand
TCTGATCCTGGATGACGTTGCCGTTCAGGTCCGTCATCGGCCCGTTCGGCTGGATCACGGGGTCGACGTACTTCGCGCCCATCAGGGCGTTGAAGCCGCTGTAACCGCCCGGCTCGTCCGGCAGCAGGTCGGCATGCGCGTGGGTCGAGGCGGAGCAGATCGCCGAGACCGGGGCGCAGTGGACGCCGAGGCCGACGTAGTCGGCAAACGTCTGCGTCGCCGACGCCCCGGGGCTGTCGGCGTTCGCCTGGATCGCCTCGGGCGACCCGGGTCCGAAGAACGACGGGATGTCGATGCCCGTGTTCTCGAGGATCGTGTTCGCCGTCGCGACCTCGCCGACGTCACAGCCGTCGCGGGTGAACGGCACCCACGGAGCCGGGGCGATCTTGCCGTTCTCGTTGATCATCTCCGGTGTGAGGTCGGTCTGACCCGCGGGCGGGAACGGCGGCCCGGCCGGGTCGAAGAGCGGCGCGGTCCAGTACGCAAACGCGACGCCGGTGCGGCTTGCGCCGCTCGGAGTGAAGTACCGGAAGCTGTTCGAGACCGGCTGCCCCATCCGGTCGGGGTAGACGCCGGTCTGGGTCGAGAGGATCCCGGTCGCGGTGTGCGAGATCAGGACCGTGTGGTCGTCGGTCAGCAGCGTGCCGTTGCCCTTGATGAAGTTCAGCAGGTGCGGCATCTGCTCGAGGTCGGACGGGACGTTGCCGTTGTCCCGCAGGAAGTGCGTGTTGTCGAACTGGATCTGGATCACGTGCTTGATGCCGTTGGCGAACGTGCACCCGCTCGCGGGCGCCGCCGCAGCCGGCTTGGTGCCGACCGAGCGCGACGACACGCCGAGCACGACGGCCGCAGCGAGCGCCACGACCGCAAGCGCGGCTAGGACGCTCCTCCGTCTCCCCTTCATGAGCCCTCCTCGGTGGTTGGCGAGGCTTCGGGCGCGAATCTAGAGCCCGATATGGGGTAGTCCAAGCGGCACCCGTCCGGCAGACTGCAAGCCGATGAAAAGGGCTGCGATCCTGCTTTTTCTAACCGCCTTGGTACTTTCGGGCGACGCCTCGGGACACCGCGGGAGCGCCTTGACCGGCTACGTCTCCACGGTCTCGGCCCTCGAACCGCCGGTGCTCGGGGTCGACGCGATCGTCCTCGGTGGCGACGACCGGCTCCGCATCAGCAACTACAGCGGCAAGACGATCGTCGTCCTCGGCTACGAGGGCGAGCCGTACCTTCGCTTCGACAAGCAGGGCGTCTGGGCGAACACCCGCTCGCCCGCCGCGCACCTGAACCGCTTCCGCCGGCCGCGGCCGCTCGCACCGGGAGCCGCCGACGCCGGCGCGCCGCCGAGCTGGCGCCGCGTCGCCCCCGGTGTCACCTATGAGTGGCACGACCACCGCATCCACTGGACCGCCGGCGAGCCGCCGGAGGGAGTGCGGGAGCATCCCGACCGGATCCAGCGCATCTTCACGTGGCGCGTGCCAGGCCTGGCGGACGGCAAGCGCTTCGCGATCAACGGCTTCCTCGGCTACGCGCCGGACCGCGTCGCCGGCAAGGAAGGAGGTGGGACGCCCACATGGGTGTTCGCCCTCGCGGCGAGTGCTGCCGCGGCCCTGTTGCTGGCCGCACTGGTGGGAGTCGGAGCCCGCCGCACGAGGCGGCGGGCTCCAGTAGCTCCCTAGTGGCCTGCTTAGGTCGAGCCGACGACGCAGTTGGGCGCTGCCGGGGTCGGGTCGAAGCACTTGACCCGTCCCTGGATGGTCGGCGTGACCGTGCCGCCGGGCAGCGTCGCCATGTAGTCGGCAACGTCCTGGTCGAGCAGGTCCTGCGTGGCCGCACTCGTCCTCACGTTCGGGTATCCGTCCCCGCCCGTCATCATGAAGTCGTTGATGGTGAGCGTGTAGTGATCCGCCGCCGTCAGCCCGACGGGCGTGCCGGCTGCGAAGTCGCAGGTGCCGTCGCCCGCCTGGCGGACGACGTTCGTGACGCGGCTACCCGTCCCGAGGATTCCGTTCCCGGCCGCGTCGAACTGCTTG
>DASRJI010000115.1:0-36800 GCA_035649535.1 Acidimicrobiales bacterium | reverse complement strand
TGGACCGACGCCGAAGGTGCCTATTGCTATGAGGGCAAGACCACCACGGCCATCGGTGCCCGCATCGACGCGGCGATCGCCGCACAAGCCGAGGTGGTGTTCAAGGCCGCTTACGCCGAAGGTCGCCGTGAGAGCTCGGCTGCCTACCGGGCCGACGCCTTCGTCAACCTCATCTGCGGCGGCGGGGCGTCGGTCGACACGACGGTGGTGATCCGCGTGGATGCCACGAGACTCGCCGGCGGCGAGGGCGTGTGCGAGACCTCAACCGGCGACGTGCCGGTCGGCGAAGCCATCGGGGCGATCCTCGCCGGTGCGTTCACCAAGGTGGTGCTGAGCGACGGCACCGACGTCACCAAGGTGATCCACGTCGGCCGGCGCATCCCCGTCGAGCTCAAGACCGCGGTCACCGAACGCGACAACCACCGCTGCGTTCGTCCCGGTTGCAGTTCGGCGCATCGGCTCGAGGTCCATCACTACCAAGTCGACTTCGCCAAGGGCGGGCCCACCGCGTATTCGAACCTGGCCACGCTGTGCAGCTTCGACCACGACCTCGTCACCTACGGCGGCCACCGCCTCGGTGGTCGCCCCGGTGCATGGGAGTGGGTGGAGCCGCCGTGAGCGCAATCGCCTTATTGCGGGTCGTCGCGTCGTCGAATTCGCGGCGAGGGTGCGACCACTCGGAACCTTCTCGATCCCGCGCGACCAGATTCATCGGCGCTATGCGAGTCTGCTGGGTACCCTCGATCTACGTGAACGACGACGAGCCAACGCCGACCATCTCCGAGGCACAGGCTGAGCACACGAACAGCCCGGAGGGCCCGCTCGGGCGAGCGTTCGAGGGCTTCTATATCGCGTTGGACGACCTCGGCGAGCTTCTGCGTGAAGCGTTGCCAGCGGTCGCAGCAGAACGCCGGCGCTGGGAGGACGTGCGCGCACTTGCTCCCGAGCTAAAGATCGCCGCGTCCTGGTTCCTGCCGCAGTCGATCAATCAGAACTGCACCGCTCTGAACTTCTTTCGTGGCCATTGTTCCGAGACCTCCGCGGCGAGCCCGGCTTTGCTGACATCCTCACCGCGGTCGAGGCCAGCGCCTGAACGTGGCGCTGGGAGCCTTCGCGTTGAAGTAGTCACGAACGTGGTCGATTACGCCACCCAACAGACCGCTCGGATGTTGATGCAGGGTTAGGGCGGCTGCCGTCCGCGCTCGCCACGGAGAATGGCGGCGTCGCAACAAGGCATTCCCGTTGGGATGTGCGTGAAGGAATGGCTGGGCGTGAACACTGTCATCCGCTGGCAAATGGGATGGCCGTGGAACGAGCCGCCGTAAGCGCGATTGCGTTAGCGGGGGTCGTCGCGATCGAGATTCCAGTGGCGGGACACGGCGGCGAGGTAACCGCCGTCGTCAAGGGGCACGAGACCGAAGCGGGTGATGGTCCGCTGTCCGCCTTCGTGGTCGCCGTAAAGCAGATCGATCGTCATCGGCTGCCGGCTGGACACTGCAGCCGCCGCGGCCGCGAAGGCGGGATCGTCACGATCGCGGAACGCTCCCTGCCAGAACCCGAGATCGCCGGCGGGAACGTAGAGATCACGCGTGAGCCGCTGGAATGCGTCTACCGGCCGCGGGCCGGCGTCGGCGCCGCGCTGCCGCTCCGGATAGAAGTCCCACCGGTCGAGCACTGCGAGCCCATTGCCCACGTTGCGCAGCGCGATGGCGAAGTAGATCGCGTCGTCGGCCACCTCGACCGCGGCGCGACCGCCGCCGACCTTGAGCCAATGATCGTCCTGGAAGCCGACCTTCTCGGGCGGATCCTGGAGACGCGACGACACCAGGACCGGACGGATGCTCGCCAGTAGCGCCCGCTCGGTGGCTCGCGCCGACCGGTGAGCCGACCGCACCGACGCGAACGTCGCCGCGGCGAGAACCAGCGTGCCGCCGCCGGTCGCGAACGCCGAGATCGTCACCCAGTCGGCCACGCCGAGAGCCTAGGAGGCGACCTCATCGGCCAGCGACGTGATCAGCGCCGCGTCGGAGCCGAGCTCGCACACGCCGATGCGCGCGCCGTCCATCGGCGCCGGCCACGGCGCCGGCGCGCCAATGACGAGGGTGGTTGCAATGACGCGGTGGGAGCCGACGCCGGCCGGGCCGGCGCTGTGCGGCCAGGCCGGGCCCAATCGCAACTCGTTGCACACCAGGGGTCGCCCACCGCGCTCGACCCGCAACCGCAACGAGACGGAGCCAGACAGTTCGTCGTGACGGCCGAGCACGACGACCTCGCGCCACACCAGCGACGCATCCGGGGCCAAGTCGATGACCGTCGTGACCCGGTGGTCGGCGCCGTCGATCGCGACCATGGGCTCGGGCAGCCAACGGAGGGACGCACCGGCGCCGACCGACACGTCGACCGACGCGCGCGACGGCCCGCGGCGCGCGCCGGGATACAACAGCTGTGCCGCGACGCTCCGCACCGTGAGCGCCGCCAGGGGAAGTACGGCGAGCGACAACGTCAGGTTGTCGCCGCCAACCGGCCCCGCCGCGGTGCCGATGAAGTGCAAGCCCTCAGCGGTCGGCCGCGCGGTCAGGGGCGGCTCGCACCGCAACGTCGGGAAGCTCACGCCGCCTCGCTCGTTGGGCCCGACGACGATCGCCGCGCTCGACCTCATGCGGCGCGCCACACCCCCAGCTGGCCCCGCAGGTAGTCGGCGACCGGCCCGGCGAGCGGGTCTTCGACCAACGAGATGAATGCGGTCGGACGGTTGGGCCGCATGCGGAAGGCATCGGCCGCCATCACGCCGAGGTCGGCGCGCACCTGAGCGGCCAGATCGGTCTTGTTGATCACCAACAGGTCGGAGTTCGTGATTCCCGGTCCGCCCTTCCGCGGGACCTTGTCGCCGCCGGCGACGTCGATCACGAAAAGCTGGACGTCGACGAGGGCTCGAGAGAACGTCGCCGTGAGGTTGTCGCCGCCCGACTCGACGAGGACGACATCGGGCCGGAAGCGGGCTTCGAGCGACTCGATGGCGTCGACGTTCTCACTGATGTCGTCGCGGATCGCCGTGTGCGGGCAGCACCCGGTCTCGACGCCGACGATGCGCTCGACAGGAAGCACCCGGCGGCGGGTCAAGATCGCTGCGTCCTCGGTGGTGAACACGTCGTTGGTGACAACCGCGAGCGACAGCTCGTCGCCGAGCGCGGCGCAGAGACAGGCGACCAGCTCGGTCTTACCCGATCCGACCGGCCCGCCGATGCCGACGCGCAGCGCGTCGCCCGCCACTCGATGGCGGTGCGAGCCGGATGCGTCATGGTGAACGGCGCCCATTGGTCCTCCTAGGTGGCAAACATTCGGATCGAGCGATCCCGGTGCTCCAGCGCGGCGACGTCGAGTAGCGGCCCACCGAGCGCGGGCAAGTCGGCCAGCGCGCCGTACGACGCGTCGACGGCCGCGCCCACGACGTCGTCGCCCACCGCCGCCAACCGCGCCGTCAGCGCGGCGACCTCAAGTGGATCGAAACCGAGCAGCCGCACGGCCGCCAGGGCCGGCGTATTGATCGCGTGATGCACGGCGACGGTCGCAGCATCGGTGGCCGAGCCCCCCGCCGCCGTGCAGGCCACTCCCAGCGCGACGGGCTGGTGCAAGCCGTTGGGTCCCGCGTCGGCGGCGGTCAACCAGACGGGATGGGGCCAGGCGCGGGACGCGGCGCGCGCCAAGGAACGGCCGAGGCGCCGGGACGCGTCGCGGAGCGGCGGGGCCAGGATGCGAACGTCGGCCTCGTCATCGATCCGTCGCAGGTCGGTTGCCGCCACCGCGGCGGCGGCCAACGCCGCTTCGGTCAGGCCGACCGTGAGCAGCCGGCCTTCGACAAACGCGGCGAGTGAGTCGATATCAGTGATGCGCCCGTCGGCAATGGCCGCCTCGACCCCGCCCGAATGGGCGTGGCCGCCCGCCGGGAACCGCCCGTCGGCCAAGAGCAAGATCGCGAGCGTCGTGTTCAAAATAGGAAGTACCGCTGCGCCATCGGTAGCTCGGCGGCCGGGGCGGCCTCGACCAGGTCGCCGTCGATGGTGACGGCGAATGTGTCGGCGTCGACGCGCACGTCGGGCCGCGCCGTGTTCTCGGGCATGTCGTCCTTGGTGACGGCGCGGCAGTTCGCCACCGGGACAACGCGCTTGGCCAGTTGGAGATCGGTGTCCATGGCCGCAGGAGCGACGAAGGCCACCGACGTTGCCGCCGCTACTCGCGGTGCGGCCCCGAACATCGGTCGGGGGAACACCGGCTGCGGCGTCGGGATCGACGCGTTGGCGTCGCCCATCTGCGCCCAGGCGATGAAGCCGCCCTTCAACACGACGTGCGGGCGCACCCCGAAGAACGCCGGGTCCCACAACACGAGGTCGGCCAACTTCCCGACTGCGATCGAGCCCACCTCGTCGGCCAGGCCGTGCGCCACCGCCGGGCAGATCGTGTACTTGGCGATGTAGCGACGGGCGCGCTGGTTGTCGTTGCGGCCGTCGCCCGGCAGCGCGCCGCGCCGCTCCTTCATGACGTGCGCGGTCTGCCACGTCCGCAGCACGACCTCGCCGATGCGGCCCATCGCCTGCGAGTCCGAGCCGATCATGCTGATGGCGCCGAGGTCGTGGAGGATGTCCTCGGCCGCGATCGTCGACGGGCGGATGCGGCTCTCGGCGAAGGCCAGGTCTTCGGGCAGCGTCGGGTTGAGGTGGTGACAGACCATCAACATGTCGAGGTGTTCGGCCACCGTGTTGACGGTGTGCGGGCGCGTCGGGTTGGTCGACGAGGGCAGCACGTTGGGTTGCGTGCAGACGGTGATGATGTCGGGCGCGTGGCCGCCACCTGCGCCCTCCGTGTGGTACGTGTGGATCGTCCGGCCGCCGATCGCGGCGAGCGTCGACTCGACGTAGCCCGCTTCGTTCAGCGTGTCCGTGTGGATCGCGGCCTGGACGCCTTGCTCGTCGCACACGCGAAGGCACGCGTCGATCGCGGCGGGCGTGGTCCCCCAGTCCTCGTGCAGCTTGAACCCCGAAGCGCCGGCGACGAGCTGCTCGCGCAGGCCCTCCTCGCTCACGGTGTTGCCTTTGCCGAGCAAGGCGACGTTGACCGGGAGGCCGTCCATCGCTTGCAACATCAGCTTGAGGTTCCACGCGCCGGGCGTGACCGTCGTGGCCTTGGTGCCCTCGGCCGGACCGGTGCCACCGCCGATCAACGTCGTGATCCCGCCACCCAGCGCCTCGTCGACGAGCTGCGGGCAGATCAGGTGCACGTGGCTGTCGACCGCGCCGGCGGTCAGGATCTTGCCGTTGCCGGCGAGGATCTCGGTGGACGGCCCGATGACCAGCGCCGGATCGACGCCGTCCATGATGTCGGGGTTCCCCGCCTTGCCGATCGCGACGATGCGGCCGTCGCGAACGCCGACGTCCGCCTTGACGACGCCCCAGTGGTCGAGGATCAGCGCGCCGGTGATGACCAGGTCGGGCGTTCCCTCGGCGCGGGTCGCGGTCGATTGGCCCATCGACTCGCGGATGACCTTGCCGCCGCCGAACACCGCCTCGTCGCCGCCGCCGGCCAGGTCGGCTTCCACCTCGATGACGAGGTTGGTGTCGGCCAGGCGCACCCGGTCGCCGGTCGTCGGCCCGTACAGGGCGGCGTAGCGCCGCCGTTCGAGATCCATCAGTCGAGCGGTCCGGCGACTTCCCCGCGGAGCCCGGCCACCACACGCGCGCCGGCGAGGGCGACCAGCGTCACCGTCCGCTCGACACCCGGCTCGAACCGCGCCGACGTTCCTGCGGGGATCGCCAGACGATGACCGCGCGCCGCGTCGCGGTCGAACGCCAAGGCGGGGTTGACCTCGGCGAAGTGATAGTGCGAGCCCACCTGCACGGGGCGGTCGCCCGTGTTCCGCACGGTGAGGTCGATCGTCGCTCGCCCGGCGAGCAGCTCAACCGGCGGGCCGTCGCAGATGATCTCCCCCGGAACCGTCACGAGATCGGCGAGTGCAGGGTGACGAGCTTGGTGCCGTCGGGGAAGGTGGCCTCGACCTGCACGTCGGGAATCAGTTCCGGCACGCCCGGCATCACGTCGTTACGCGTGAGGACCTGACGCCCGGCGTCCATCAGGTCCACCACGGTGCGTCCGTCCCGCGCGCCCTCCAACACGAACGACGTGAGTATCGCCACCGCCTCCGGGTGATTCAGCACGACGCCGCGCGCCTTGCGATCGCGGGCCACCATCGCGGCCACCGAGATCAGCAGCCGTTCTTGCTCGTGCGGACTGAGGTTCATGTCAGACCGCCAGAAGGTCCGAGAAGGCGCCGATGTCGACACGGGCACTGTCGCCGCTCTGCACGATCATGCCGCCTTCCATCACCGCGTAGCGCTGCGACAGCCGCAGCCCGAACTCGACGTATTGCTCGACCAGGAGGATCGTCACGCCGGTCTCGCGGTGCATGTACGCGATGGCGTCTTCGATCTCCAAGATGATCGACGGCTGGATGCCTTCAGTCGGTTCGTCGAGGATCAGCAGCCGCGGCCGGCCGACCAACGCGCGCGCGATCGCGAGCTGCTGGGCCTGGCCGCCGGACAGTAAGCCCGCGGGGCGCTCGAGCAGATCCCGCAGCGCGGGAAACACGTCGAGCGCGTCGTCCATCGCCGATGCGTCGGTCTTGCGGCTGCGCTCGGCCACGACTTGGAGGTTCTCGAGGGTCGTGAGGTGCGGGAACACCTGGTGACCTTGGGGGACGTAGCCCACGCCGAACGCGGCGAGCTTCGGCGTCGGCACCCGGTTGGTCACCGAGCCGTCGACGCTGACCGAGCCGGCCCGCAGCGGCAGCAACCCCATCACCGCGTTGAGCAGCGTCGACTTGCCGACGCCGTTGCGGCCCATGAGACAGGTGAGGCTCCCCGCCGGCACGTCGAGCGAGACACCGAACAACACCTGCGTGCGGCCGTAGCCGACCTCGAGGTCGACGATCTCGAGCCTCACGACGACACCACCGCGCCAGACCGGGCGTCCCGCGACCGGCCGAGGTACACCTCGCGCACCACCGGATCGGCCTGCACTTTCTCGACGGATCCCTCCGACAGCACCTTGCCCTCGTGCAACACGGTCACCGTGTGAGCGAAGCGGCGAAGGAAGGCCATGTCGTGCTCCACGACGACGACGGTGTGGTCGCCGGCCAGGCCGCTCAGCAACTCACCGGTCGCCGCCCGCTCCTGCGGGCTCATCCCGGCGACGGGCTCGTCGAGCAGCAACAGGCGCGGCTGCTGCACGAGCAGCATGCCGATCTCGAGCCATTGCTTCTGGCCGTGGCTCAACGCGCCGGCGGCGCGGTCGGCCACGGCCGCCAGCCCGATGCGTTCGAGCGTCGCCGCCACCACGTCGCTCACGCCGCGACGGCGTACAAGGAGCGCCGGCAGCCGGCGACGGAACGACGCGGCCAGGTCGAGGTTGTCGAGAGTCGTGAGCGAGTCGAACACCGTCGGCGTCTGGAAGCTCCGGCCGATGCCGAGGCGGACGCGGCGGTGTTCGGGGAGGCGACCGAGAGCCGCGCCCTCGAACCGGATCTCGCCCTCCGACGGTCGCGTCAGCCCGGTGATGCAGTCGATCAACGTCGTCTTGCCCGCGCCGTTGGGACCGATGAGGAACCGCAGCTCGCCCGACTCGACCGTCAGGTCGACGCCGTCGAGTGCCTTGAACCCGTCGAAGTCGACGGCCACCCCGCGCACTTCGAGCACTGCCGTCATGCCGCGACATCCAGCGCGACGGAGTCCCCGGCGGGCGTTCGTCGCAGCGGCACCAACGCGGCAACACGCTGCACGCCGGCGCGCAGCGTTCCGGCGATGCCGCCGGGCGCAAACGCGAGAACCCCGATGAACAACAGGCCTTGGATGTACTGCCAGTCGTCGGGCCGGGCCGAGCTGACCGTGACGCGCGTCCAGTTGACGACGATGGCGCCAACAACCGCGCCCCACAGCGTGCCCCGCCCGCCGACGGCGACCCAACACACCATGAGGATCGACGGCACGAAGTCGAACTGACCGGGCGAGACGATGCCGATGACCGGTGCCGCGATGGCGCCGGCCAGCCCGGCCATGGCGGCGGCGATCGCGAACCCGAACGTCTTGACGAGGGCCGGGTCATACCCAAGGAACCGCACGCGGTCCTCGGAGTCGCGCGTCGCCTGCAACAACTTGCCGTACCGGCTGCGAACCACCTTCATGCCGACAGCTAGCACCACGAGCAGGCCCACCGCGGCGATGCGGAACAACCACTCGTTGGTGTCGGCCGCGTACTTACTGCGCCCGAACACCTTGGTGAAACCGGTGAGCCCGTTGAACCCGGCCGTGAGCTTGAGGTTGCCGATCAACAGGAGAGCGAAGATCACCGCCGTCGCCTGGGTGAGGATGGCGAAGAAGGGTCCGCGTATCCGGCGCTTGAACACGAGCAGGCCGAGCAAGGTGGCGAACACCGCGGGAACGATGACGGCGGCCAGCGCCGCGAACCAGAAGCTGCGGAACGGCTGCCACAGCAACGGCAGTTGTTTGTTGTCCGCATACAGGGCCATGAACGACGGCAGCGCGCCCTTCGGTACCTGCTCGAGGGAGAGATGCATGCCCATGGCATAGGCACCGAGCCCGAAGAAGAGGCCTTGGCCCAGCGCGAGCATCCCGCCGTAGCCCCATGCAATGTCGAGACCAACGGCGACCATGGCGTAACAAAGCCACTCGGCCCACTGCCGGACCTCGGTGGGGTTGCCGATGATCGTCGGCAACCCGAACAGGAACACGGCGAAGCCGATCAGCGCGGCTCGGCCGCCCCACGTACCGCGCATCCGGGAGGTCACGCCGTCAGCCCTCGCGTGCGGAACGACACGACGCCGTTCGGTCGCCACTGGAGGAACAGGATCACGAAGGCGAACACCGCCGCCTTGCCGAGCGTCGGCGACGTGAAGTACTCGCCGTACGCACTCAGGACACCGAGCATCACGGCCGCGATCACCGCGCCGCGCAACTTGCCGAGGCCGCCGACGATGACCACGAGGAACGCGCTGAGAATGTACGACCCGCCCGTGCCGGTGCCGATCGACCCGATCAGCGAGACGGCGACGCCGGCCACGCCCGCCAGGCCCGAACCGATGAAGAAGGTGGTCGCGTCGACTCTCGAGGTCGGCAGGCCGCTGACCGCGGCGAGGTCGCGGTTCTGCATGACGGCGCGCATGCGCCGGCCGGCCGGACGCGTCGTCATGAAGAACCACACGAGCGCGATGGCGATGGCGACGATGAGGAGGACGAACAGGCGCGTGTGCGTCAGCGTGACGCCGAGCACGTGCCACTGGCCGCGGAGGAACGTCGGCGTGACGACCTCCTTGTTGTTCGCCGAGAACAAGTCCTTGGCGAGCTGCTGAAGGATGAGGCTCACCCCGAACGTCACGAGCAACGTGTCGAGCGGCCGCCCGTACAACCGGCGCAGCAAGACCCGTTCGAGGACGACGCCCATCGCGCCGGTGACCACGAACGCCACCGGTAACGCGACAAGAACCGCCAGCCCGCGAGCGCCCTCGAAGAAGGTCGTCTGCAAGACGAACGGAACATACGCACCGGCCATGATGAACTCGCCGTGGGCCATGTTGATCACGCCCATCTGGCCGAAGGTGAACGTGAGCCCGAGCCCCACGAGGAGGAAGATCGAGGCCAGCGTCACCCCGATGTACATGTTGTTGAAGAACGCGTCCATACACTCCGCCCGTTACCGGTGAACAACTGCGTGTCGGTGGTCTATGGGCGCTTTCCGCCCATAGACCACCGACACATCACGTCGTAACTACTTCGCTGCGTCACACTCCGCTCGGGCCTCGCCCTCGGCCAGTCCCTTGGCCCAGGTGTACGTATCGAGGCACGGATCCGGTGCGATGGGTTGACCGGAGTTCCACACTTCGTCGATGACACCGCTGGCGTTGATCTTGCCGATGCGGGCCGTCTTGTACACGTGGTGGTTGGACTTGTGGACCGTCAGGTGGCCTTCGGGCGTATCCAGCTCGAGCCCACCCGCCGCCGCCGTGACCTTGGCGACGTCGAAGGAGCCGGCCTTCTCGACCGCGGCCTTCCAGATGTAGACCGAGTTGTAGCCGGCCTCGATCGGGTCGTCGGTGTGCTTGTTGGCACCGTACGCCGCCTGGAATGCGGTCACGAACTGCTTGTTCCTCGGCAGATCCGTGGTCTGGTAGTAGTTCCACGCCACGAGGTGCCCGACGAGGTTGTCGACGCCAACGCCAGCGACCTCTTCCTCGGCGATCGACACCGAGATCGTCTGGATCTTGTCCGGCGTGTTGCCCTTGGCCTTCAGCTCCTTGAAGAAGGCGACGTTGGTGTCGCCGTTCAGGGTGTTGAACACGACCTGCGGTTTGGCGGCGATGACCTTCTGGACGATGCCCTGCACGTTGGTGTCGCCGAGCTGCAGGTAGTCCTCGCCGAGGATCGTGATGCCGTTAGCCGCCGCGTAGGCCTTGATCTCCTTGTTGGCCGTCCGCGGGAAGACGTAGTCGGAACCGACCAGATACGCCTTGGTCAGGCCCTGCTGCTTCATGTAGTCGAGGGCGGGCACGATCTGCTGGTTCGTGGTGGCGCCGGTGTAGAAGATGTTGGGCGACACCTCGAGGCCCTCGTACTGGACCGGGTAGAAGAGCAGGCCCTTGGCCCCCTCGACCACGGGTTTCATCGCCTTGCGGCTCGCCGATGTCCAGCCGCCGAAGACAACGGAGACCTTGTCGGTGTTGAGCAGCTTCTCGATCTTCTGAGCGAAGACCTCCGGCTTGGACTCACCGTCCTCGGTCGTCGCGACGATCTTCTTGCCCATGACGCCGCCGGCCTTGTTGATCTCGTCGATCGCCAGAAGTTCGGCGTTCTTCACTGCGACTTCGCTGATCGACATGGTGCCGCTCAACGATTGCAACACGCCGACCTTCACCGTGTCGCCACTGGTACCGCCACTCGCCGAGTCCTTCTTGTCACTGCCTCCGCAGGCAGCCAACAGCACAGCCCCGGCGAGCATCGCAATGAGCGCGATCCCCCGGTTTGTACGTCGCTTCAATGTCCTCCCTCTCTGTCCCCGCACTGATGCGTTGGCAGGACCGTAGGGAGGGCGCATGTCGCAACAGTGTCTCGGGAGTGGCCGTGTCGTGACGAAGACCTGACGCGAGCCTGACGCGATCGCCGACACCCCTAGGCGACCTCTTCGGCCTCGTCGAGCGCCTGCGCCGCCCACTTGTGTAGGCGGCCCCGTACGTGGTCGACCAGGTCGGTGCAGCGCGGGTCTCGGAGCACCTCGGTGGTCCGGTTGCGGCCGAACGGGACCGCGACTTCCTCGACGACGCGGCCGGGGTGCGACGACAGCACGTAGATCCGACCGGACAGGAACACGGCCTCCTCGACGTCGTGGGTGACCATCAGGATCGTCTTCCCCGTCTCCCGCCACACCTCGAGCAGAAACTCCTGCATCAGCCCACGGGTCTGGGCGTCGAGGGCGCCGAACGGCTCGTCCAGCAACAAGACCTCCGGGTCGGTCGCCAGGGCGCGGGCGATCGCGGTCCGCTGCTTCATGCCACCGGACAGGGCACGCGGCAGTGCGTCGGCGAACGCGGTGAGGCCCATGATCTCGAGGTAGCGATCGACTCGCCGGCGGATCTCGTACTTGCCGACCCGCTGAAGCTCGAGTCCGAACGCCACGTTCTCGCGAACGGTCCGCCAGGGATACAGGGTGTAGTGCTGGAAGACCAGGCCGCGATCGGGTCCGGGACCCCGCACCGGATGGCCGTCGAGCAGTACCCCACCGCTGGTGGCCCGCGTGAGGCCGGCGGCGATCGCGAGGATCGTCGACTTGCCGCAGCCCGACGCGCCAACGAGGGTCACCAACTCGCCGGCATCGACGTGGAAGTCCACGCCGTCAAGAACGCGGAGCGATCCGTACTCCTTCACTACGTCGATCGTCTGGAGCTTGACGTCGGTCACTTGGCCCACGGCGCGATCAGGTTGCGCAGGCCGCGAAAACCAAGATCGGTCGCCAGTCCGATGACGCCGATCACGATCAGGACGAAGAAGATCTGATCGGTGTGCAGGCCCCGCTGCGCACGCGTGATGCGGTAGCCGAGGCCTGATTGCGCGGCGAGGAGCTCGGCGACGACAACAAGATTCCACGTGGCGGCGATGTTCACCCGCATGGCGTCGATGATTCCTGGGGTGCTGTGCGGGAAGACGACCTTGCGCATGACCTTCCAGCGCGACGCCCCAAGCGTGTACGACGTGTCGATCAACTCCCGCGGCACGAGGGCGGCGGCGTCCGCCGTCATGAGCGTGTTGAAGAACACCGTGCCGATGAACAGCAGTGCGATCTTCGAGTTCTCGCCCAGACCCAGCCAGATGATCAGCAACGGGATGAACGCCGGCGCCGGCATATAGCGGAGCAGTCCGATCACGGGCTCGAACAGAGCGCGGATCGAGGCGAAGGAGCCGATGGCGAGGCCGAGCGGGACCGAGACCAGGACGATGAGCCCGAAACCGATGCCGATCCGAGTCAACGTGGCCGCCAGGTCCTGCTGCAACGCGCCGGTGGACCACAGCTCGCCGCCCGCCCGCAGGACGGCGGCCGGCGACGGCAGGAACGTCGGGTCGACGACGCCCGAACCGCCCACGATCGCCCACACCGCGAGCGGCGCGATCGCCGAGAACAGCATGAGCGACCAGCGCAGACGCGGGCTGATCGGATCGCGCAGCGTCCAGAAGGTTCGCCACGCCCGACGACCGAGCCCGGCGGTTGGCGGCGCGCCGGCGCGGTTCGCGGGCGGTGACGCAACCGGGTCGGTCACCGTCACCGCCACGCTCAAGACTTGTGGGCCTTCACGAAGGTGTCGTCGAGCATCCCGGCCAGGTCCGGCGCCTTGTCGATCAGCTTCACCGAGAGCAGGAAATCGGCGATCTGCTTGGCGTTGAAGTCCAGGTGGGTGACGTCGGTGCCGGGCGCGAAGGCGTCGAGGTTCTGCTGGAGCGTGAAGATCGTCGTGCCCTTGTCGTACGACTCGTAGTCGGCGACCGACACGCCCGCCCGCTTGGCCATGATCGCGACCGCCTCGTCGTGGTTGGCCTTGATCCAGTCGAGGGTCTGGTACCAGACGTCCACCAACTTCTGAACGTCGGCGGGACGCGAGGTGCGCAACTTCTTGCTGACGACGAGGTGGTCAGGGATAGCCCCCGGGAACTCGGCCGAGGTGAACAGCGCGTGGGACCCGTCGCGCTTGAGCGCCTGCGTGGTGAACGGGGCGAAGGCGCCCACGCCGTCGAGACGACCGGAGGCGAAGGCGGCCGCCGCCGCGCCGGTCTCCAGCGGTTGGAACGAGACGTCGCTTGGGCCCATGCCGGCCTTCTTCAGGCCCAGGAGAAGGAGGTAGTGGTCGACGGTGCCCTGTTCGGCCGCCACCTTCTTGCCCTTCAGGTCCGCAATCGTCTTGATGTCGGGCCCGACGATGATCTGGTCGTTGCCGGTCGAGTTGTCGTTCACTAGCACGATCACTTCTTCGACCCCGCCGGCGACTGACGAGATGGTGTCGTTGAGCGTCTGGGTGTTGGCGTCGAGCTGTCCGGCCGCGAGGGCGTTGAGCGAGTCGAGGTAGCCCTCGAACCACTTGAGGTCGACCTTGACGCCAGCCTTGGCGAAGAAACCCTTCTCCTCGGCGACCTGCCACGGGAACCAGCCGGGCCACGCGCTGAACCCGAGCTTGATCGCGGGACCGCTCGCCGCGGTGGCGTCGCTCGACTTCTTGCTGTCGCCGCCACACGCGGCCGCCGCTATCGCCAGGACGACGATTAGCGCGATCGCCCTCGTGCGAACCAACTTGGTCATGCCGTCCTCCTCGGGAGATGGCCGGCCCGCACGAGGCAGCCCAGCGTGTCGCAGATGACTCGGACGCCGATGAGCGACGTGATGTCGGCGTTGTCGTACGGCGGCGAGCACTCCACCACCTCGATACCGGCCAACGGTTTTCCGTAGCCGGCAATCAATTGAATGAACTTGAGGACCTCGCGCGGCAGGAAGCCGCCCGGCTCGGGCCAGCCGGTGCCGGGTACGAACGCGGCGTCGAGGCAGTCGACGTCAAAGCTCAGCCACACCGCCTCGGCGTCGTGCCACGCCACCTCGAGGGCGCGTTCGGCCGCCTCGTCGATGCCCATCTCGACGCAGTCGGTGACCGTCATGATCGAGGTGCCCCGCTCGCGCCCGACCTTGACGCCGGGGCGCGGCGCTTGCCACCCGCCGATCCCGATCTGCACGAGGTTCTGCGGCGGCACATTCGGGATGTCCGTGGCGTGAAACCACGGCGTGGTGTGCATCCGCTCGTCGAGATCGGTTTCCTGCGTATCGACGTGGCGGTCGAAGTGGATGATCCCGAGGTTGCCGTCGAGGTGTTCAGCGACGCCGCGAACCGTGGGGTATCCGATCGAGTGATCCCCGCCGAGCACCACCGGGAACGCGCCCGACGCGTACACGTGGGCGACCGCCTTGCTGATTTGGTCGAAGGTCTTCTCGATGTTGCCGGGGATCGTGAAGATGTCCCCGAGATCGCACATCGAGATCGACTCGCGAAGGTCGACCCCGAGCTCGAAGCTGTAGGGGCCGTAGAGGGCGGAGATGCGCCGCATGCCCTGCGGACCGAAGCGCGTCCCGGGACGGTACGTGGTACCTGAGTCGTGCGGCGCCCCCAGTATCGCCACGTCGTACTCGCCGCACTTGCGGACGTCCTCGACGTAGGGCTGCTTGAGGAACGTATTGATGCCGGCGTAGTGCGGCAGCTCGCCGCGGCTGAACGTGGGGATGCGCTTGTCGACGATCGAGTCGGCCCCGGGCAAGCCCAACTCGAGGCCGCGGGCGACCTCTTCGTCCCACTTGGTCGTCGGCATCGCCGCCTCGGCCGCGACCGCGTAGCGGGCCTCGGGCCCGTAGTGGTCGTGCAACTCGACGTCTTCTGCCATGCCGCTCCTCGTCCGCCCGGTCGAGCTGGGTGCCCTGCCGAACGAACAAAGCCCGGGAGAACTCTCGCTCTCCCGGGCTTTTATCCCTCCGTGTAACGGCGCCGTTGCCGCTTGCCCCTCTCGGACCAGGCCGCCGTCGCCGGCGCGGAACCCTAGGGGCTGATTTCGGTTGTCGAGGGCAACCTAAGCCGGCGGTGTTTCCGTGATGTTTCGACCGGACGAAGGAGTTATTACGGCGGCCGCGATGAACTCACGCATCGATCTTCTCGATCAGCTTGCGCAGCATGCTCGTGTTGCGGCTCGTGCTCTCGTGGCGACCGATCACGCTCTCCCAGGCTTTGGTCGGGAGCTGGGTGTCGGTGGACTTGCCGTGCATGCGCCAGTGCACGTCGCGACCCTTGACCACCAACGTGTCGAACGCATTGCTGAGCGACTGGAGTTCGGCGCGCTGCGCCCTCGACGGCACCGTCTTGAGGAAGGTCACGAAATACGTGTCGGTCGACCGCACCTGAAACGGCTTGACCGCCAGGGCCCGGCGCAGTTCGGCCGCGGTGCGGACGAACGTGGTCACCTCGAAGCCGAACTCGCCCTCGAACGCCCGCTCGAGCCGGCGCTCGAGATCCTCACGGCTGCCGGTTGCGTCGAACACCACGTTCCCGCTGTTGATGTATGTCCACGCGTCCTCGTAACCGAGGCCGCGGACTACGTCGGCGAGCCGCGACATCGCCACAGTGCGACGTCCGACATTGACGGCGCGTAGGAACGCCACTCGGGTCATACGCAATGCTGCCGCGGTAGCGTCACGGCCGTGAACCTGCGGGACGCGACCGACGCCGACGTCGAGTTCATCGCATGGGTGATGGAGACCGGCTGTCCCGGAACTGAGTTGCTGCTCCAGCCGTTGGAGTAGCGATCACGATGGAGCGGCGAGGTTTCAAACTTCGCACCCAACTGACGGCGGTCATCGGCGTTGTCCTCCTGTTCGGCGCGTGGGCGATCTGGTCGTTCGACCAACGAGTCGCCGGGTCCGCACGCCACACGGCGGTCAACGACGCACGTGCCATCGGCCGCGTCGTCGCCGTCGACATAGAACGTTCCGTCGAGGACATCACCGACGCCGTCACATCGACGGCGTTGACTCCGGGCATCGACGTACTGCTCGGCGGGGACCAGGCGTGCAACCTCAACTTCAACGGCCAGCGACCGTTTGCATCCGGACATCTCGACTTGCTGCGAGCCGACGGCACCGTCGCGTGCTCGTCACAACCCAGCGAGCGCGTCGCGTCCTACGGCGCCGAGCCGTGGTGGCACGCGCTCGGCGATCACGCGACGAATGACGTTGCACGGGACCCCAACACCGGACGGAGTGCCCTCATCGTCGCCATGGCCATCCCGACCGGCGGCGCGGTCGCCGCCTTCATGGACGTGGAGTCGCTCGCACGCGGGTTGGCCGCCAGCTACCGGCCGACCCACTTGGAGTTCCTCATCAAGGCGCGGGACGGCGACCAGACAGTCTCACGATCGGCGACCCACGGCGGCGCGCGCCGAACCTCCGCCGCCGCCTCGGTCGCCGACCCGCCATGGCTTGTCGTCGTCGACGCCACGCACCACCAAGCGATCACGGCAGCGCGCCAACACGCTCGCCTCGCAATCGGGCTCGGATCCCTTGTCCTCGCGTTGGTGGCCGTGGGCGGCGTCGTGCTGCACCGGCGCCTCGCACGGCCGATCGAGCAGCTTCGCGAAACGGTGCTGGCAGCCATCGGCAGCGACGCGCCGATCGCGGCGGCGGGATCCGGCGCGACCGAGGTCAAGGAATTGCGCGTCGCCTTTGCCGACCTCGTCGCCACGAACCGCCGCGACCTCGACGCGCTGCGATCGAGCGAAGCACGGGCGATGGCGATGCTGCGCTCGACGATCGATTGCGTAATCACGATCGACGGCGGTGGCGTCGTGGAGGAATTCAATCCCGCCGCCGAGCGCACCTTCGGCTACCAGCGCGCCGATGTGGTGGGACGACCACTCGCCGAACTCATCATCCCGCCCGGCCAGCGCGCCGCCCACCTCGCCGGCCTGGCCCGGTTCGCGGCCACCGGCGAAGGACCGATCCTTGGTCAGCGCATCGAAGTCGAGGCGCAACGCGCTGATGGAACCGCGTTCCCGGCGGAGCTCACAGTGACGCCGGTCGAAGTCGGCGGCCGCACCCGATTCACCGGCATCCTTCGCGACATCACGGATCAGCTACGCGTCGAAGCCGAGCGCCGCACGCTCGAGTATCGGGTGCAGCAATCGGAGCGGCTCGAGAGCCTGGGCCAGCTGGCGGGCGGCGTCGCCCACGACTTCAACAACCTGCTGTCGGTGATCCTGAACTATGCGACGTTCGCGCTCGAGCAAAGCGACGACGAGCGGGTCCGAGCCGACATCACCGAGATCCGCGCCGCGGCAGAACGAGCGGCGCGGCTGACCCGTCAGCTGCTGATCTTCGGACGGCGAGACACGGTCTTGCCCGAGGTCCTCGACCTCAACGCCGTCGTCACCGACGTGCACGAGCTGCTGTCCCGCAGCATCGGCGCGCAGGTCCGGCTCGAGCTGAAGCTCGCCGACGAACTGCCGCCGCTCTTGATCGACCGCGGCCAGTTGGAACAAGTGCTGCTCAACGTGGCGGTGAACGCCCGCGACGCCATGCCCCACGGGGGCACCCTCACTATCGCGACGGCCGCCGACCTCGACGCCGCCGCGATCGTTCTGTCGATCGCCGACACGGGGACCGGCATGACGGTGGAGGTGCAGGCGCAGGCCTTCGAACCGTTCTTCACCACGAAGCCCAAGGGCGAAGGGTCGGGCCTGGGGTTGGCGACGGTGTACAGCGTGGTCGCCCAGGCGGGCGGCGACATCGCGATCGACACGAGCAGCTCGGGCACAACGTTCCTCATCTCATTCCCGATCGCCACCGCAGCGCCCGATCCGCACGCCGCGCCGACCGAGGAGGCGCCGGCTCCAACCGTTGGCGGGCGGGTGTTGGTCGTCGACGACGAGCCGGGCGTCCGTGACGTCGTGTCGCGCATCCTGCGCCGTTGCGGATTCGAAGTCGTCGACGCATCGGGTGGACCAGAAGCACTCACCCTGAGCGATACGCCGTTCGACATTCTGCTCACCGACGTGGTGATGCCGGGCCTGTCGGGTCCCGATCTCGCCAGTCGGCTACGCGAGCGTTGGCCCAACCTCCGCGTCGTCTATATGTCGGGCTACAGCGACGGTGTCTTCAGCGACGGCGACCTCGACAGCGAGATTCGGCTCCTGCCGAAGCCATTCACCGAGCACGACCTCCTGGTCGCGATCCGGGACGACACGACCTGACCCTCAGTACGGCGACGGGGCCACGGTGACCGTGATCGTGTCGGTTGGCGCCAGCGCACGGTGGACGCCGTCAGCCAGCTGGAGACACAGCGTGTGCTCGCCCGGCGGCAGGGTCAGCCACGCACTCGTCTCGCCACCGCCGTAGTGCTCGAACCCCTCGGTGTGCATCTCGATGAACGCGCCGGCATGGAAGCACGGACGATCGACGATGACGTGGAAATGCCCGGCGCCGGGGTGGTGCGGCACAGTGGCGGCTTCCACCTTCAGGCCCTCGGCGCGCATCTCAACCCGGAACGGGCTGGCGACGATGCTCCCGTCGCTCGGCGACGCAAACCGGACGCGCTGCTGGGCGCCGGCGACGAGGCCACAGCTCGCGTTCGCGGCAAGGGCGAGCAGGCCACACGCGGTGAGTGCCCACGTGCGCCGACTGCCCATGACTCCTATGTCGCGTCTCTGGGGCGATTTGGTTCGAGCCCGCTCACTAGGACCGCGTCTCGACGAGACCGTGCTCGAATGCGAACGCCGTGGCGCTGGCCCGCGACGTGACGTCGATCTTGGTGAAGATGTTGGACAGGTGACGCGAGACGGTCTTTGCGCTCAAGAACAGCTGGGCGGCGATCTCGTTGTTGGTGAGGCCGGCGGCGATGAGCCGCAATACCTCGACCTCTCGTTCAGTGAGCCCCGCGGGACGCGCCGGCTTGGTGTCGTCGAACACGAGACGCGCATCGAGGTGGGCTCCGATCTGGTCGAACAGCGTCGCCGCGGCGGCAAAGGCTTCGGTCGCGCCGGCCTCGTCGCCGGTGGCGCGCCGCGCCTGACCCAACAGCACGCGGGCAGTCGCGACTTCGTACGGAACATCGATGGCTTCCCACACCTGCACTGCTTCGTCCAATGTCTCGCACGCCGCCGCCGCGTTGTCCTGCGCCAGCTCCAGGCGGCCGCGGGTCGACAGCGCGCTGGCCCGCAGCGTCGGCGTGTCGTAGACGGCGGCGATCTCCTCCAGCTCAGCCAGCGCACCCGTGGCCCCGTCGATGTCGCCGGCGGCGATGGCGACGTGGACGAATGTCGGCAGTAGCGACGCCCGCGACAGCCGGTTCGCGGTGGACTCGCGGAGACACCCGGTGATGATCGACACGGCGGCATCGATCCGTCCTTGCGCGAGACGCAACAGCGCGAGGGCACCGCAGGGTCGACCGCACAGCTTTTGGGCGACGGCGAACGACTCCTCGGCCCGGTCCAGCTCACCGAGGCGGCGACGGATATCGCCGACCTCGGCGTAGGCGGCGGCGCTGTTCGCGACGTGGCTGTGCAACAACTCATCGCAGGCCAGGGCGGCTTCGCGCTCGGCCTCGGCCAGGGACCCGCGGCGCTTCAGCACGACGGCGCGGTGCACCCGGCAGATCCCCGGGAAGATCGCGAACGGATGTTGCTGCGCCCACGTCATCGTCGCTTCGGTCCACTCGGCGGCGCGATCCAGGTCGCCGACGTCCTCACACGCGCTGATGAGGCTGCAATACACCTTGCCGGTGGAGAAGGGCCCGAGCCGGCCCTCCACCGCGAAGAGCATCGCTTCGTCGAGATGGGCCATGCCCTCGGCGACCTCACCGCGGTCGATGAGGACGCGGCCCTTGGCCTGGAGGGCTTCAGCCTCGAGGTCCGCCGATCTCAGGGCGCGGCCGAGGGTGATGACCTCCTCGGCCAGCGCGGCGGCACGATCGTGATCGCCGCCGGCATGCGCCACCTCGGCCTCGCGGAGCAGCAGCGTTCCGTAGGCGACGCACTGCGTGTCCCCGTCGAGCGCGCGGCGGGCGCGCCGCAACCACGCACCGGCGATAGCGGGTCGAGCGCCGATGGCGTTGTGCTCCCACAACCAAACCGCGCACTGGCCCGCCTTCCGAGTTTCGCCCAGCTCGTCGAACGTGCGATAGGCCACCTCTCGCGACGCGATGCAATCGTCGAGCCGGCCGAGCCACCACGCGGCCTCGGCGAGGAGGTCCGCTCGCTCGGCCTCGACCTCGGGCGAGCGGACCTCGGTGGCGGTGGCCGCGTCGAAGGCGGCCTGCCAGTCCTGCCGTGACAGCGCGTGCCGAACCGCCGCCAGCTCGTCGGCTTCCATCGCCGCGAACCTAGCCAGCCCAGCGCGTCACGTTGCCGGCGACAACTGGGCGCCGATGTGCTCGAGCACGGGACGCAGGTCGTCGGCCGGGCTGAACTCGATGAAGGTCACGCCTTCGTCGCTCCAACCCGTGTGGCCACCCGGCCAGTAGTAGAGGTCGCCGGCGCGGTTGACGTCTTCGGTCCCGTCGGCATACCGAACGGTGATCGATCCCGAGACGACATAACCCCAATGCGGGCACTCGCACACGTCGCCGGGAAGGCCCTTCAACAGCGGTGTGAAGTCGGTACCCGGCGGCAGCGTGAGGTGGCGGACGAGCTGACCACCCCAGTCCTCACCGCGAGTGTGAATGTCGCCCACCTCGAGCTCGATCGCCATCTCGTTCGCAGCTGCACGCATGTCGTTCTCCTTTGGTTTCCGACGATCGTGACGGGTTGGCCACCCGCCGGCATCGGCCACCCACACCAACCCCGGCGGGGAGCCCCGCCGCCCGGCTGGGGTGTTCGCCCCACGCCATCCGTAGCGAACGCATCCACGAATGGGGCACCTGGCGGACGATCGACGAAGGCGGATTCGGGACAATCGCGGTGTGGCCGATGACCGATCGAGCACCGTGATCAAGCTGATCGAGGCGGGCCGCGACCGAGAGGCGGCCCATTGGGGCGCCCGAAACGGAGGACCGATGCACCCGCTCGCACAACTCGACCAACTCGGCCCGCTGCTCGGCACGGTGGTTGCCGGCATCGGCCCGGACCAGCTCGATGCGCCGACCCCATGCGCCGAGTACACCGTCCGTGGCGTCCTCGAGCACATGCTCACCGGCGCGACGGCGTTCGCGGCGGCCTACCGCGGCGAGACGCCCGCGGAACCGGACCTGGGCGACGTCCTCGCTGGCTTCGGCCCAACGCTGACCGACCTGGCCGCAGCCATGAACGCGCCGGGCGCGCTCGACCAGACGATCGCCGCACCCTTCGGCCAAGTGCCGGGCGAGACCTTCGCCCGTTTCGTCATCCTCGACGGCCTCGTACACGGGTGGGACCTGGCGACGGCCACCAACCAGCCGTATACACCGCCCGACGCGTTGGTCAACGCGGCCGACGCGTTCGCCCGCCAGGCGATCGACCCGCTCCGCGACGGACAGACATTCGGCGACGCGGTCGAGCCCCGGCCCGACGCGTCGCCGATCGAGCGGCTGGCGGCGTACACCGGACGCCGCGCCCAGTTCGCGGCGTTGAAGGCGAAGCACAGCGTGATCTGGGGCACCGGCCCGTACGAACAAATGCCCGCGCACTACGAACCGCTGCTCGCCCACCTCGCTCGCGTCGCCGACGTGCGCGCCGGCGAGCGCGTGCTCGACGTAGGAACCGGCACCGGCGCCCTTGCGCTCCGGTTGGCGACGGCAGGCGCCCGCGTGACCGGCGTCGACATCGCCCCCGCCCTCGTGGACACCGCTCGCCGCCTCGCGGCCGACGCCGCCCTCGACGTCACCTATGACGTGGGCGACGCCGAGGCATTGGCCTATGCCGACGCCTCGTTCGACGTCGTCACGTCGAGTGTGGGTTCGATGTTCGCGCCCGACCACGCTCGCGTCGCCGCTGAACTGGCGCGTGTGTGCCGTCCCGGCGGCCGGCTCGTCCTCGGTCACTGGAGCGCCGAGTCCGGCGTCATCGACATGTTCAAGGTGATGGCGCCGTTCCAGACCCCGCCGCCGCCCGGGGCCGGCTCGCCCTTCGCCTGGGGCGACCGCGCCCACGTCGAGGAGTTGTTCGGCGATGCGTTCGAGCTGCGGTTCGAAGCCGGCGACGCGCCACAGGTCAGCGCGTCTGGTGAAGAGGTGTGGACGCTGTTCTCCACGGTGTATGGACCGACCCGCACGCTGGCGGCGTCACTGCCCGACGATCGTCGCGAGGAACTGCACCGCGCCTTTGTCGAGTTCTTCGAGGGCTACCGGACCGACGCGGGCGTCCACCAGCCGCGGCCCTACGTGGTGGTCGTCGGCGAGAGGCGAGCGGCCGCTAAGTAACCGTCACCGTGAGCCGCATGCCCGCGCCGTAGTGGCCGGGCTCGTGGCAGCCGATCACTAGCTCCCCCGCCTTGTCGAACCGATGGACCAGATCGTCTGACGCACCGGGCTTCACCGTCACGGCGTCACCCATGTCGTGACCGCCATGGCCCATGTCGCGCTCGTGGTTCTTCTGCGCCGCGGCGTCGCCCAGGAACGCGTCGTGGGTGAGGCGCCCGACATTGTGAAATCGGAAGCGCACGGTCGCGCCCCGCGGCACGGACACCGCGTCGGGCGCGAACGCAATATCGCGCATCTCGATGTCGACCGTTCGCTCGGGCGTGGCTACGCCGCGCTCGCCGTCGCCCCCGCCGCAGGCGACGAGTAGTAGCAGCGGCAACCACAAGACCTTCCTCATCGGTGGGCCGGTTCGGCGTCGAAGCGCTCGCCGCAGCGATCGGAACAGAACCAGTACGTCTGCCCACCATGGGTGCGCGACGCCGGCGCGTTGGCGGTGCGGACCTGCATCCCGCAGATCGGGTCGACGGCGGTGCCCTGGCCCCCGCCGAGCCGATCCCGGTGGCGATACAGCCAATAGAGGACGGCAAAGACGCCCAAGAACGCGACGTTGAGGAAGGTCGTGTAGTTCCACTCGAAGCGGGTGTGGACGATGTCGTCGTGCATGCGGTGCGGGATGAGGTCAAGGGCCGAGAAGATGCCCTCGACCGCGAGCCCGGCGAGCGCCATCACGGCCCAGAACACGAGCATGAGGCGAACGGCGAGCCGGTTCCCGTAGTACTTCCGGTAGATGAGGAAGAGCGGGAACGTGATGAGGTCGGCGAAGATGAACGAGACGACGCCGCCGAAGCTGATGCCGCCGTGCCACAGCGCAGCGGCGAGCGGGACGTTGCCGATCGAGCACACGAAGCTGACGAACGCGATCACCGGCCCGATCAGCACGTTCTCGGCGATCGTCCATACGCCGTGGCCGCGGAAGAACACGTCGTTCCACGCGGCCATCGGCACGAGGACGGCGAGGAAGCCGGCGACGACGTACCCGATCACCAACTCCTTTCGAAGCATGTTCATGTCGGCCATCGTGTAGCTAGCCGCATCGGCCCACGCCGCCTTCGATGTCAGCTTCTTCCGCCAGGGCTGATGCTCGAGTTCCTGCTGGCGCTCCTCGCTCACACCGACCATGGCCAGGTGGTCGTGGCCGCCCACGACGCCGGCGCGCAGGCGCTGCCGCGCCGGCTCGGTGACGCCCCGGTGCAGGACGTACCCGCCAAAGCCCGCGAGCAGCACGATCATGATGGGGCCGCCCACGAACTCCGCTGCCGCGAACTGCCAGCCCATCAGGATCAGCAGAACCACACCGAGCTCGACCACGAGGTTGGTGCTGGCGAACATGAAGACCATCGCGGTGACGAAGTCGGCGCCCTTCTGGAACAACGACTTGCCCATCGCCGTCGCCGCGTACGAACAGGACGACGACACCATCCCGTAGGTGCTGGCCCTGAGAATGGCCCGCGGCCCGTGGTTGCCCATCGTGCGCTCCATCGCCTCATGCGAGACGAAGGCCTGCACGACGCCGGACAGTCCGAAGCCGAGGACGAGCGCCCAGAGCGTCTCCCACAACATGAAGAACGACATCTTGAAGCTCTCGACGACGTCGTGGCCGGAAATGAATCCGAGGATCACGACCGGACCAGACGGGCGATGGCGGCCGACGCTTCGGCCACCTTGGCCTCGGCTTCCGCACCGCCGGCGGCCACCGCGTCGGCGACGCAATGACCCAGGTGGTCGTCAAGCAGGTTGAGGGCAACCGCTTGCAGCGCCTTGGTGACGGCTGACACCTGCGTGAGCACGTCGATGCAATACGCGTCGTCGTCGATCATCCGCTGCAGCCCGCGCACCTGCCCCTCGATCCGCCGCAGGCGGTTGGTGACGATGTCCTTGTTGTCCGCGTAGCCCGGCATGGCTGGACTCTATACCCCCCTAGGGTATAGAGCCAAGCCGAGTTACGCGGCCGCCCGCGCCTCCGAGGCCGGAGGACTCAACGCGATGGCGAGGACCTCGGCCACGTCGGACGCAAGGTGGAACGTCATGGCGTCGCGCACCGCCTCGGGGACGTCGTCGAGGTCGGCCTCGTTGCGCTTCGGCACGATGACCTCGGTCAATCCGGCGCGGTGGGCCGCCAGCACCTTCTGCTTCACACCACCGATGGGCAGCACGCGACCTTGCAACGTGACCTCACCCGTCATGCCGACTTCCGGCCGAACGGTCCGTCCGGTCAACAGCGACACGAGCGCGGTTGTCATCGTGACACCCGCCGACGGGCCGTCCTTCGGGACGGCGCCCGCCGGGAAGTGCACGTGGAAACGGCGATTGTCGAATGCGGCGGCGTCGACCCCGAGCGCGCCGCCGCGTGACCGCACGTAGGACAGCGCGATCTGGGCCGACTCCTTCATCACGTCGCCGAGCTGGCCGGTGATCGTCAGGCCCGGCTCGCCGTCCATCGCCGTGGCTTCGACGAACAGCACGTCGCCGCCGGCACCGGTGACCGCAAGGCCAGTGGCCACGCCCGGCACGAGCACGCGTTCGGCGATCTCGTCGTGGTGACGACGGCGGCCGAGGTAGTCGCGCACGTCGGCGGCGTCGATCGCGATCGGCGTCACTGCGCCGGCGGCGATCTTGGTGGCCGCCTTGCGGAGCAACTTCCCGAGCTCGCGTTCGAGCGACCGGACACCGGCCTCCCGCGTGTACCCGTTGGCGATCTCCCCGAGCGCGGCGTCGGTCAAGACGACTTCGCCCGCCTGGAGCCCGTTGCGCGCCACCTGGCGCGTCACGAGGTGATCGCGAGCGATGGCGACCTTCTCGTCGTCGGTGTAGCCGTCGAGGCGGACGATCTCCATACGGTCGAGCAGCGGTCCGGGGATGGTGTCGAGCACGTTGGCCGTCGCGACGAAGAGCACGTCGGAGAGGTCGAGATCGACCTCGAGGTAGTGGTCCTTGAACGCGTGGTTCTGCGCAGGGTCGAGCACTTCGAGGAGGGCGGACGACGGGTCGCCCCGCCAGTCCGAGCCGACCTTGTCGACCTCGTCGAGCAGGAAGACCGGGTTCATCGTCTCGGCTTCGCGCAGCGCGTT
Source organism: Acidimicrobiales bacterium (assembly GCA_035649535.1). Lineage (GTDB taxonomy): Bacteria > Actinomycetota > Acidimicrobiia > Acidimicrobiales > JACDEA01 > JACDEA01. Next base: position 11,159 of record DASRJI010000115.1, on the reverse strand, counting down.
GACAATGCGACCGGCCTGGGCACCGACGTAGGTGCGCCGGTGACCACGGATCTCCGACTCGTCGCGGACGCCACCGAGCGCGACGCGGACGAACTTGCGTCCGAGGGCGCGCGCCACCGACTCAACGAGCGACGTCTTGCCGACGCCGGGCGGGCCGACAAGGGCGATGATCGCGCCCGCCTTGCGACGTGCATCGCCGATGTCTTCGATTCCCCGCTCGGCCCGCAGTTTGCGAACGGCGAGGAACTCGACGATGCGTTCCTTGACCTCGTCGAGGCCGGTGTGGTCGGCGTCGAGGATCGCGCGTGCGTCGACCACATTGAGGTGGTCCGCGCTGCGCTGGCCCCACGGCAGTTCGAACACCGTGTCGAGCCAGGTGCGGATCCAGCCGTGCTCCATGTTCTGGGCCGGCGTCCGCTCGAGGCGCCCGATCTCACGATCGATCGCCTTGGCCGTGGCCTCGGTGACCGCGCCGACCTCATTCAGCTCGGCCAGCCGGGCGCGGTATCCAGCGACGAGATTCTCCTCGTCGCCGTCCTCGTCCAGTTCCTTGCGGATCGCCGCCATCTGCTGGCGGAGGATGAAGTCGCGCTGGTTCTTCTCCATGCCCTCGGAGACGTCCTTGCGGATCTTCTGGGTCAGCTCGAGCTCGGCCAACGACTCCTTGGCCCACGCCAGGACCTTGGCCACGCGCTCCTCGACGTCGACCGTCTCGAGCAGCTCGACCTTGCGCTCCACGCTCAACTCGGGCCACCACCCGGCCAGATCGGCGAGGGCGCCGGGGTCCTCGACGCCGCGCAGGATCTCGGGCCGCCGACCGCCGACGACTTCGAACAGCGCCCGAACGGTCGCCTGCAATTCGGCGGCGAGCGCTTTGGCCGCGTCGCTGGGCTCGGGCTCGACAACCGGGGTGACGTGCACCCAGAGCGCGGCTGTGTCGCCGATCACACCGGCGCCGACGACGGCTCGTCCCGTCGCCTGCACGACGACGGCCGGGGTGCCGTCGGGCAGCGTGCCCAGGTCCTCGACGACGCCGATGGCGCCGACAGTGGCGTAGCGGCCCTGCTCGTCGCGGGGCAGCAGAAGCAGCTGCGAACCGGCGCTGGCCGCTTCGCCCGCCGCCTTGGCCTCGTCGGTCGCCAGCGCGAGCGTCACCATCATCTGGGGCAGCACGACCCCAGACGTCAACGGAAGCACCGGCAGGGTGAGGCTTGTTAGTTGGTCATCGACCATCGTCACTCCTCGAGAAACTTGCTAAGTCAAGGATTAACGACGGGCAGGCCCTGCGAATTCCCGGTCAGGTCGCCCTAGGTTCAGGTCATGCGAATCGGACTCACGGGCGGCGCGGCAACCGCGGACCGCATGATCCAGCAGGCAGTCGACGCCGAGGCCGACGGTTTCACCAGCCTTTGGTACGCCAGCGCGGTGTTCGGCGATCCCTTGGTCGCCATGGCCCTGGCCGGACGGGCGACGTCCAGCATCGAACTCGGTACCTCGGTGCTCCAGACCTACACCTGTCACCCCGTCCTTCAGACCAACCGGGCCGCGTCGACGGCCGCCGCCATGGGCCGACCGGGGCTGACGCTCGGCGTGGGGCCGTCGCACGCGCCGGTGATCGAGGGCGCGTACGGGCTGTCGTACGACCAGGTCGGCGCCCATACCGAGGAGTACGTCACGGTCTTGACCACGTTGCTCCGCGGTGAGGGCGTGAGCCACCGCGGCGAGCAGTTCCGCGTGGAGATCCCCGCCGTGGCGCCGCTACCCCAGCCCGTGAGCGTGATGGTCGCCGCCTTGGCCCCGCGCCTGCTGCGCGTCGCCGGCCAGCTCACCGACGGGACGATCCTCTGGATGGCCAATGCCCGGTCTATCGAGACCCACGTCGCGCCCAAGCTCAATGCGGCGGCGGCCGACGCGGGCCGGCCGACGCCGCGCATCGTCGCCGGGTTGCCCGTCGCCGTGCACGACGACGTGGCTGAAGCGCGCGAGGTCGCGGCGAAGACCTTCGCCGGCTACGGCGTCCTCCCGAACTACCGCCGCATCCTCGACATCGGCGACGCGCCGGGACCGGCCGACGTCGCGATCGTCGGCGACGAGGCCACGGTGACCACCCGGATCCAGGCCCTCTTCGACGCCGGCACCACCGACGTGTGGGCGGCGCCCTTCCCCGTGGGCGACGATCGCACGACGTCGCGCCAGCGCACGCGCGCCCTCCTCAAGGAACTGGCTGCCGTATAACTCTCGGGCGCGGTCGGGCGGCCGAGGTCCCAGATCACCCACGCGATGGCGACGAAGGCGCCGCCGCATCCGCACCCGATCAGCAGCCGGAAAACGAGGGCAAGACCCATGGAGCCGGGAAGCCACAACAACACCCCAGCGGCAACCAGAGTGACGTTGCGGCCCAGCATTGCCACCGTTGTGCCCGCGCGTTCGCGCGTCGAAACCGCGACGGCGTCACATGGCTGAGAGCGAGTACGAGAGCTGGCGGGCCGATCGCCACGCGGCCATGCCGTCGACGAACACCGCCCTCCTCGAGGGCGCGATCGGCCGGGCGGGCGGCGCGTCCGTGGCGCGATGGCAGCGCATTGTCGGCGGTGAGGTGAACGAGGTGTACCTCGCGTCGCTGACGTCGGGCGACGAGCTCGTCGTGCGGGTGTCCCGCCAGGGCACCGGCTGCCGATTCGAATCCGAGCAGTGGGCTGTCGATGCGGCCCGCGCGGTCGGTGTGCCGGTGCCGACGATCCTGCTCGTCGAGCGCACGAGCGACGACGAGGGCGACGTCGCGCTCTGCATCCAGCGGCGGATACCGGGTCACGGCCTCGACCAGATCACCGCGGTCGACGAGAAGCAGCGCCTCGCCGGGCTGGCCGGCGAGACCGTGGCCCGCCTACACACCGTCGAGATGGCCGGTTGCGGCTGGGTAGGTCCCGACGGGTCCGCCCCAGCGCCGTCGTGGGAGCGGGTCATCCACCTCGGTGCCACCGACGAGCAACTGGACGCGCTCTGCGAGCAGGCGGAGGCGCGCCAGATTCCCTCGTCGTGGGTGCGCGCCGCGGCCCGCGAGGTCGAACGCCACGATGAGCTACTCGTCGGCCTGCAACCGCGGCTCCTCCACGGTGACTTCTCGCCCAACCACGTGCTCACCGACGGCACGACCGTCACCGGCATCATCGACCTCGAGCAAGCCTTCGCCGGCGACCCCGCGTTCGAGCTGGTCCGGTGGAACTACTTCTACGAGCAGTGGCCCGTCGAGTGGGTCATCGCCGGCTACCGACGCTGCGGTGATCTGGGCGACGACGTCGACCTGCGTATACGACTCGGCCGGCTTCGCCTCCACCTCGCGCTCGTCGACTTCTACAGCCGCATGAACCACACGATCGCGCTCGACGCGGTGCGCCGGCGTTTCGCCGAGGACGCCGACTGGTTCGGCTTCGCCGCCTACGACCGTTAGTAGATCTCGAGGAGGCCAGCGGCGCCTTGGCCGCCGCCGATGCACATCGTCACCACGCCCCACTTGGCGCCGCGGCGCTTGCCTTCCTGGAGGATGTGGCCGGTGCAACGGGCACCGGTCATGCCGAACGGGTGACCGATCGAGATCGACCCACCGTTGACGTTGTACTTCTCGGGGTCGATGCCCAAGCGGTCGCGGGAGTACAGGCACTGGCTGGCGAACGCCTCGTTGAGCTCCCACAGGTCGATGTCGTCCACCTTGAGGCCATGGCGTTCGAGGAGACGGGGCACGGCGAAGACAGGGCCAATGCCCATCTCGTCGGGCTCGCACCCAGCAACGGCCCAGCCCTTGAACGCGCCCATCGGCTCGAGGCCGCGGCGCTCGGCTTCTTTGGCTTCCATCATCAGCACGGCGGCTCCGCCGTCGGACAGCTGGCTGGCGTTGCCCGCGGTGACGAAGTTGCCCTCGCCCTTCACCGGCTGCAGCTTGGCCAGGCCTTCAAGTGTCGTCTCCGGCCGGTTGCACTCGTCCTTGTCGACGACGTAGTCGACCAACGATTCTTCCTTCGTCTCCTTGTTGACCAACTTCATGGTGGTCTTCATGGGCACGATCTCGTCCTCGAACTTGCCCGCGGCCTGCGCGGCCGCCGTCCGCTGCTGCGACTGCAGCGAGTATTCGTCCTGGCTCTCGCGGCTGACGTCGTAGCGCTTGGCGACGATGTCGGCGGTGTCGATCATCGCCATGAAGATCGCCGGGTACTTCTCGGTGAGCTCGGGGTCGAAGCCGCCGATGGCCCCGCCCGGCTGCGAGATCGACTCGACGCCGGCGCCGACCGCGACGTCGACGCCGTCCTGCTTGATGGCATTGGCGGCCAGCGCGACTGCGTTGAGGCCCGACGAGCAGTGGCGCTGGATCGTCGCACCCCCCGTGGTGACCGGAAGCCCGGCGAGCAGGCCGGCGAGGCGGCCGAGGTTGCCGGCGCCGTGCGAACCGTTGCCGAGATAGAGGTCCTCGACCGCTTCGGGATCGACACCCGCCTTGGCAACCGCGTTCTTGATGGCGTGGGCGGCCAGCGACATGGTGGGGGTGTTGTTGAAACCGCCGCGGTGCGACTTGGCCAAACCGGTGCGGGCGTAGGAAACGATGACTGCTTCGCGCATGACTTGAGTCCTCTTCGGTGTCGGGTGGGGCGCCCGGACTCTACATTCGGGGGTCGTGAAGCGTGCCGGCGTCTCGCCATGGTCGGCGCGCGTGGCCAGCTTCCTGGTGGTCGAAGCCATCAGCGCGATCGGCACGTTCGCCACGATGATCGCCATCTGGGCCTACGCGGCGTATCGCTACGACGCCAGCGCGGGCGAAATCTCACTGTACGGATTGGCCTTCTCGGCGCCGGGCGTCCTCCTCGGGCCGGTGACCGGCGTCGTGATCGATCGCATCGGACCGCGCCAGACGTTGCTCGGCGCCAAGGCGCTCGGCGTCGCCGCGTCGCTCGCGCTGCTCGCCGCCCACGACTTCAGGATGCTCACGATCCTCAGCGCGCTCCACGGGGTGGGTGGCGCGTTTGCCCGGCCCGCGCTTCAGTCCCTGCCGCCGCGCATGGTCGACGACGAGCACCTGGCCCGGACCAACGCGCTGGTGGGCCTGACCGATCAACTCGCGATCGTTCTCGGACCCGTTGCCGCTGGTGTCGCCATCGGCTGGTTCGGTTTCAAGGGGGCGTTCGTATTCGACGCGGCGACCTACGCGCTGGGTATCGTCGTACTGCCGCTCGTGCAACTGCGCCCGGTCGACGCGCACCCGTCGACTGAACCCGACGGCGCAAGCGTCGGCCTGTCCGCATGGCGCGACGCGGTCGCCGGGTGGCGAATCGTCGCTCGGACGCCGGTGGCCCGACGCGTGGTCGCATCGACGTTTGTCGTATTCGCGCTCTACGGCCTCGCGATGCTCGCCGAGCCTCTGTACGTCCGCGATGTCCTCGAGCGGCCGACAAGCGTGTTCGCCGCCCTGCAGACCGTGTTCGGCATCTTCCTCGTCCTCGGCGGCCTTGTCGCGGCACGCGTCGGCGACCGAATGGCGACATTCGGGTGGGTGGCCGCCGGCGTCATCGGTTCGGGCGCAACCGCCATCGTGTACTTGTCCACGCGCAGCGTGATCATCGCCTTCGTAGGCGTGTCGCTGTGGGGCGTGGCGACCGCCGCGATCTGGGGCCCGTCACGGACGGTGCTCCAGCGATCGACACCGGTTGCCGCGCACGGCCGCGTGATGTCGGCCGACACGCTCGCCGGCAACCTCGCCATGTTCCTCGGCCTGGGCCTCGCCGGCGTCACGATCGGTGCCTTCGGCGTCCGAACAACCGTCCTGGTGGTGGGCTTCTGCGTGATCGTCGCCGGAACCGCGCTCGGACTCCTCGACCGCGTCGGCACGTTCTCTAGGGTGACGGCTTCAACAAACTGATAAAATCGTCAATCTATGAAGTCAGCATCCGACTCTCAACGGGGCGAGTTAGTCGGCAGTCGTCCGCTCTCTGAGATAAAGGGCGACCTGTTCAAGGCTCTCGGCCACCCAGGACGCGTCCGCATCTTGGAGGTTCTGCGTGACGGTGAACGACCCGTCGGCGAACTGATTCCGCTCGTCGGCCTCGAGCCGTCACACCTCTCGCAACAGCTCGGTGTATTGCGCCGAGCCGGCGTCGTCACCGCGACGCGTACGGGCTCGTCGGTGAGCTACTCGATCGCCGACGACGCGATCGTCGATCTCCTCGACGCAGCGCGACGATTCCTGATCACGAGCCTCACCGCGACGCAGGAGTTGCTCGCTGGCCTCCGCGACCGCGCCCAGTGACCTTCTGGTTTCCGCGACGCGCGGATTACGGGGGCCTGCGTACGTCGTGGAAAGGCGACGTGGTCGCCGGCGTCACGGTCGGGATCGTCGCCCTTCCGCTCGCCTTGGCCTTCGGGATCACGACTGGCCTGGGGGCCAACGCAGGGCTCGTGACCGCGATCGTCGCCGGGTTCGTTGCCGCGATCTTCGGTGGGTCGAACGTGCAGGTGTCGGGCCCAACCGGCGCCATGACCGTGGTGTTGGTCCCGATCGTCTCCCGCTACGGCCGCGATGCAGTGTTCGTGGTCGGCCTAATGGCAGGTGCACTGATCGTCATCGCCGCCTTCGCTCGGCTTGGTCGTTATCTCGCCTACATGCCATGGCCGGTCGTCGAGGGGTTCACGGTCGGGATCGCGACCATCATCTTTCTGCAGCAGGTCCCCGCCGCCCTCGGCGTCCCGAAGCCCCACGGCGAGAACACGGCCGCAATCGCCGCGCGCGCCGTGCGCGAATTCATCAGCTCCGTCGGGTTCGCCGAGCTCGGCCTGGTGCTGATCGTCGCCGTCATCATGGTGGTCGGGCCGCGACTGCTTCGCTCGCTCCCTGCGTCGCTGCTCGCCGTTCTCGTAGCCACCCTCGTCGCGAGGGCCGCGTCATTACACGTGGCGTTCATCGGTGCGCTCCCGGACTCGTTGCCGTTGCCCGCCCTCCCTCGCACGTCGTTCGGTGAGCTGCGCGGATTGCTGTCCGCCGCGCTGGCCGTCGCGCTGCTCGCCGCGCTCGAGAGCCTGCTCTCAGCCAAGGTCGCCGATGGGATGGCCGACAACGGGCGCCACGACGCCGACCGCGAGCTGTTCGGGCAGGGGCTCGCCAACATCGCCTCACCGCTGTTCGGCGGCATGCCCGCCACCGGTGCGATCGCCCGCACCGCGGTCAACGTGCGAACCGGCGCTCGCACCCGATTTGCTTCAGCGGTTCACGCCGTCGTCCTGTTGCTCGTCGTCTTCTTTGCCGGTGGGCTGGTTGCCAAGATCCCGCTCGCCGCCCTCGCCGGCGTGCTGATGGTCACCGCGGTACGGATGGTCGAGATCCACAACGTGCGCGCCGTGCTCCGCTCGACCCGCTCGGACGCCGTGGTTCTCGTCCTGACCGCGGCGGCGACGATTGCCTTCGACCTGATCGCCGCCGTCGAGATCGGCATCGCGGTCGCTGCCGGGCTGGCGCTGCGTCACGTCGCCAACACGAGCGAAGCGCAATTCGAAGTGCTTCCCCCCGATGAGTTCGTGTCCGAGAACCTCGAAGCCGACCTGTTCAGCCAGCACATCATCGTCTATCGCTTCGACGGCGCCCTCTTCTTCGGTGCGTCCCACCGATTCCTCACCGAACTAACCGCCGTCAGTGACGTGCGGGTGGTGATCCTGCGCCTCGCTCAGATCCAAGTGCTCGACGCCACCGGCGCCCAGGCGCTCGGCGAGATCGTTCGGGAGCTCGAAGCACGCGGCATCACCGTGCTACTCAAAGGCGTCAGGCCCGAACATCTCCGGATCCTCCGCGCCGTCGGCGCCATCGACCGGCTCGCCGACGAACGCCACATCTTCGACCACCTCGCCGACGCCATCAGCCACGCCCGCCGCCACATCGCGCGCGACCCGCATCACAGCGCCGCCTGAGCTGCGGTCTGCCGCGCTCCTACGCCGCGGCGACGTCGTCGACCTGGAACCAGGTGTCGCCGTTGGCCCAAAGACCGGCATAGATGACGACGCTGGTGTTGGCGCCGGAGTTCACATTGACGGTGAGCTTGGTGTAGCCGTCGAAGCGGCCGAACCGCTGTTCGCCGAGGACCTGTCCGCCGGCGGTGCGCAACCCGAAGTAGCCGTCGGCGTTGTTCGCCGACGTCCGCACCCACGCGGTGATCGTGTAGGCGCGGTTCGCGGTGACGGTGATGGTCTGGTGCACGTCGTTCCAACCACTCGTGTTGCGCACCCAGCCATTGCCCGAGCCGGTATGGGCCAGGCCGGCGCCACTGTCGACGCCACAATTCCCTTGGCACGCCCACGGCGCCAGGCCGCTCTCGAAGCCGCCGTTGGCGACGCCGGCCGGAGGCGGCGGCGGTGGTGGTGACGTCGGCCCTTGCAGCACGGCGAGCATGCGCGGGATCGCGTCGTTGAGAGCGAAGTTCCAGCAGCCGAAGTTGTGGCCACCGTCGCAGCCGAACCCGGGCCGGCCGTACATCCACCAGAAGTGCGGCACGCCGGCGGCGTCGAGCGCGGCGTGCAGGTGCTCGGCCGAGGTTCGCATGGTTCCCTCGAGCACGTCGTTGTCGTTGCTGCCGCCGCCGGCATAGAGCGCGACCGACACGCCCTGGAGTCGCGCGGCGCGGCTCACCGGGTTGAGCGCGTTCCATGTGCCGTCGAAGGGCCAGAACGGGTTGCCGAAGATCGCGTTGCCCGAGTACCCGTTCTGGGTGGCTTGCTCGGTTATCACCGAGCGGGTGCCCGAATCACCGAGGTCGACCGCCCCCGAGAAACTCCCGACGAAGGCGAACAGGTCGGGCCGGTCCTGCGCGTAGCGAACGGCGCCGAAGCCGCCCATCGACAACCCAGCGATGGCTCGCCCGGCCTTGGCGGCGATCGTGCGGAGGTTGGCGTCGATCCACGGGATGAGCTGATCGACGTGGAAGTCGCGCCACGCCTGCGCGCCGCCCGACTGGCTCACCCAGTTGGTGTACCAACCGACCTTGCCGCCGTCGGGCATGACCGTGATGAGCGGCCGGCCTGACGTGAGCGCCTCGGCCGTACCTCCACCGGTCGTCCACTGCGCCGAGTTGCCGCCCGCCCCGCCGTGCAGCAGATACAGAACCGGATACCGCGTCGTGCCGGACTGGAAGTAGTCGTCGGGCAGGGTCACGCGGACGCGGTGCGGGCCATTGACCGCGCTGGCTGCGACCTTCGCCGTCGTGATGTCGACCTCGAACGTGCGGCTCGTGATCCACCGCCAGCCGGTGACCGTGATGCCGCTGCCCGATACGAGGTTCGGTGCGTCAGCCGCCGCCGGGGCAGGCATCACCCCCGGAAGCAGAACCATCAGTGCCAGCCCGACCATGACGACTATCCGGTTGCGTCGCACGCAATCGGACCTTACAAGAGAGAAACACGAATGTCTATGACTTTCCGGTGATCTGTCCTGCCAGTCGAATCAGTGGGGCGCGGAGGGTGAGGAGCTGGTCGATCTCACCCATCCCGACCGCGTTGGTGACGAGCGAACTCACCGCGCCCACGAAGGCCTGCGCCGCAAAACGCTGGTTGGCGCGGGTCCCCAATACGCCGGTCTCGCCGCGGTGTGTCTCAGCGACGATGTCGACGAACCGCTCGAGCGAGGCACACCGCTGCTCGATCGCGGTGGGACCCGCCGCGTACACCTCGACCAAGAACACCCGGGCCAGCGCGGGCGCGTCGTGCAGCGCACGCAGGTACACGGTCAGCACGCGATCGAGCCGGATCAGCGGCGCGTTCTCGCCGTCCTCCCGCACCCGCGCCAGCTCCGCGCCCATCACGCTGGCGACGAGCTCGGCGTTGGCCGCGTACGCGGCTTGGAAGCACGACTCCTTGTCGGTGAAGAGGTCGTAGAACGTCGCCCGCGACACGCCGGCGCGCGCCAGTATGTCGGCCACCGTCGTCTTCACATAGCCCAACTCAGCAACCGCTTCGGTCGTCGCGTGCAACAGCCGCCGCCGCTGCGAACCGGCCACTTCTTCGCGTGACAAGTCATGCGGACCGCGAGGTAGCGCCCGATTGCCGTCGGCGGGAGACATGACGGTGGTCAAGCGTACGGCTGGTTGCCGTAGCGGTCGACGTGGACCACCTCGCCGATCGGCCGGCGCGTCGTCGGGCCGTAGCGACCCTTGGCCCAGCCGATCGGGATGATGCACACGGGCACCATCGATCGCGGTAGGCCGAGGATCCGGCGGGCGAACGGTGCGATCCAGATCGGCAGCGTCTGGAGCGACGCGCCCAACCCGACGGCCCGGCACGCGAGGAGGAGGTTCTGCACCGGCGGATACACCGATCCGTAGAACGACGACACCGAGATCTGCGGCCAGCCGGTGGGACGGTGACGCAGGTTGCGCCGGTAACACGGGATCACGAATGCCGGCAGATCCGCGAAGTGCTTGGCCTGCCACTGGCCGGGCGCCATTTGGCGGAGTTCCTTCGGATCGTTGCGCGCCTGCCGCGTCGCGATCGGGTCGAAGGCGCGAAACAGCGGCCGGTAGAGCTTGGCCAGTCGCTCCTTCTGCGAGCGATCGGTGACCACGAGATACGACCAGTCCTGCGTGTTCGAGCTGGTCGGCGCCTTGAGCGACAGCGCGAGCAGTTCGAGGAGCAAGTCCATGTCAACCGGCTCGAGGTGGAGTCGCCGGATCGCGCGCTGCGTACGCATCGCGTCGCCGAGCGGCATGTCCAGGCCGCGCAATGCGTCAGCCGTGCTGGGAACGTCGAAGTCGTCCACCGTCTCTACCCGAGCCGGCTCAGGATGTTGCGGGTGACTTGCTCGACCTGGGCGTCGCGCCCGGCCAGACCGTGCGCCCAGTCCGTGGATCCCGACGTCACGACGGTGGCGCCCGCCTTGTTCGTGTAGGCGCCAAGCACTGCATGGCCGTGACGGATGCGCTCCATCGCTTCGGGGTCGCGCGTCCCGAACACGCGTGACGCGATGTACTCCAGTTCGCTCGGCTCGCCCGGCTTGGGCGGCCGCGGCGCCGACTCGCGCGTGAAGTGTTGCGTCGGGCAGGTCCCGAGGATCTCGAACGTGGACGGCGTTCCGTCCTCGCCGGTGGGATAGGGCAGCCCGTCGCGGTAGGTGAACACGCAGCCGTCGCACTCGTAGCCGACGA
>DASRJI010000114.1:0-2634 GCA_035649535.1 Acidimicrobiales bacterium | reverse complement strand
CGTCGGCGCCGGCGACAAGTCACGCCGTGCCGTGGCCGCGGCCGCGGTGGCGCGCGCCAACGAGCTCGGCCTCGTTGCCCGCATCGGTCCGCTCCTCCAGCAGAGCCTGGACGTGGCCGACCTCCTCCCGCTGTTCGTGGTCGAGGTCAGCGACGAGCTCGCGCTCGAAAGCAGTGCCGTGAGTCTGTTGAACCCGTCGGGCGAGTTGACTCGCGCCTTCTCGTTGGGCGCGTTGTCCTCAGCATCGACGATGGATGCGAGCCCCCTCGTCGATCGCGTCACCTCGGTTGCCGTCGGCGACCCCATCGCGATCCCGCTCCAGCGTGGTGGCCGGGTGATCGGGTCGTTGACCGCGGTCGCGACCCAGGGACTGGGCGCGTCGCAGGTCGACGCGCTACGCGCCGCGTGCGACCTGTTCGCGGCCGCGCTCGGGAACGCGGCGTCGCTGCGCGAAGAGCGCGATCTGGTGGCCCGGCTGCGCGAGCTCGACGGCCTCAAGGCCACGTTCCTCGGCGGCGTCAGCCACGAGCTGCGGACCATGGTCGTCGCCATCGAGGGTTTCGCTGATCTGTTGGGCACCACGTCGGCGCACTTCGACGAGTCACAGCGGCAGGACTTCATCGAGCGGATCCGGCGCAACGCCCGCTCGCTCGGTGTGCTCGTCGAGGACCTCCTCGACTTCGCCCGGCTGGACAGCGCCGGCATGTCGGTGACCCTGAGTGCCACGAACCTCAGCGACCTGGTCCCGAAAGTCGTCGACCAGATGTCGTCGATACTCGTCGGTCGCCACGTGGCGATGAGCGTGAGCCCCGACGTGGTGGCCACCGCCGACCCGGCCGCCATCGAGCGGATATTGGTGAACTTGCTGTCGAACGCGGCCAAGTACACCCCGGCCGGGACCGACGTCGACGTCGAGCTGACGGCGACCGGGACCACCGCCCTGCTGTCAGTTGCCGACCATGGGCCGGGCATCGAGCCGGCCGAGCGGGCCCGCGTGTTCGAGTTGTTCTACCGAGTCGACAACGCGTCGGCCCGCGCCGCTCGCGGCGTCGGCATCGGGTTGGCGCTCGTGCGCCAGCTGACCGACCTTCTCCACGGCACGATCACCGCCGACGAAACGCCCGGCGGCGGCGCCCGTTTCCGCCTCGAGATCCCACTCGTTGACCTCGGTGCGGCCGACAACGACGCGCCCCGCCATTCCGCCTCCTCAAGGAGTCACGCCGATGTCCAAGCATCGTGATCGCCTGATCGCAGTCGCGTCCGCATTGCTCGTACTCGTTCTCGCCGGCACCGTGATGTTTGCGGTGCTCAGCGCGGAGCGCAACGGCCGCAAGGCGCTCGAGAGCCTGCAACTCGCGCAACTCGACCAGCTGGCCCGGTTGCTCGACAGCGCGCTGGCGCCCTCATTGGCTACGCCGGTCGGCTTGACCAACCCCGCTACGGGGAAGCCGTGGAATCTCACGACGAGCGACCGCGACGACGCCGCCGGCCTGGCGTTGATGCAGTCGCGGATGCCGCCCGATACCAGGACGGGCTACGCGCTCGTCGACGCCAACGGTGTCGTCGTGAACGGGACCCTGTTGACCGACGCCGGCTTGATCGGCCAACGCCTGACGCGGCCCGGCCTCGCGAGCGTGCTCGCGGGCAAGGCCGCACTGCTGCCGGTCGACGCCCACAGCTTGACGACGGCGGTGGCGACGATCGCCATCGCCCGCCCGCTCACGAGGACGGCGGGTGCCGCGGTTACCGGCGCGATCCTCCAGGAGAGCGACGTCGCCGCCGAGTCGCAGTTCACCCAGCTGATGGCCGGCTTCCGGCGCGCCCGCACCGACGCGTACGGGTTCCTCGACAGCAACGGCGTCGTGATCGCGTCGACCAATCCGATCTCGGTCGGCAAGCGGGCGCCGGTCGTGTGGCGGGACGCCGAGGTTGGTTTCCACCGCCACGGCGCAACGGTCGCCGCCACCGCCGACATCCCGAGTGCGGGATGGCGGGCGGCGTTTAGCCAGAGCACCCACGAATTCGAAGGCAACGTCACCGGTCCCTTGCGGACCGCGCTGCTCTTCCTCATCGCCATCGCGTTCTTCGGCGGTGGGCTCGCGTTCTTCACGCTGCTGTCGCGGCTGCGCGCGGCGCGGCGCGAACAGGAACGGCTCGCGAGCATCAATGACGCGCGCGAGGAGTTCATCAGCATCGTGTCGCACGAGCTGCGGACGCCGGCGACCGGCCAGCTCGGGTTTCTCCAAACACTGTTGGACCACTGGGACGGAATGCCCGACGGCGACCGTCACCAGACGGTCACCCAGGCGTACGTCAACGCCCGCCGACTCCATGCGCTGACTCGCGACGTGCTCGATACCGCCAGCATCGAGGCGGGCCAGCTGCCGTATGTCTTCGAACTCGTCGACATTCGCGATGCGGTCCGCACCTCGGTCGCCGCGTTGCCCGAGACCGAGCGGGAGATCTCGGTGGTGGCCGACGACGCCAGCCTTCTCGTCAGCGCCGACCCGGAGCGCATCCAGCAGGTGCTCGCCAACCTGCTCGACAACGCGGTGAAGAACTCGCCGGCCACCGCCGCCATCGAGCTGCACGCGGCGGCCGAGGCCGATCACGTACGGGTCGACGTCAGCGATC
>DASRJI010000113.1:0-79282 GCA_035649535.1 Acidimicrobiales bacterium | reverse complement strand
CGTTGGCGGCGTCGGGGTACATGACGCGCCGCGCCGAACTCGAGGCCGGTCACCCGCAGCGCGTCCGTCATGTCGAGAGCGAGAACGAGCGGGTGCTCGCCTTTGCCGAAGCACTCACGAGCGGCGACCTGGTCGCGGCGGGCGGTCTCATGGTGGCGAGCCACGTCAGCCTCCGCGACGACTACGAAGTGTCGACGCCCGCACTGGATGCGTTGGTCGATCGGCTGACCGCGACACGCGGCGTGTACGGCGCCCGGCTCACCGGCGCCGGCTTCGGCGGCTGCGTCGTCGCCCTTACCGGGCCCGGCATCCTGAACGAAGGCTGGCGCGTCCGGCCCAGCGCCGGCGCGCGGGTCGCGCGATTGCGAAGGTAGGCAGCCGCCGAGGACGTGTCGGTGCGAAAGCAACGGATTCCGTAACCTGACACCGACACTTGTAACGGCTGCCGTTGTTAGAGGCGGTCGAGAAGTTGCGATTTCTTGGCGTCGAACTCGGCTTGAGTGACCACGCCGCGCTGCCGTAGTTCGTCGAGCTTCTCGATCTGCTCCGGGATCGACAGCTCCCGCGAGCCGCCGGCCCGGCGGGTCTGGTGTCGTTCGACCTCGGCGTAGATCGAGTTCTGCACGCGCGACGGATGCGGGATGTCGGTGAACGCCTCCTGGCCGCGTTCGCCCGCCGACTCGATCATCAAGTCACCGGCCCCGATCATCCGCTCGAAGAGACTCTGATGGAACGAGATGTCGTTCAGGCGATCGAGCGGGACCTCGCGGCCGTTCTTGGCCAGCACGCCGGATCGGAACACCAGCCGGTCGGTCGTGATCGCAAAGTTGGTCGTCCGCCATTTGAGATAACGAAACAGCCACCACAACGCGGTCACTGCCATCAGTCCGAGCAATGCCAGCCGCACTCCGGTGTTGTCGACGTTGGGCCCGACGACGATCCCGAGGACGACCGACGCCACGAACGCCAAGGTCGGCCGCACGAAGAACCACCAGTGCGGATGAAGGTCGAGGACGACGTCCTCGCCATCGTTGAGAAGCTTGCGCGGGTAGGGCATTGGGCCTAACGGTAAGTCTTGCGGCGGAAGACAGAGTGATGCGACGACACCCGGTCGAGAAACAGCATCCCGTCGAGGTGGTCGATCTCGTGCTGGACGGCTCTGGCTTCGAAGGCGTCGACGTGCAGCACCCGGTCGCGGCCGTCGACATCGAAGCCGCGCACGACGAGGCGCGTCGCTCGCACCACGTCGCCGGTGTAGTCCGGCACGCTCATGCAGCCCTCGCGAGCGACCTCCGGCGCGTGGGCCAGCATGACCTCAGGGTCGAACAGAACGACTTCGCCGTGGCACGAGACCGCCTTCTTGTGGCCGGTCACGTCGATGACGAACGCCCGCTGGCTCACACCGATCTGCGGCGCGGCCAGACCAACGCAGGCCGGCGACGCCCGCATGGTGTCGATCAGGTCGGTGGCGAGGGCGCGCGCCGCGTCGTCGATCCGTCCCACCGAGGCGGCCGCCTGCTTTAACACGGGCGCGGGCAGCGACAAGACCGGGCGAACGGCCACCAGACCTCAGAGAACGTCGGCGTCGGCCGGGTGCATGCTGCAGTCGACGCCGAGGCTCCCGGCCAACCCATCCAGGCGATCGCGCACGTCGCCGCCGTTGACACCAGGCGGCAAGGTGACGTCGAGCAGCATGGCGTAGAGCGGCCGGTCGGCGCCGCCGATGACGCGGGTGGTGAGGTCCACCACGTTGGCGCCGGCGTCGGCCAGCAGCTTGGTGACTTCGTAGACGATGCCGGGCCGGTCGGCGCCGTACACCGAGACGGTCCACGTCTCGCCTTGGAGCGAAACCGGCACGGTGTCATCGATCGCCCGCACCGTCAGCACGAGGTCGAGATCGCCCGCGGTCGCCGTGAGCGCGGCTTCCAGCTCCTCGGCCTTGGTGCCGTCGGGTCCGGCGATGAGCAGCATCATGGCGAAGTGCCCTCGCAGGATTGACATCGACGTGTCCTCGAGGTTGCAGCCCTGGCCGACGAGGATGCCGGTAACGGCGGCAACGATCCCGGGACGGTCGACTCCGACGGCGCTGACAGCGAAGTGCGGCATCGTCGGGACGCTACCCGTAGCCGAGTTCGGTGAGGCGCTGATCGCTGATCCCGAAGTGGTGGGCGACCTCGTGCACAACCGTTTTGCGCACTTGGGCCACCACGTCGGCCTCGGACCGGGCGTCGCGGCAGATCGTCTGGCGAAAGATCGTGATGCGGTCGGGCATCACCATGCCGCCACCGCCGTAACCCTCGCGATGGGTGAGGGGCACGCCTTGGTACAGCCCGTATAACCCGCCGGGCGGCCGGTCGTCCACGAAGACGGCGACGTTGTCCATGTACCGGCCGAGCTCGGGTGGGATGGCATCGAGCGCATCGGCGACGAGTTCTTCGAACCGCTCGGCGGTGACGTCAACCAAGTTTCGACGCGATGGTCCCGGCGGACCTGAGCGCGGTGCCGTCGGCCCCCGCAGTCGTGTAGTGGACGGTCGGCCGCGCGTCGGCCTCGGCGAGCATGTCGGCAAGGAGCTGCGCGAACGCAACCGGAGGCTCGACCCACAGGTGCTTGGAGAGCGAGCCCGGGATGGTGTTGATCTCGTTGACGTACAGGTCGTCGCCGTCGAGCAGGAAGTCGATGCGGGCGATGCCCCGCACCCCGGCCAGCGTCGCGATGGCGAGGGCGTCGCGGCGGATGCGTTCGGCCAACGCGTCGGGGATGTCGGCCGGCACCTCGCGCGGCGCGCTGGCCATTCCCTCGCCGCCCACGTACTTGTCGCGGTAGTCGAGGATCGTCCCGTCGCTCTGGGTGCGCTGTGGGCGCTCGATCGCCGACAACTCGACGTGCGGGTACATGCGCACCGCAATGTTGAGATCGGCCGAGTCGGCTTTGTACGGCTCGATGATGGCGCCGGCGCGCAGGTGCACGTTGGCGCCGAGCCGCGCCCGCGCCGTGTCGATGTCGGCGACGGGCTCGACGCCGATCGACGAGCCGCCGTAGCGCGGCTTGACGATGTACGGCCCGGCAAAGTCGACCGAACCGGCCTCGGTGAGCACGGTCCGCGGCAGCGACGTCATGCCCGCCGCGACCACGACGTCGCCGAACGCCAGCTTGTCCATCCCGAGCGCGGCGCCGGCGACCGTCGGGCCGGTGTACCGGACCCCGGCCAGGTCGAGCGCGCCCTGGAGGGAACCGTCCTCGCCGGGACCGCCGTGGCAGCAGTTGACCAGCGCGCTGACGTCGAGCGGCTTGTCCCGCTTGCCGAGCAGCCCCTCCCCCGTCACCAGCCGAACCGGTCGGGCCTTGGCCGGCGTGCCCGCCGCGAAGTCCGCCCCTTCGAGATCGGCGTCGACCTCGAACAACTCGCCGGTCTTGGCCCAGTAGATCGGGAGGGCGTCGCCGAGGGCGCGCAGCGCCTGGAGCCCCGTCAACACGCTGATGTCGTGCTCGGGCGACGGCCCGCCGAAGATCACACCCGGCTTCATTAGGGGGACGACTCTACGGGTAGTGATCGGGCTGGTCGTTCACGTAGAGAACGACGTCGCCCGGCCCGAGGTGGGCCCGCACCCACGCGACCGCAGCGTTCCGGTTGCGGACGGCGGTGACCTCCAGCGCGCCGCCCGCCTCGGCGCCGGCGAGCAACGCGGCGCGGTTCGTACGCCCGACCACCACGATGTGCGTGGCGACCGACGCCGCGTCGCGCGTGAACGACGCGTTCTCCTCGGCTTGCCGGGGCCCGAGCTCGTACATGCCCGGCGTCACCAGCACCTTGCTGCCCGCGCCCGAATGCCGGGCCAGCGCGGCCAGGGCGTGACGGGTACCGGCCGGGTTGGCGTTGAACGTGTCGTCGAGGATCGCGAAGCCCTTGTCCGACATCGTCTCTGTCAACCGGTGTGCGGGGACCGGCAGGGTCGGCAGCTGCGCGGCGATCACGTCGTCACCGACGCCGAGTTCCCGTGCAATCGCGATGGCGACGGCGACATTCGTCGCCGCCGCAGTCGGCGGGGCGAGGTCGACCAGCGGGTCGGTCGCGTGCACGCCGACGACCCTGATGTCGACGGCGGGCGCGAGTGCGGCGAGGCGCGCGTCGTCCACGTTGAGGACGGCGACCTCGGCTCGCTCGAGAATCTCGGCCTTCGCCGCGAGGGTGCGGTCCTCGGACCCGAACCGCTCGAGGTGCACGGGGCCGATGGCGGTAATCGCCGCGATCTTCGGCGGCAACCACGAGCACAGGTCGCGGACCTCACCCGGGCCGTAGGTTCCCATCTCCGCGACGAACACCTCCGTACCCGGCACGAGGTGCTCGTTGATCGACCGGGCCAGCCCGAGTCGATTGTTGAAGCTGCCCGGGGTGGCGACGACCGACCGGGCTGTCGCGACGAGATGGCCGACGTAGACCTTGGTCGAGGTCTTGCCGTATGAGCCGGTGATGGCGACAACCGTCGGGCGGACGGAGTTGAGGCGCCGCGTCGCGTCGCCCACCCACCGCCCGGCGAGCCGGCGTTCGAGGGGCGCGGTGATGAACACCGCGAGATCGACGAGGAAGGGCGCCAGCACGAGAACGACGATGGGCCACACCGCGAGGAGCAGGGCGACCTCGATGATCGCGGTCACGACGGCAAGGGTCCGCAACCGACGCGTCCAGGCCAGTGGGCCGGGGCGGCTGCCGTGGAGGGGCAGCCCAACGCCGACGATCCCCCACCGCCACGCGAAACGGCTCACCCGGCCGGGCTCGTAGTGCTCGCGCTGGGCGACGCGCAGCCATCGCACATCGTTGAGCGCGATGAGCACCAACCAGACGACGAGGAGCGCCCAGATCACGGGCGATGCCGCTCGATCGCGGCGCGCAATTCATCGGGCACCGTCAGCGGCGTGAGATGGCCGGCGCCGGCGCAGACGGTCAACGTCGCCTTCGGCAGGCGCGCCGCCAACTCGTTGGCGACACTGAGCGGCGCGGCGGTGTCGTCGTCGCCCCACACCAGTTCGACCGGACAGGTGATGGCGGCGAGGGCATCGTCGTAGGTCTCGCCGAGCAACCGCACCAGGACGTCGCGCATCACGCCCTCGGCCAGCCGGTAGTCCTCCGACCCGTAGCGCTGGCGCAACGCTTCCATGCGCGCGTCGCTGAAGAGCCGTCGGCGATGGAGCGCGCGGCCGATCCGAAAACGCAGCGACGGCGCGCCGGCCGCCGCGCCGCGTCGCAACAACGGCGCGCCGGTGAGGACGAGGGCGCGCACGAGATCGGGACGGCTCGCGGCGAGGTGAACCGCGATCCGTCCACCCAGCGAATGACCGACAACCACCGTCGGTTCGCTGATCGTTTCGGCGACGGCGGCGGCGTAGTCAGGCGAGCCCCACGGCGTCGGCGGCGGCGGCGTGGCGCCGAAGCCTGGAAGGTCGAGGGCGACGGCGTCGAGGCCGCGTAACGCGCCATCGAAGTCGGCATGCGTGCGCCGCCAGCCGTGGAGCGCGAGGGCCCACGGCGTGCCCGCGCCGTACTGCTCGCCGAACAGTCGGCCCCCCGCGAAGGCTCGCAGCATCGGCGGGCGACGCTAGCCACAGTTGGCTATTGACGGGAACCAACGCGAGGTGTTGAGTGACGGGTACTCCGCTCGTTGAACGTCGACCACTGACGGGGACCGAAGGCATCCAGCCACCGGCCCGTTCGGGGACCGGCGGGAGACGACGGCATCGGACCACCGCCGGAAGGCGGAGGTCCACCGGTTCGGCCCCAAGGAGCACGGAAGCGCAAGCCACCGGCTACTTGGGGTCGATCCATTTTTCGGCTCGCAAGCGGAGCTTGCTCCGTCGACGCCAGCTTCCCGGAGGCCGATGAGCACGGCTGCGAGCAGCCGTGCTCAAGGCTGTCCGAAGCTGACGTCGACGTCGCCGAGTTCACAACTGTGGTCGGCGCTCCGGGCAAAGCCCTCCGCCCTCCCGCTAAACACCTCTCGCGTCCAGCCGTGGGGGCCGGCCTGCGGCCGGCGAGATGCGGCCGGCCAGTTGCTGGCGGCAGTGCACGGCGCCGAAGGCGCCTCCTCCTGATGCCAGCGGGAAAGCAGTGCAGTGCGGAGGCGGAGGGGCTTTGCCCCGGAGCCGGAGCGCAGTTGGTTCGCCAAGGAACCTCTGGTTCCGAAGGCGAGGGGTATCCGCGCCGCTGTTACACCCCATCGGTACCGTCGCCGGGGTGGAGTTGAACCCCGCCCAGCTCGCCGCGGTCGAGAGCGAGGCCCAGCCGCTGTGCATCCTCGCCGGTGCCGGCTCGGGAAAGACGCGCGTGCTCACGCGGCGCATCGCCCACCGGATGGCGTCGGGCGCGGCCATGCCGGGCCACGTGGTCGCCGTCACCTTCACACGCAAGGCGGCCGACGAGCTGCGCACCCGCTTGCGCGCCCTCGGCATCCGCGACGGTGTCGCCGCCGGCACGTTCCACAGCCTGGCGTACAGCCAGCTGCGGCAACGGTGGACCGACCGCGGCGAGCGGCCGCCCACGCTGCTCGACCGCAAGGCCCGCTTGATCGGGCCCATGCTCCGCAGCCGGGGCACGCACTCGGCGATGGTGCAGCCGGCCGACATCGCCAGCGAGATCGAGTGGGCCAAGGCCCGCATGGTGGCGCCCGAGCGCTACGCGTCCGAAGCGCAGGCCGCCGGTCGCACGCCGCCGGTCCCGCTCGCCGAGGTCGGCGCGCTCTACCGGCGGTACGAGGACGACAAGTCGCGCAAGGGGCTGCTCGACTTCGACGACCTCCTGTGGCGCTGCGTCCGGGCCATCGAAGAGGACGCCGAGTTCGCCGCCGCCCAGCGGTGGCGGTTCCGCCATGTGTTCGTCGACGAGTTCCAGGACGTCAACCCGGTGCAGTTCCGCCTCCTGGCCGGCTGGCTCGGTGACACCCCGACGCCCGACCTGTGTGTCGTCGGCGACCCGAACCAGGCGATCTACTCGTGGAACGGCGCCGACGCGTCGTACCTGGTCGACTTCCAGCGCCGCTTCGCTGAGGCCGAAGTCGTCGAGCTCACCGAGAACTACCGCTCCACGCCGCAGATCCTCACGGTCGCCAACGCCATCGTCGGCGACGGGCACCTCCGCGCCACCCGCGACGCGGGCGCCGTCCCCGTCGTGCGGGCCTTCGAGAGTGAGGCCGACGAGGCACGCGGCATCGCCCGCGCCCTCAAGCGGGCCCACGGCAACGGGGCGCGCTGGTCCGACATGGCCGTGCTCACCCGCACCAACGCGCAAGGTCTCGCCTTCGAAACCGCGTTCCGCAACGCCGACGTCCCGTTTCGCGTGCGCAACGGGGGCGCCTTCCTCCAGCAGCCGGAAGTGCGCGACGCCCTCGCCGGCTTGCGCTCGACATCGGGGTTCGCGGCGTGGGCGCGCGACCTCGAAGCGTCGGTCGACGTCATCGACGAAGGCGACGAGCGCCGACTCCACATCGAGTCGCTGGTCCGGCTCGCCTCCGAGTTTGCGGTGCTCGACCCGAGCCCGACGCCCGCGGGCTTCAACGCCTGGTTGGCGGCGACGCTCAGCGGCGAAGCGCCCACCGACGCTCGCGACCGCGTCGAGATCACCACGTTCCACCGGGCCAAGGGCCTCGAGTGGCCCATCGTTTTCGTCGCCGGACTCGAGAAGGGTTTGGTCCCGATCAACCGGGCCGAGTCGCCCGAAGCCGAAGCCGAGGAACGGCGGTTGCTCTATGTCGCGGTCACGCGGGCCCAGCGCGAGCTGCACTGCACGTGGGCCGGGCGGCGCACCTTCGGCACCAAGGCCGTCCCGCGACAACCGTCGCCGTGGCTCGACGTAATCGAGGAGGCGCGGGCCCGGCTCGAGGGCCGGCCGGCGTTCACCCAACCGGGTCGACGAGCCGGGCTGGCCTCCGCCCGATCGAAGCTGCCGAAGGGCCGGACCCGCAACGAGCCCGACCCGCCCGTGCTGGCCGCGCTCAAGGCGTGGCGCACGTCGGCGGCCAAGGCGGCCAACGTCCCCGCCTACGTGATCTTCCACGACACCACGCTGGCCGCCGTCGCCGAGGCGCGGCCCCGCAACGAGCGCGAGCTGCTCGCGTTGCCCGGCCTCGGGCCCGTCAAGGCCGCCCGCTACGGCGAGGCGTTGCTCGCCGTCGTCGCGGAACACGGCGCCGCGTAAAACTCACGGCGTGGAGTTCAAAATCGAGCAGCGGATCGCCGGTCCACTCGCCGCGGTCGAGGCCGCCCAGCTCGACCCCGAGTTCATCGCCCAGCTGGCCAACCTCCCCCGGATCGGCCACGCCGAGCTGCTCGACCAGCAGCGGGACGGCACCGTCGTCGAGCAAGAGATTCGCTACCACTTCACCGGCGAACTGTCGGCCGCGGTCCGGGCTGTGGTCGATCCGCGCAAGATCAGCTGGATCCTCGAGTCCCAGTTCGACCTGGCCGAGCACCGGTCAACGTGGCGAATCCTCCCCGATCACTACCGCGAGCGGTTGACCGCGCACGGCACCACCCGCCTCGTCGCCGACGGCGACACCACGCTCCGTGTCAACGAGGGCGAGGTGGTCGTCCACATGGCGCTCGTCGGCGGGCGGGTCGAGCGGGCCATCGTGTCCGGTTTGCGGGAGCACGCCGACGCCGAGGCGGCCGCCCTCGACCGATTTCTGGGCGAACGCGACGGTTGACGGCGCCGCCCTTCGGCGCGAGAACAGAACGATGAGTTCGTACTGGCCCACCGAGGACGGCTGGCCATACAAGGACGAGCCATTGGGCGAGGTGGACCTCTCGGCCACGGTCGACGACGACGTGCTGTCGCTCAGCATCGAACGGCACCTGCTCGACGACCTCGATTTCCTTGAGCGCCAGGTGATTCAGCGGCATTACGGCCTGGCCGGCGCCCCGCCCCGGTCCATGAAGGAGTTACACACCGATCTCGGCGTTCCCCGCGCCGACTTGCGATCGGCGCTGGGCTCCGGATTGGCAAAGCTCCGCACGCATCTCGACAGGTAGGTACCCTCTCGCCCGTGCCGTACTGGATGTCCATCGAGGTCTTCGACGCCAAATTCTCGGCGTCGAGCTGGATCGACGCGTACGGCGACAGCCTGGTGCAGGCCGCGGTGTCCACCGGTGCGCTCGACTGGAACTGGCATAAGACGTCGTGGGGCGTCGTGTTCGAACTGGCCTTCGCCGACGAGGCCGACTGGGATCGCTTCCGCCAGCTCCTCACAGTCCAGATCGCCCTCGACGCCGTGCCCGACCCCGTCGGTGGGCTTCTCATCTACCGAGGGCGGGGCGGAAGCGCCGGTACGACCCGCCCGCGCAAGCCGCGACCGCTCGCCGGTTCGGGCGCCGCCGCGCTGCCGCTCCCGGTCGAGGATCTGTGGCACGACTTCGGCGGCGACACCGAGCGCCGCACGCTCGCCGGCGCCGGCGTCTAACCCGCTAGAGGCGCTCGACCCACTCGTCGTTCTGGTCGCCGAGCAGTTTCCCGGCGGTCAGCACCAGACCGGCGAACACCAGCGCGACCGCCAGGGCCGCCAGCGGTCCGTCGTGGCTGCCGGTGGCCGCCATGACCAGCGCCTTCGTGGTGGTGGTCGCCGCGGCAGTCGTGGTCGTCGTCGCCAGCGTTGTCGTTGTCGTCGACGCGATGGTCGTGGTTGTCGTGGTGGCGGCGGTCGTCGTGGTTGTGGTGGCGTTGGCGTCGCTCACGACGATGTCGCCCTCGCTGTCGGTGGCCGGGCCACCCGTCGCCAGCGTCGCGCTCACCGTCAAGGTGAACGTCCCCGCTTGCGTCCACACCAGCGAGAAGCCCTTGTTCCCGGCGTCGCCGGCGACGTACGTGTACGCCTTGGTACTCGCGCCGCCGTTGTTGGGCGTGATCGTGAAGCAGGACCCGCAGCTCGCGCTGAACGTGACGGTGCCGGTGTAGCCCGTGTCCGTCTGGTTCGCGCCGTCCCGAAGCTGTACGAAGATCGAGTCGACGTCACCCGTCTTCAGGCTCTTCGAGACGTCGACCAGATTGACGGTCGTCGCCGCCGCCGCCTCGGCCCGGCGGCCCGCCGCGAGCAACAGCAGTGTCGCGAGGAGGAGCGCCAGCAGGACACGGGCGGCGCGAGGCAATGATCGGGTTCCCAGCAGATCCGTCATAGCGCCCAATCTACCCAAAGGCCTGCCTGACAACCCGACTACTCGCCGCTCCGGCTTCGCTTGGCCATGAGCTCGGCGATGCGCGCCATGTCCACGCGGATGAACACCGCTTCGGCCTCGGCGGTCACCAGATCGCCGGCGTACATCGTGCCGATGGTGAAGGTCTTGCGGCCCTCCATTTCGGTGATGGACGCCTCGATTCGCAGGTCGGTGTGCAGCGGCGTGGGTTTGCGATAGCGGATCGTGAGCGTTCCGGTCATACCCGGTTGCCCTCCGAGCGACTGCGCCATGCCGAGCACCTCGTCGAAGGCGGCGGCGATGTGGCCACCGTGGACCGAGCCGGGCGGGCCTTCGTAGGCCGCGCCGTAGTTGACCCGGCCGATGACCCGCTGGTTGTCGATCTCCATCTCGATCGGCGGTGCCAACGGATTGGCGCGGCCGGCGATCGGGCTGTGGTCGAAGAACGCGTGCGGATCGCCGGCGTTGGCTGCCTCCGGGAAGCCTTCGAACGGCCGCTTCCGCGGGTAGCGGGCAAGGATCGCCGCCGCCTGCGACACCAGCGACGTCACGTCGGCCAGCGCGTCTTCGGGGGCGAGGGTGGCGAACATCCGGTCCGTGACCGACCGCACCGAGTCGGCGGCGCGCCGCATCTCGGCGCGGCGCGGCGTGACCTCGTTGTCGATCAACTCGCGGACGCGGTGATCGATCGGTTCGTCAGTCATCGGCGAGGTCGACGAACAGCGGTGCGTGGTCGGACGGGAGCTTCCCCTTGCGGGCGTTACGGTCGATGAGCGCGAACTGTACGGCGTCAGCCAGCGGCTGCGACACGAGGATGAGATCGATGCGCATCCCCCGCCCGTTGTGGAAGTCGCCGGCGCGGTAGTCCCACCACGAGAACAGCCGCTCCTGGTCGTAACAAATGCGGAACGCGTCGGTGAGGCCCCACTCCTTGATCGCGGCCAGCGCCTTGCGCTCGGGTTCGCTGACGTGCGTCGCGCCGTGCGCCTTCTGCGGGTCCCATACGTCGCGGTCGTCGGGCGCGATGTTGAAGTCGCCACAAACGACGACCTTGTCGCTCGGGTCGCTCATCTCGGCGAGATGCGAGCGCAACTGCTCGAGCCACGCCAGCTTGGCGTCGTAGTGCTCGGTGCCGACCGCCCGCCCGTTTGGGACGTACACGCTCGACACGCGCACGCCGCCGCAGGTCGCCGACAAGAAGCGACTCTCGACGATCTCAGCCTCGGTCTCGCCCGAAAACCCGGCGACGGGATCCTCGACGCCGACGCGGCTCAGGATCGCCACGCCGTTCCATTGCCCGTTCCCGTGAAAGACCGCGTCGTAGCCGAGCGCCTGAAACGCCATCGCCGGGAAGTTGGCGTCGGCCAATTTCGTCTCCTGGATGCAGAGCACGTCGGGCTGCGCGTAGGCGAGCCACTCCTCGACGCGCGGCATGCGGGCCTTGAGCGAGTTCACATTCCAGGTCGCGATTCGCATCGGCGCTCGTACGCTACCCACATGCCGGATTCTCCCGATCGCCTTCCGGCTCCGCCTCCGGCTCACTCAGCCGTCCTCTGGTCCGACTACATCTGCCCGTGGTGCTACCTCGGTCAGGACCGCACTGCACTGCTCCGATCGTTCGGCGTGCGCGTGACGGCCAGGCCCTACGAGCTGCATCCGGGGCTCCCGGTTGACGGCATACCGTCCGACCGCCGGTACTCGGGCATCGCCGCCGCCTGCGCCGACGCCGGCTTGCCGTTCAACCCACCGACGCTGGTCCCGAACAGCCGCCGCGCCCTGGCCACCGCCGAGGCGGTGCGGCTGACGTCACCCGACGCCTTCGACGCCTTTGACCGCGCGCTGTTCGCCGCGTACTTCGTCGACGGCCGCAATATCGGTGACCCCGACGTGCTCGCCGAGCTGGTCGTCTCGAGTGGCGCGACGCCCGTCGGCTACGAACCGCATCTGGTGAAGACGTCGATGGACCAGGCCTACGACGCCGGTGTGAGTGGCACCCCGGCGTGGTGGATCGACAACCGGTTGATGATCCCCGGCGTGCAGGACCGCAGCTACTACGAGCGCATGGTCGAGCGCCTCAACCGCTGAGCTAGCGCTCGCGCGGATGCGCCTTGGCCGCGCGCTTGGCCGGCTCTCTTTTGACCGCGGCGGCTTTCTTGGCAGTGGCCTTCTTCTTGGCCGGCTCTTTCTTCGTCGTGGCCTTCGCCTTCGCCGGTTCCTTCTTGGCCTTCTTCACGGGCGCGGCGGCCTTCTTCGCAACGGCCTTCTTCTTCGCAGCTCTCTTGGCCGGCTTCTCGGTGGCGTGGATCTCGGCTTCGACTGTTTCCGCGGTCGGCGCGCCGGCGACGTGAACAAACGCCGGCAGCGCGATCTCGACACCTCGCCGCGGCGGGTCGAACGCTTGGACGACGAACGTCCGCGTCTCGCCTTTCTTCATCAGCTCGCGTGCACTGCGCGGGGGCGGATCACCCATCGCCGTCAACGGCAGGTAGCACCGGACGCCGTCGATCATGACGAAGGCTCCATGCGACGTGAACTCGTCGACCAGGCCTTCGACCTGGCTGCCCAGCGGGTGGTTGCCGACGAAGTCGATGAATATGAGCGGCTCGTTGACGGGCTCCGACGGCGGCCCGACCGGGCCGCGCCGGCGGCGCCGGGTCTTGGCCGCCGGCTGCTCGGCCTCCTCGGTGGCGACGTCGATCGCCGCCTTCACCGCCTTCTTGACCTTGGGGGTCTCGGCCGCCTTCTTGGCCTTCTTCGCCTTCTGTACCGACACCCGACTCAGGGGCCCGCGCACCGGCGAGCGGGGCGTGAAAATCCAGCCGATGCCCGGCACCGGTACGCCACCGATGAGGCGATCGGGGTCGAAGAGCCAGTCGTAGTCGCCGTGGAACTCCTGGAACGAGTCGTTCGAGAGGACCATGGCGTTGACCTTGTCGGCGATGCGCAGCAGGAACGCGTCGCCTCGACCAATGGCCCCGGCGGGCGGTGACACCAGCTCACTCGCCGCCCGGGCCTCCTCGAATGCCCTCTGCTCGCTGTCGTCGATCCGGTGCCCGAACGTGGCGTCGACGACGACCGTGACGTTCGAATCCGGGTATTCCTTGAGGAACTCGCGCACGGCTTCATCGAGCTGGGCGAGGCTCGGGCTGGACCGGCCCTCGGTCGCGATATTCGAGCCGTCGACGACGACATGGCGGGGAGGCATCCGCAGTAGTCAAGCCTTACGATGCCGTGCGTGCGAACCGACGTGACCGACGAGGTCACCGATCTTCTTCAGCATTTGATCCGAAATGCGTGCGTAAACGACGGCTCTCCGGCGTCGGGTCAAGAAGTCCGCAGCGTCGACGTGTTGCAGTCCTATTTGGGGCAATCGGGCCTCGACGTCGACGTGTACGAGCCCCAGCCGGGCCGCTCCTCGCTGGTCGCCCGCATCGAGGGCAGCGACCCGGCGGCGCCGACCGTGATGCTCATGGGCCACACCGACGTCGTCCCCGCCAACCCCGACGGGTGGCAACGGGATCCGTTCGGCGGCGAGCTGGTCGACGGTGAGGTCTGGGGGCGGGGCGCGGTCGACATGCTCAACCTCACGGCGTCTATGGCCGTGGCGACGAAACAACTCGCCCAGGACGGATTCCGTCCCAAGGGCACGCTGATCTACCTGGCGGTCGCCGACGAGGAGGCGCTCGGCGACCATGGCGCGGGCTGGCTGACCGAACACGAGGCCGACGCCATGGCCGCCGACTACGTCATCACCGAGTCGGGCGGGATCCCGATGCCGACCGCGAGCGGCAACAAGCTGCCTGTCATCGTCGGCGAGAAGGGCACGCACTGGGTTCGGTTGAAGGTGAAGGGCACGCCCGGCCACGCGTCGATGCCGCTCCGCACCGACAACGCGCTCGTGAAGGCGGCCGAGGTCGTGCGCCGCATCGCCGAGTACCGGCCCGAGACCCGCATCCACGACATCTGGCGCAAGTTCGTCGAGGGCATGGAGTTCCCGCCCGAGTTGGCCGAGCCGCTGCTCGACGCCGACCGGCTCTACGACCTCGTGCAGGACTTTCCGATGATCGGCCTGGCCCGCCAGGCCCACGCGTGCACCCACACGACGTTCGCGCCGACCGTGATGCGCGCCGGCACCAAGACCAACGTGATTCCCGACCTTGTCACCCTCGACGTCGACATCCGCACCCTGCCTGGCCAGACGGGCGAGGAGATCGACGCCATGATCCAGGACGCGCTCGGCGATCTCGCCGACTCGGTCGAGGTGTCGGCGACGAGCAGCGACCTGTCGAGCGCGTCGCCGATCGACACACCGCTGTGGGATGCGCTCGAGCGCGTCACCGGCAAGCTCACCGATCACGCCGGCCTGATCCCGTTCCTCACCGTCGGCGCCACCGACGCGCGGTTCTTCCGCCGCAAGGGGATCCCGTCGTACGGGTTCGGCCTGTTCAGCAGCCGGCTGACGTTCGACGACTTCTCGTCGATGTTCCACGGTGACGACGAGCGGGTCGACCAAGAGTCGCTCCGCTTGTCGACCGAGCTGTGGCACGCGCTCGCCCACGACGTCCTCGCGTAACGGCGTGACGATCCGGGCGGTGTTGTGGGACGTCGGCGGCGTCATCTTCTCGAGCCCGTTCGACGCCTTCGCCCGCTATGAGCGCGAGAACGGCCTGCCGGTCGACTTCATCCGCACGCTCAACGCGACCAACCCCGACACGAACGCGTGGGCCAAGCTCGAGCAGAGCGCGGTGGGGATCCCCGAGTTCTGCGATCTCTTCGAGAAAGAGGCGCGTGCTGCCGGCCACGAACTCGTTGCGCTCGACGTACTCGCCTGCCTCAGCGGCGACATCCGGCCCGAGATGATCGAGGCGATCAGGCAGATCCGCGCCAATGGCCTCAAGACCGCGATGCTCACCAACAACTTTGTCGGCGAGGAGCGCGACGAAACCAACGCGTTCGCCCAGCTCTTCCACCTGTTTGATGTCGTGATCGAGTCCAGCAAGGTCGGCGTCCGCAAGCCCGACCCGCGCTTCTACGAGATGGCGTGCAAGGAACTCGACATCGAGCCGGCGGACGCCGTGTTCCTCGACGACCTCGGCATCAACCTCAAGCCGGCCAAGGCCATGGGCATCACCACCATCAAGGTCGTCACGCCTAATCAAGCGCTGGCCGACCTCGAAGCCGTGGTCGGCTTCCCGCTGCGTTAGACGGCGACGGGGATCGACAGCAGGCCGCGCAGCATGGCGTTCTCGGTCGCGACCAGCGGTCCGCTGATGCGAAGGTTCGGCGCACGGTCGAGCAACGTGCGCAGCGCGACCCGCGCTTCAAGTCGGGCGAGCGGCGCGCCGAGGCAGAAGTGCGTGCCGTTGCCGAAAGCAACGTGTTCGTTGGGTGATCGGTCGAGACGCAACTCCTCGGGCCGATCGAACACGGTCTCGTCGCGGTTCGCCGAGCCCAGCAGGACCAACACGGTGGCGCCCGCCGCCAGATCCACACCCGCGAGCGTCGTCGGTGTGGTCGTGACCCGGTAGATCATCTGCACCGGCGAGTCGTAGCGAAGCACCTCTTCGATCGCGGCCGGAAGCGCCGCCGCGTCACGCACTTGGCCCAACGCGCTGCGGGCGAAGTTGCCGAGCAGGTTGGTGGTCGTCTCGTTCCCGGCGATGAGCAGCAGCACGCAGAACAGGACGATCTCGCCGACGGTCAACTCCGGATTGATGAGTCCGCTGATCAGGTCGTCGCCCGGCGATGCGGTGCGCTCCTCGACCATGCCGAGAAAGAACTGGTGCATCTCCATGCCCGCGGTCAACGAGTCGATCGACGGACCGGTCGGCGTGAGGATGTCGACGATGGCGTTGGACCAGCGCTTGAAGTCTTCTCGGCGTTCGGGCGGAATCCCGAGCAACTCGGCGATGACGATCACCGGAAGCGGGAAGGCGAGGTCGCGTACGAGATCCGGCGCCTCGGCCTTGACCAACTCGTCCACCAGGTCGTTGGCGATCTCGTCGATGCGGCGCTCGAGTTCGGCGATGACGCGAGGGACGAACGGCTTGCTCACCATGCGGCGCAGCGCGGTGTGGTCGGGCGGGTCGGCCGACAACAGCCAACGGAAGCCGCCGGACTGCGCGCTCTGCGAGATCAGCGTGTCGAGCGCCGGCCCCATCCCGGCCGCCATCGGCGCCGAGGAGTACGTCGCCGGGTCCCGGAGCACGTGGAGCACGTCGGCGTAACGGCTGACCGCCCACACGCCGTGCTGCTCGACGAAACGGACCGGTGAACCGGCCCGGAGCTCCGCGTACCAGGGGTACGGGTCGGCGATGACCCCGGGATCGAACGGGTCGTAGTCGACCAGCGTCACCCGAGGCAGCGCTGGAGGAGGTCGCCCTGCTCGAGCGCGTGCATCGCCGCGCTGCCGGCGGCCGGGCTCCCCGACTCGACGCGGCTGACGACGCGCAGCTCGTAGTCGGCGCCGAGCAGTCCTTGTAGCCGGTGGTCGACGAAGTGCCAGGCGCCCATGTTCTCGGGCTCCTCTTGCAGCCACACCACTTCGGTGGCGTGCTCGTAACGAGCGACGGCGGCGGCGATCTGCTCCTCGGGCCACGGATAGAGCTGCTCGACCCGGACGACCGCGCAGCTGCCCTTGCCCTGGTCGCGTGCGGCGATGGCGTCGAACGCGATCTTGCCGGTGGCGAGGATCACGCGTTGCACCGCGCTCGGATCAACGACGTTCGGATCGTCGAGTACCTCGCGGAACGAGCCGCTCGTCAGTTCGCTCACCGGCGACCGGGCCGGCTTGGCCCGCAACAGTGACTTCGGACTGAAGACAATCAGCGGCACGCGGATGTCGCGGTTGACCTGGCGGCGAAGCAAATGGAAGTACTGCGCGGCGGTCGTCGCGTTGGCGACTTGGAGGTTCCCCTCGGCCGTCAGTTGCAGGAAACGTTCGAGGCGGGCCGAGCTGTGTTCCGGTCCCTGGCCTTCATAGCCGTGCGGCAGCAACAAAACGAGGCCCGACGTCTGGTTCCACTTGTCCTCGGCGGCGGCAATGAACTGATCGATGATGATCTGGGCGCCATTGGCGAAGTCGCCAAACTGCGCTTCCCACGCGACCAGCGCTTCCTTGTGCTCGACCGAGTAGCCGTACTCGAAGCCGAGCGCCGCGTACTCGGACAACAGCGAGTCGTAGATGAAGAACCGCCCCTGCTGCGGGTCGAGTTGGGTCAGCGGCAGGTGCTCGGCACCGGTGTGATAGTCGACGAGGACGGCGTGGCGTTGCGAGAACGTGCCGCGACGCGTGTCCTGACCCGAGAGGCGGATGTCGGTGCCTTCGAGCAGCAACGAGCCGAACGCCAGCGCCTCGCCCAGCGCCCAGTCGACCTCGCCGCCGGCGTAGAGCGCGGCGCGCTGCTCGAGTTGCTTGGCGAGCTTGGGGTGAACGCCGAAACCTTCCGGTGGCGTATGCAGCGCGGCGGCGATCTGATCCAGCACCGCGGGGGCGACACCGGTCTCGATGGCCGGCGCGACCTCGCCGACCTTGATGTCGGGCGGCAGCACCGTGGGCTTGGGCGGCGCCGATTGGCGGGTCTCGTCGAGGGCCTGCTGGAGCCGGGCCGAGAAGTCGTCGAGCGCCTTCTCTGCCTCCTCGAGGTTGATGTCACCGCGGTTGATCAGCGCCTCGGTGTACAGCTTGCGGACCGACCGCCGGTTCTCGATGCGTTCGTACATCTGTGGCTGGGTGTAGCTCGGCTCGTCCGCCTCGTTGTGGCCGAAGCGGCGGTAGCAGACCATGTCGATGACGACGTCCTTCTTGAACGCCTGCCGGAACGCGAACGCCAGGCGCGCCACGCGCACGCAGGCCTCGGGATCGTCACCGTTCACGTGGAAGATCGGCGCCTGCACCATCTTGGCCACGTCGGTTGCGTACACCGACGACCGGGCCGACTCGGGCGTCGTCGTGAAGCCGACCTGGTTGTTGATCACCAGGTGGATCGTCCCGCCCGTCCCATAGCCGCGCAGGGCGGAGAGGTTGAGCGTCTCGGCGACAACGCCCTGGCCGGCGAAGGCGGCGTCGCCGTGGAGGAGTAGCGGTAGTACCGGGTACTCGCCCGAGCGATCGGGCAGCAGGTCCTGCTTGGCGCGCGCCATCCCCTCGACCACGGGGTCGACGGCCTCGAGATGACTCGGGTTCGACGCGAGGGTGACCGGGATCTCCGAGCCGGACTGGCCGACGAACTTGCCCGCCGCACCCTTGTGGTACTTCACGTCGCCCGAGCCCTGGATGGTTCCGGGGTCGATGTCGCCCTCGAACTCCTTGAACATCTCGCGGTAGCTCTTGCCGATGATGTTGGCGAGCACGTTGAGGCGACCGCGGTGTGACATGCCCAGCACCGACTCGGCCAGGCCGCTTCGAGCCGCTTCGTCGAGGATCGTGTCGACGAGCGGGATCGCGCTCTCGGCGCCTTCGAGGCCGAACCGCTTGTGGCCCACGTACTTCGTGTGGAGGAACCGCTCGAACGCCTCCGCGGCGTTGAGGCGGCCGAGGATGTACCGCTGCTCTTCTTGGGTGAGCTCGGTGCTCACGCCCTCGACGTGCTCCTGGATCCACCGCTTCTGGTCCATCTCCTGGATGTGCATGTACTCGACGCCGACGGTGCGGCAGTACGCGTTGCGCAAGAGACCGAGGATGTCGCCCAGCTTCATGACGTCCTGGCCGGCGAGGTTGTCGGTGTAGAACTCGCGGTCGAGGTCCCAGATCGTCAAGCCGTACGTGGCCGGGTCGAGCTCGGCGTGGGTGTGGGGCTCCTTCCATCGCAGCGGATCCAGG
The DNA here is from genome assembly GCA_035649535.1 of Acidimicrobiales bacterium. Classification (GTDB taxonomy): domain Bacteria; phylum Actinomycetota; class Acidimicrobiia; order Acidimicrobiales; family JACDEA01; genus JACDEA01. The sequence goes on along the minus strand of DASRJI010000113.1, from coordinate 60,288 downwards.
TCGGCGATGAGGTGACCGCGCACGCGGTACATGTTGATGAGCGTCTGCACGTGCACTTGTTTGGCGAGCTGCGCCTGGTGCTCGTCGAGCGCGTTGACGTCGCGCCGCCAGCGCACCGGCTCGTAGGGCACGCCCATGGCGCGGAACACGTCGTCGTAGAAGCCGTCCTCGCCGAGCAACAGGTTGTGCACGTGCTTGAGGAACAGTCCCGACTCGGCCCCCTGGATGATGCGGTGGTCGTAGGTCGATGTCAGCGTCATCACCTTGCTGACGCCGATCTGGGCGAGCATGCGCGGGTCGGCCGCTTGGTACTCGGCCGGGTAGTCCAGCGCGCCGGCGCCGATGATCGCGCCTTGCCCTGGCATCAGCCGCGGCACCGAGTGCACGGTGCCGATCGTCCCGGGGTTGGTGAGCGTGACGGTGACGCCGCCGAAGTCGTCGACGCCAATCTTGTTCTGCCGCACCTTGCGGATGAGGTCCTCGTACGCGGCCCAGAAGCCGTGGAAGTCGAGCGTGTCGGCGTCCTTGATGCACGGCACGAGAAGGGTGTGCGAACCGTCGGACTTCTCGACGTCGACGGCCAGCCCGAGGCCGACGTGCTCGTGGTGGATCACGCCCGGCGACTCGCCCGGCACGTATGACGAGTTCAGGACGGGAACGGTCTTGAGCGCCTGCACGATGGCGTACCCGATGATGTGGGTGAAGCTGACCTTGCCGCCGCGCGTCCGCGTGAGGTGGTTGTTGAGGATCGTGCGGTTGACCTCGAGCAACTTGGCTGGCACCACTCGCGCGCTCGTCGCCGTCGGGACGCCGAGGCTCGCCTCCATGTTGGCGACGATCCGCGCCGCCGCGCCCCGCACCGGCTGAACCGTCTCCCCCGCCGAAGGAGCCGTGTCGGTGTCAGGTTGCGCTTTCCGTTGCTCAGGCACCGACACATCCGGCTTGGCCGGCGCCGGCGCCGCCGCGACGGTGCCGTCGCTCGCCGGGCGGTAGTCGGTGAAGTAGTCGCGCCAGCTCTCGCTGACCGACTCCGGATCGGCCTTGTACTGCTCGTACATCTCGTCGACGAGCCAGTCGTTGGCCCCGAACTCAGTCATTAAGAAAAGACTAGTGACCACAGTTCGGTAGCTTTCGTGGTCCCGTGCCCGCCCAGTTCATCTTCACCATGCGCGACCTGCGCCGCTTCCACCCGCCGGACCGCGAAGTCCTCCGCGGCATCAACCTGTCCTTCTACCCCGGCGCCAAGATCGGCGTGCTCGGCGCCAACGGCTCGGGCAAGTCCTCGCTGCTCCGCATCATGGCCGGCGAGGACGATGGCTACACCGGCGAAGCGCGACTGACGCCGGGCTTCACCGTGGGGCTGCTGCACCAAGAACCGGTGCTCGATCCGAACAAGAACGTGCAGGGGAACGTCGAGGACGGCGTGCATGTCACGCGCGATCTCCTGGCGACGTACGACGCCCTCATGGCGAAGTGGGGCGATCCCGACGCTGACTTCGACAAGCTCGGGGTCCAGCAGGCTGAGCTCGAAGATCGGCTCCAGGCCGCCAACGCATGGGACCTCGATCGCACCATCGAGGTGGCGATGGACGCGCTGCGGCTACCGCCGGGCGACGCCGAGGTCGGCCCGCTGTCTGGCGGTGAACGTCGGCGCGTCGCCCTGTGCCGGCTGCTGCTCCAACGGCCGGACCTCCTGCTGCTCGACGAACCGACCAACCACCTCGACGCCGAGTCGGTCGCCTGGCTCGAGCGATTCCTCGCCGAGTACCCGGGCACCGTCGTGGCGGTGACCCACGACCGGTACTTCCTCGACAACGTGGCCGGCTGGATCCTCGAGCTGGATCGCGGCCACGGCATCCCGTGGGAAGGCAACTACTCGTCGTGGCTCGAGCAGAAGCAGGCCCGACTCGCCAACGAGGAGAAGTCCGACAAGGCCCGCCAACGCACGCTCGAGCGCGAGCTGGAGTGGATCCGCTTGGCGCCGCGCGCCCGCCAGGCCAAGGGCAAGGCGCGCATCAACGCCTACGACGCGCTGGTCGCCGAGGCCGAAGCGGCGGCGGCCGAGGCTGGCGCCAACAAACTCGAGATCGCCATCCCGCCCGGCCCGCGCCTCGGCGATGTCGTCGTCGAGACCAACAAGCTGGTCAAGGGCTACGGCGACCGGCTGCTGATCGACGACCTGACGTTCTCGTTGCCGCCGGGCGGGATCGTCGGCGTGATCGGACCCAACGGCGCCGGCAAGACGACCCTGTTCCGGCTCGTAACCGGCGCCGAGAAGCCCGACGACGGCGAGTTGCGCGTCGGGCAGACGGTCTCCCTGGCCTACGTCGACCAGTCGCGGGAAAACCTCGATCCTGACGCCACGGTGTACGAGGCCATCACGGGGGGCCAGGACCGCCTCCTCGTCGGCGGCCGCGAGATCCACGGTCGCGCCTATGTGTCGAGCTTCGGGTTCAAGGGCTCCGACCAACAGAAGAAGGTCGGCGAGCTCTCCGGCGGCGAACGCAACCGCGTGCAGCTGGCGACGGTGCTCCGCTCGGGCGGCAACGTTCTTCTCCTCGACGAACCGACCAACGACCTCGACGTCGACACGCTGCGAGCGCTGGAGGAGGCGCTCCTCTCGTTCGCCGGCTGCACCGTGGTGATCAGCCACGATCGCTGGTTCCTCGACCGTGTTGCCACCCACATGCTCGCCTTCGAAGGCGACTCCGCGGTGCACTGGTACGAGGGCAGCTACAGCGATTACGAAGCCGACCGCAAGCGCCGGCTCGGGACCGACGCCGACCAGCCGCACCGGATCAAGTACAAGCCGCTGACCAGGTAGATGGCGCGAAAACGCCGGGGGCGGGTACACGGCGGACGTACCCAACCCCCAGCGCGAGGGAAGCGTCACACGCTTTTGACCAATCCGTCAACAGGACCGGCAGGCGGTCCTAGGCTGGCCAGATGCCGAGGTCGGCTCAAGTCGGTTGACGCAAATGCCGATAAACGTCAGATGGCTAAGACGATCGTGACGACGAGCCGCGCCGTGACGCGCACCATTGAGCCGGGCAACTCCGCGATCTGCGTGCACTGCGGTGCGCCGGTCAAGTTCGTGGCCCGCGCGCAGGGGCGCCAAGTCATTGCCAACGTGTACGTCGAGGGCAACTGGGACCGCGTCGAACACTTCCACGCCGACTGCTACGCCGAAGCCGGCGAGCCGTACGGCGACGCCAGCGACTAAGGCTTTCGCTGGCCGCTTCTCGCCGGCCGTAGGCCGGCCCCCACGGCTGGACGCGGAAGGTCTTCGGGCGGGAGGAGCGGAGGGCTGTGCCCGGAGCGACGACCACAGTTGGTTCGCCAAGGAACCTCTGGTTCCGAAGGCGAGGCCTAGACGACCGTCACCGTTCCGGTACCGCCGTTCACGGTGACGGTGGCGCCGTCGGGTATGCGACGGGTGCCGTCGGTCACCGACACGACGCAGGGGATCCCGAGCTCGCGCGACACGATCACCGCGTGGCTGATCTGGGCGCCGACGTCGACGACGACCGCGCCGGCGGGAACGAACAGCGGCGTCCACGCCGGGTCCGTGATCGGCGCGATCAACACGTCACCGGGCTCCAGCGCGGCGGGATCGTCGGGCGACGTAATCACGCGGGCGCGACCGGTGTACTCACCCGGGCACCCGGGGATGCCCACGAGGACGTCGCCGCTCCGGGCCACCTCGACCGGGTTCGAGCCGCGGCGACGCCATCCGTCGAGCGGCGGAACGACGCCACTCAAGATGAACGGCGGATCGAGTTCCTGAAGCTGCTCGAACAACTCTCGCCGCTCGGCGATCGTGTCGCGGAAGCTCGCAGGATCGGCGAGGAAGTCGTCGTACTCGTCGTCGCGGATCATGGCGAAGTCTTGGAAGCGCTCGAAGTGTCCGGTGTCGACCATGCGTCGGGCGATCTCGTGGAACCCGAGGCGCGCTTCGTGCGTCGTCTTGATGATCGTCGTCTTGGTGCGCTCTCGGCCGGCGAGGAACAACCCGGCAGCGCGGACCGCGGCAAGGAACTGGCCCTGCACCTCCGGGTTGCCGGCGAGCTGCTCGGCTACCTGCGCGGTCAGCGTGGTGCGATCTTCGGCCCGCTCGTCCCAGTGCATCTGCGGGCCGGTGCCGGCCTCAACGTTGCGCATCCGGTCGACCGCGGCCAGCGCCAACTCGGGTGCGGTCCCCCACGTCGGTGCCGAGAACTCCCATTCGTTGGGGCCGCGTGACCCGAACTGATCGAGGAAGTCGTCGAGGCCCTGGAGGAACTTGCTGCCGTCCGGATGGGCGGCCAGCCGCTCGACGATCCCGGACACGCCGTCGTCGAACACCGCGGTCAGCGCCGGCGAGTCGGCGACCTGGCGAGCCAGTTCCCACAACGCCCACGACGGCGCGGCCGAGTCGACCCCACCGATCCCGGCGACCAGCCGCATCGGGAGCGTCGGGTCGCCGACCTCCGCACAGATCTGTTGCAGCATCCCGACGGGAACCGTCGACGCGTAGGTGATGAAGATGTGCTGGGCGAAGAGGTGGCGGAACGGCTCCATGCGGCTTCGCGCGTGGGCCAGGAGCTCCTCGTTCGTCAGCGTCGCCAACACCGGCCGCGTGGCCACCAGCTCGTCGACCATGCGCTGGTCGTCGCGGAGCTCGGGCAGGTCGTCGGTGGTCAGCACCCATTGCAACGTCTGCTGGACGCGTTCGGTGTGCGCGCTGCTCTCATCGGTCGGCCGGGCGTCGTACGGCGGGCACTCCGACGCGCCGAACAGGGTCTGGTCCATCAGCTCGGGCGTCAGTCCGGGCGTGCGCACGGCGAGGATGCGCGACATCGAGACGTTCAGATAGCAGTAGCCACCGAACACGCCGAGCGCGTTGAGGTTGCCGTCCTCGAACTCGTCGTGGTCGAACGCACCGAACCGCACCAGTGCGTCGCGCCACCCCGGCTCAGCCCGCGGGATTCCAGCGATGGTCCACGACAACGGCGCGACCGCCTCGGGGAACACCTCGCCGACGTTTCCCCGCGTGTAAATCGGGTACCGCTGGCTCGGTTCGTTGTCGACAACCCAGATCTTCGCCACGCGGACCAACCCCCTGATCGATCGCTGTCGGGCGAAGGGTAGCGTTTCCAACGATGCGGACGACCGTCACGCGCGTGTTCACCTTTGAAGCCGCGCACCAGCTGCCGTGGCACAGCGGCGCGTGCCGTGAACTCCATGGTCACGGCTACCGCCTCGAGGTGACGGTTGCCGGGCCGCTCAACGCCGACGGCATCGTGATCGACTTCGCCGATCTCCGCGACGTGATTGAGCGCGAAGTCCTGTCCCGCTACGACCACAAGTACCTGAACGACCTTCTCGACAACCCGACGGCCGAGCTCATCGCCCAGGACGCGTGGAAGGTCCTCGAGGCGGCCGGCGTCACCATCGATCGCCTCCGCCTGTGGGAGACCGCCGACTGCTCGGTGGAGATCGTGCGCGAGTGACGACTCGCGCCGGCGTCATCCTCTCCGGCGGGCTCGATTCAACCGTGTGCCTGGCGATCGCCGACCGCGACTGCGACGAGGTGCTCGCCGTCACCTACGACTACGGCCAGCGCCACAAGGTCGAGGTCGGTCACGCCGCCGCCGTCGCCGCAAGCTACGGCGCCGAGCACCTGGTCGTCCCGATCGACCTCCGGGGCTGGGGTGGTTCGGCCCTCACCGACGACACGATCGCGATCCCGGACGACGGCGGCGCCGGCATCCCCGTCACGTACGTGCCGGCTCGCAACCTCATCTTCCTCGCCGTCGCCGTCGGCATCGCCGAGGCACGCGATCTCGACGCGGTCTACATCGGCGTCAACGCGCTCGACTACAGCGGATATCCCGACTGCCGGCCGGAGTTCGTCGACGCCTTCGCCGCTACTGCCGCGCTGGCGCTCAAGCGCGGCGTCGAAGGCAACCCGGTCGACGTGCGGGCACCGCTGATCGCCATGCCCAAGGCCGACATCGTGCGCCTGGCGATCGAGCTCGACGCCCCGCTGCACCTCACGTACAGCTGCTACCGCGGCGGCGACCGGCCCTGCGGCGCGTGCGACAGCTGTCGCATCCGCGCCGCCGCCTTCGCCGACGCGTCGATCGCCGACCCGGCGTCGTGATCGTCAGCGAAGTCTTCGGCCCCACCGTCCAGGGTGAAGGTCCGTCGATCGGGCGGCGGTGCGGCTTCGTGCGCCTCGGGAAGTGCAACCTGGCGTGCACGTGGTGCGACTCGGCCTACACGTGGCGCTGGTCGGACCACGACCCTGCCGTTGAGTTAACCGAGCGCTCGGTCGACGACGTGCTCGCCCAACTCGATGCGATGGCCGTGGAGATGGTCGTCCTCACCGGCGGCGAGCCGCTGCTGCAACAGCGCGAGGCGGCGCCGCTCATCAGCGCCTTGCGATCCACCCGCGGGTGGCGCGTCGAGGTCGAGACGGCGGGCACGATCGCGCCCACTGTCGAGGTCGACCAGTGGAACGTCTCCCCCAAGCTCGCCAACTCAGGGAACCCGCTTGATCGTCGCTACAAGCCCGACGTGCTGCGCGCCTTCGCGGCGACCGGCTGCGCGGTGTTCAAGTTCGTCGTCGGCGAACCGGCCGACCTCGACGAGGTGGCGTCAATCGTGGCGACCAACGACCTCACCAATGTGTGGCTCATGCCCGAGGGCGTCGACGCGGCCACGCTGGCCCAGCGACTCCGCTGGATCGCGCCGGCGGCCGTCGAGCGCGGGTGGAACGTGACGACGCGACTGCACATCGAGATCTGGGGCGACGAGCGCGGCCGATGACCGATCGCGTCGTGCTCGTGCACGGGACCATGGATCGGGCGAGCAGCTTCGCCAAGGTCGTTGGTCATCTCCGCGATCTCGACGTGATCACGTACGACCGTCGCGGGTACGGCAACCAGCGCCATCGTCCACCGGTCGCGCTGGAAGACCACATCGACGAACTCCTCAGCTACATCGGTGACGAGCCGGCGGTCGTCGTGGGCCACAGCATCGGCGGCGACTTCGCCCTCGCCGCCGCCTGCCGCCGGCCGGACTTGGTCCGCGCCATTGGCGCGTGGGAAGCCCCGCTGGCCTGGTTGCCCTGGTGGCCGGAGCAGTCGGCGGGAACCCGAGCCGTCGCTCCCGGGCTCGACCCCGGCGCCGCCGCGGAACTGTTCATGCGCGGCGTGGCCGGCGACGAGACATGGGAGCGGCTGCCCGCGGCCACGCAGGCGATGCGCCGGCAAGAGGGAACTGCGATGCTCATCGACGTTCGTGGCATCCGCGCCGCGGCCCCCTTCGACGCCGCCCTCGTCAAGGCCCCCGTCGTGACCGGTCGCGGCGGCGCGTCGAAGCCGTACCACCGCCGCTCGGCCGAGTGGTTGGTCGACAACGTGGCCGACGCCGAGCTGTTCGACATTGCCGGGGCCAGCCACGGCGCGCACGCAAGTCACCCCCAGGAGTTCGCCGCGTTCGTGCGGCGCGTCGTCGCTCGCGCCCGCGACTGATTCACCGCAATTCCGGTAAGTGGTCCCACTTGGTCCGCGGCGTGCGCGATCGTGGTCGCTCATGCCCAGGGCCCGGTTCTACGTGCTCGTGGCACTCGGCGGCCTTGTCCTCGTGCCCGTGCTGATCGTCGTCGCCTATTTGGTCGACGACGGTGGGCGGGGTGACTACGTCGCCAGCAACGTCTCGCTCGTCGGCACCGCGCTCGACGGGTTGAAGGGCAAAGCGCTCGACGCCAAGGTCGCCAAGGTCGCCGGCCGGCTCGAGCAAGCGCGGATCGTCGTCAAGGCACCGAAGGGCGGTTTCACGACCAGCGCGGGCGAGGTCAAGCTGACGGTCGACCGCCGCGCTACCGCTCGGGCTGCGCTCGAGGTGGGCCGCACCGGGAACGTGGTGTCGAGGTCGTGGCACTGGCTGACCGCGTTCGTGCGCGATCGCCAGGCGCCTCTGCAATCGCACGCGAGCGGCGACGCGGTGTACCAAGTCGTGGCCGACAAGGACAAGGTCCCGCACAAGGCGGCCGTCGAGCCGACACTCAAGCTCGACAAGGGCCGCTTCGTCGCCGTCGCCGGCAAGGACGGCACGGGGATCGATCCCGCCGAACTGGTCCGCGCCCTCGACCACGCGGCGTCGGCCGGGCGCTCAGCGATGACCGTGAGCGTCGACCGCGGTGAAGTCAAGCCCCGACTCACGCTGGCCGAGGCGCGCCGGCTCGCCGGCGACGCCAACAAGCTGTCGACCCAGACGTTGCCGGTCGCGTCGGGCCGGGCGAGCGCCGACGTACCGACCAAGACGCTCCAGTCGTGGATCAAGCCCGCCAAGTCAGACACCGGTCCGCACCTGACCGTCGATCCGAAGCAGACACTCAGCGACCTGGCCGACCTGTTGCCGAACGCGGGCGAGCCCTCGGTCGAGACGCGGTTCTCGGTGAGCGGCGGCACCGTGCTCATCATCGACGGCCACAACGGCACCGGGTGCTGTGACGATGCCGCGATCGACATGCTCAACGACGCGCTGCGACGTCGCCCGTCGGGCCGGCTGCGCTTGCCGATGAAGGTTGTCGAGCCGCGGCTCACTCCCGAGGCGGCGCGCAAGCTCGGCATCGTCGAGCGGGTGGCGACGTTCACCACGAAGCACCCGGCCGGCCAGCCCCGCGTCAAGAACATCCACCTGATCGCCGACACCGTGCAGGGATCGGTCATCCGGCCTGGGAATAGCTTCTCGATCAACGGCACCGTCGGGCAACGGACGCTGGCCAAGGGCTACGTCGTCGACCACGTGATCGAGGACTCGGTGTTCGCCGAGAGCGTCGGCGGCGGCATCTCGCAGTTCGCCACCACACTGTTCAACGCCGCGTTCTTCGGCGGCCTCGAACTCAAGACGTACCAGTCCCACACGCTGTACATCTCCCGTTATCCGTACGGGCGGGAGGCGACGATGGGGTGGCCGTCGCCCGACCTCGTCCTCCGCAACCCGTCGCCCTACGGCATCTTGATCTGGCCGAGCTACGACGGCACCTCGATCACCGTGGACCTCTACTCCACCAAGTGGGTCGAGGCGACGCAGAGCGGCCAGACGCTGACGCCCAGCGGTCAGTGCACGATGGTGAAGACCGACCGCACGCGGAAGTTCCTCAGCGACGGTCACACCTCGGTCGACTCGGTGTACGCCAAGTACTTCCCGAAGGAGGGCGTCAACTGCGACGGCAGCATCAGCCCGAAGTTGACGACCACGACCACCAAGCCGACGACGACCACGACGACCAAGCCAACGACGACCACGACACCCGGTCCGGGTACGACAACGACGGCCACGACTGCCCCGCCCTGATCGGGGCAATGATGAGTCCATGCGGGTAGCAGTGACAGGATCGCACGGGCTCATCGGCACCGCACTCGTCGAGCGCCTGACGGCCGACGGCCACGCTGTCGTGCGGCTCGTGCGCAACGCGCCATCGGCGCCCGACGAGGTCCGGTGGGATCCCAACGCCGGTGAGATCGACGGCCCCTCACTCGAGGGCCTCGACGCCGCCGTTCACTTGGCCGGCGAAGGCGTGGCCGAGAAACGGTGGTCTGCCGCGCAGAAGGCGCGCATCCTCGACAGCAGGGTCAACGGCACAACCACGCTGGCGACCGCGCTCGCCGCGCTCGCCGCCAAGCCCGCCGTCCTGGTCAGCGGGTCGGCGATCGGGTACTACGGCGAGCGAGGCGACGAGGTGCTCACCGAAGAGTCCAGCCGCGGCACCGGCTTCCTGTCTGGCGTGTGCGAAGCATGGGAGCGGGCGACCGCGCCGGCCGAAGCAGCAGGGATTCGCGTCGTGCACATCCGCACCGGCATCGTCCTGACCAAGCGGGGCGGCGCGTTGAAGCGCCAGCTACCACTCTTCAAACTCGGCGTGGGCGGCCGGCTCGGGTCCGGTCGCCAGTGGATGAGTTGGATCTCCCTCGACGACGAGGTCGGCGCGATCGTCCACGCCATCACGACGCCCTCGCTGTCCGGCGGCGTAAACCTCACGGCGCCCAACCCGGTCACCAACCGCGACTTCACCAAGGCAATGGGGCGGGCCGTGCACCGGCCGACCGTGCTGCCGGTTCCGAAGCTGGGATTGAATCTGATTCTCGGGAGCGAGTTGACCGGCGATCTACTCGCCAGCGCTCGGATCATCCCGGCCAAGCTCACCGAGTCCGGATACCGCCACGTACATCCCACGATCGACGACGCGCTGGGCGCCGTAGTGTGAGCGCATGACGGAGCCGATGCGATTCGAGCAGCGCATGAGCGACAGCGACGCCCTCATGTGGGGCATCGAGGCCGATCCGCTCCTCCGGTCGACGATCATCGCCATCGCCGTCCTCGACCAAGCCCCCGATCACGAGCAGCTCATGGCCAAGGTCCACCGGGGCACGCTCGACATCGCCCGGCTGCGCCAGCGCGCCGTCTCGCCGCCGTGGCGAGTCGCCCCACCGCGGTGGGTCGTCGATCCCAACTTCGACCTCCGCTACCACGTGCGGTTCACCAACGCGGTCGGGGACGGATCGCTGCGCTCGCTGCTCGACTTCGCGGCGCCGATCGCCATGCAGAGCTTCGATCGGGCCCGTCCGTTGTGGGAGTTCACCGTCGTCGAGGGGCTGGCCAACGGCCAGGCCGCGCTCATCCAGAAGGTGCACCACGCGGTCACCGACGGGGTCGGCGGGATGAAGATGGCGATGATGCTCCTCGACCTCGAGCGCGACCCCGCCCCGTCGAGCGACGAACCGCCGCCCGCGCCGGAACCGGAGACGTACAGCCCGATCGAATTGCTGCGCGACGGCCTCGCCCACGAGCGACGCCGCCAACTCGGGATCGCCCAGCGCTCGGTCGGCGACGCGCGCGCCGCCGCGGCGCGACCGCTCGACACGATGCGTTCGGCCGCGATGGGCGCCGCCTCGCTGGCGCGGATGCTGCGACCCGTGTTCGCACCGATGAGTCCGATCATGACGGGCCGCTCGTTGTCGGCTCGCTTCGACGTCGTCAGCGCCCCGCTCGGCGAGATGAAGGCGGCGGCCAAGAAGGCCGACGGTCGACTCAATGACGCATTCGTGGCCGCCATCGCCGGCGGGCTGGCGCGCTATCACGAGCGCCACGGCGTTCCCGTCGAAGCGCTGCGGATGTCGATGCCGATCAATATCCGCGCCGCCGACTCCGAAGTCATGGGCGGCAACCAGTTCGTCCCGGTTCGGTTCGCCGTCCCGATGAACATCGCCGATCCCCTCGAGCGCATGCGTCAAGTGCGCGAGCTCGTGGCCACCCAGCGGGCCGAGCCGGCGCTGGCATTCACCGAGGCGGTGGCCGGGATACTCAATCGGCTCCCCACGGGCATGACGACGCAGTTGTTCGGCGGGATGTTGAAGGGCATGGACTTCGTGACCAGCAACGTTCCGGGTGCACCCATCCCGGTGTTCCTCGCCGGCGCGCAGGTGACCGCCAACTACGCGTTGGGACCGCTGTCGGGCGCGGCGATCAACGCCACACTGCTCAGCCATCTCGACGACGTCTTCGTCGGCATCAACAGCGACCCGGCCGCCGTGCCCGATCCGGAAGTCCTGACGGAGTGCCTCGAAGAGGGGTTCGCCGAGGTCCGCAAGGTCGCTTGAAGACCACCGACGTCGTCGTCGTCGGCGCCGGTCCGGCGGGCATCGCCGCGGCGATCACCCTCCGACGCGCCGGGCGCGAAGTGGTCGTCGTCGACCGCGCCCAGTTCCCGAGGGACAAGTGCTGCGGCGACGGGCTGACCGCGGGCGCCCTGCGCCGCTACGAATCGCTCGGCCTGGTCCCGGCGAGCGTTCCGTCCTGGCAAGTGGTGAACGACGTGATGGTGCGATCACCGTCGGGCCGCACGGTCGATTTCCCGCTCCCGCGCGACGCCGGCGTGTATGCCGCGGTCGCGCCGCGGGCTGAGCTCGACGCCGCGTTCGTCGCCGTGGCGCGCGACGCCGGTGTCGTCGTCCACGAGGGTTGCGCGCTGGTTGACGCCGCGGTCGGCGAGCACTGGGTGTCCATCGACGTCGACGGCGTGGGCACGATCGCCGCGCACTACGCGATCGGCGCCGACGGGATGTGGTCGCCGCTCCGCAAGGCGGTCGGGGCCGAGGACGAGGACGGCTACTTCGGCGAGTGGCACGCCTTCCGGCAGTACTACTCCGGCGTGGGCGCCAAGGCGCGGGACCTGTGGGTGTGGTTCGAGCCCGACTTCCTCCCCGGCTACGCGTGGTCGTTTCCGCTGCCCAACGGGCGAGCCAACGTCGGCTTCGGCGTTCGGCGCGAGCCGGGCGAGAAGGTGCGGTGGATCGACCTACAGGCGCGGCCGCACATCGCCCAGGTGCTGGGCGCCGGCGCGGTCGCCGAGGGGCCGGCCAAGGCGTGGCCGATACCCGCCCGTGTCGATCGCACCACGTTGACGGCCGCCGGCGGACGGGTGCTGTTCGTCGGCGACGCGGCCCGCGCCACTGACCCGATGACCGGCGAAGGAATCGGCCAAGCGCTCGACACCGGCGTGCTGGCGGCCGAAGCGGTGGTCCACGCCGGCCACAAGGCGCCGTCGCGCGCGGCGCGCGACTACGAGCACGCGGTCAAGCGTGGCCTGGCCGTCGACAACCGCCTCGCCGACCTTCTCACCCGCGCCCTGAAACACCGCAAGGGCGCGCGCACCGCGGTCCGCGTCGCCGGGCTCACTCCATGGACCCGCCGCAACTTCGCCCGCTGGCTCTTCGAGGACTACCCCCGCGCGTTGCTCGCCACCCCCCGCCGCTGGCACCGCCACATGCTCACCGGCCCCGGCGCCTACCGCTAGAGATCGCGAATGCGCACGAGCCGCCCTTCCGCGGGCGGCTCGTGCGTGGTCACAAGTGCGTCCGTCGTCCAGCGGATGACCTCCGCAAAGGACGAGCCTTTCGTCGCGTCCAAAATCCGCCAGCCGAGGGCCGCAAGGCGCCCCCGCCGGCGCGCGTCGCGTTCGATCGCGTTCTGCGTGGCGCCATGGTCGAGCCACCCGTTGTACTCCAGGCCGACTTTGGCCCACGGCCATGCGAAGTCAAGAAAAAGGTCACCGTCGGGCGTGTCCACTCTGTGTTGTGTCTCGAACTTGGGAAGACCGGCGCGTGTCAGTGCTCGTCCCAGTTTGCGAGCCGCAGGGCTGTCGTCGTGCCCAGGGATTTCAAGCTCGCGCAGCAGGAACTCGCGAAGAGCTTTGGAGCCACGACCGCGCGGGTCGACCTCGTCAAGACACTTCAGGATCGCGGAGAAGGTCGTGTGACCACGGGTCACTAGGTAATTCCCCGCCAGTTTTGACAGGTACTCGTTCGAGCGCGCCAGCTGAACCACACACAGGGCAGGGACCACGACCGGGACATCGTGGCGCAGGGTCACAAGGCCGTCCCCGGGAAGCGCACAGCGCCGCGCGGATACCCCGGCGAGGCGTGCCTCGTCGTTGTCGAACATCACGATCTCGAGCGCGCCGGGGAGTATGTCGGGAACGCCGTACACCCACGCGGCGCCCAATCCGGCCGCGGCCGCGTGGCGACCCGCCGCTAAGCACGCACCAAGCAGGGGTCGGAACTCGGATGCCGCCGCGCCGACGACTTCGTACACCCCGCGCCACCGGAAGGGCCGAAGCCACGAATCGGCAACTGCCCATCGAAGCGCCTTCTCGCTTCCTCCCGCAGCAAGAAACTGACGCGATGCGATCAGCGACAGCTGCCGCTCGGTGATCGCATCGATTGGCGCCCGGTGCACGCCGGCCAGGAAACCACCCTGGTGTAACAACGGTTCCCCAGTGCGCACGAGTCGCCACGCGCGGGGCGGCTCGTGCGCAGTCGCAAGGTGCGACGCGAGCTAGAGGTCGTGGGGGAGGCCGAGGACTCGTTCGGCGATGATGTTGCGTTGGACTTGGGCGGTGCCGCCGCCGATGGTGAGGGCCGGGGCGAACAGGAAGCCGCTCGACCACTCGTCCTTTGACGCGAGCAGGCCGGCGGTGCCGGCGAGGTCCTTGGCGATCCCCATGATGTGCTGACCGTGCTCGTCGGCCAGCGCCTTGCGGACCGACGCTTCGGGCCCCGGCGGACGGCCGCGCACCGCGGCGCTCACCGTCCGCAACCGGATCAGCCGCAGCACCTCACCCTCGATGTAGACGGACGCGAGCCGCTGGCGCAGCACGGGATCGTCGCAGCCGCCTTCGCGCCGGACGCGCTCGACGAGGTCACGCGCCGTCGGGCCGCGGCCCCAAAGCGCGCCCTCGCCCGACAGCGACACGCGCTCGTTGCCGAGGGTGACCTTTGCCAGTCCCCACCCTTCGTTCTCGTCGCCGACCAGGTTCTCGGCCGGGATGCGGACGTCGTCGAAGAACACCTCGTTGAAGGCGTGGTCGCCGGTCATGTCAACGATCGGGCGGATCTCGATCCCTGGCAGGTCCATCGGGCAGATGAAGTACGAGACGCCTTTGTGCTTCGTGGCGTCGGGATTCGTCCTGGCAATGAGGATGCCGAGCTTCGAGAAGTGCGCCAGCGTCGTCCAGATCTTCTGGCCGTTGACGACATACACGTCGCCGTCGCGCTCGGCCCGCGTGGTGAGCCCAGCCAAGTCCGACCCGGCCCCCGGCTCGCTGAAGAGCTGGCACCACAGCTCTTCGCCGGCGAGCATCGGCATCAGGTAGCGCTCCTTCTGCGCCTCGGTGCCGGCGTGGACGATCGTCGGCCCGGCCCAGCCGATGCCGATCGGATTGATCGGCCGCGACACGCGAACCCGCCGCAGCTCGTCGTCGATGATCAGCTGCTCGATCGCATCGGCATCACGGCCCCATGGACGCGGCCAGTGCGGCACGACGTAGCCGGCCTCGGCCAGCGTCCGCCCGCTCGGGGTCGGGTTGGCCGCGAGCCACTCGCGCACCTCGACGCGCCTCGGGTCGTCCTCGGCCGGAAGCTCGAAATCCATTTCAGACGGCCGCCCGTCGGGCGACCGAAATGGATAAATCCACTGTGTTCATCTGTTCACTCGCGTTCGCTCGCTCACACCTAGTTGAGCACCCGGACCGTGCCGGCGCGCGGGTCGAGTTCGATTCGCTGGCCGTCGGTGATGTGCAGGAGCGCGTCGCGTGCACCAACGACCGCCGGCAACCCGAACTCGCGGGCGACGATCGCAGCGTGGCTCATCGGTCCGCCCTCTTCGACGACCAGGCCGGCGAGCATCGGCAACACCGCGTCATACGCCGGCGTCGTCATGGTGGTGACCAGGATGTCGCCGGGTTGCAGGCGATCGAACGCGTCCTCGGCGGATCGCACCACGCGCGCCGGTCCGCTGATCAGCGCCGTGCCGATCCCGGTTCCCGTCAACGGCGGCGCATCGCCGTCGCTGTACAGCAGGTCGGCCTGGATGATGAACGAGGCCGTCACCCGGCGCAGCGCCGGTGGCATCGGCTTGAGCGGCGGGATCTGGTCCTCCGGACCCAGCTCGCGAGGCGCGTCGAGCGCGTTGTTCGCCTGGCGCCGCTCGCGTCGTTGCGCGACCTCCTCGCGACTCGGCCCGGTGTTGTCCACGAGCAGCTGAGCGATCTCGTCGGGCGTGAGCTCGAAGATGTCCTCGACCGCCGACACGCGGCCTGCCTTCACGAACCGACCACCGATCTCCAGCAGAGCTCGACGCACCAGCCCGACGGTCCACTGAAGCGTGATTCCCGCGTTGTCGTCGCGGATCCCGTACGCGTAGCGCGCCTCGTCCAGTAGCGCGTCGAAACGCGCGTGGTCGGTAGCGGGCACGCGTGCGCGCGCCTCGGCAATGGGCGGCACCGCATCGACGTGCGGGTTCTCGAGAACCGCGGCGAGGGTCGCCTTGACGACGTGCGGCATCTCACCAACGGTCGGGCTGTCGACGTCGTAGTTCGCCACCGCGCGCCAGCCGTAGTGACGCAGGTACGCGTCGACGTCGCCCGACGCCAGAAGGCGCGCCGTGTCGGCCGACGAGCCCGCGAGCAGGGCGAGCGCCTCGTCGAGGCCGATCCCCCACTCGGCGGCGACGACGAAGAAGTCGCCCACCGGAAAGGCATCGCAGCCGACCAGTTCGAAGTGGAGGCGAACGCCGCGGTAGACGTTGTCGATGACGCGGCCGAGGTGTCCCGCCAGGTCGACGTCGCTCATCGACTCGATGGGCTCGTCCTGGAGGGCAAGGTTGCCGGCGATCATCGCCGGCTTCTGGTCGCGATACCACCGCTCGCCGTCCGTGCTCCACTGACGAGCCGCAAGCATCTGCCGGGCCGCCTTGTTGCGACGCCGGAACTGCGGATGGACGCGGCTCAGCAGCCAGATCAAGACTGCCGGCGGTCGGCGCGACGTGCCGCCCGGCGGTTCGAACAGCGGGACCATGCGCATGTACGGGCGATCGTTGACGTAGGCGATCGCCATGTGACTCGCCGGCGCGCCGTAGCGCGCCATCGTCGCCTTCATCCCGTCGTGTTGCGCGCGCTGGTACACGTCGCGATACACGGGAGTGAACTCGCCGCCGAAGTGCGAGCGCTCCAACGTCCACCGGCCTTTGCCGGGCGGCGTCCAGTCCGTCACCTCGAGCGCCAAGCGGCAAGAAGTTCGGCCTCCCGCTCGGGCGACAGCTGCGCGTCCATGCCCGCGCCATCCCGCGTCCGATCCCACTCGAGGGTGGCCGCGCAGGTGTCGACCAGCGGGCGGAACGTCAGGCCCGCGTCGACGGCCCGCGACACGTCGACGGCCGACAGCCCGTCGTACCCCTCGCCGCCGGGCAACCACAGCGGCAACTCCATCCACGGCTCGACCTTCTGGTCGATGAGCCAGGCCTCGTCGACCCATGTGATCGACGCGTCGACACCGGCCGCGCCGCGGCACGCGTCGAGCGTCGCGTCAAAGCGATGCGGCGTGGCCGGGCCGGTGGCGTTGAACACGCCGGTGGTTCCCGTCTCGGCGAGGCGCACGATCCAGTCCGCCAAGTCCCGCCCGTCGATTACCTGGACCGGCATGTCGGGCCGGTCAGGGGCCAGCACGTCGCCACCGCTCGCCAGGCGCCGCACCCAGTAGGTGAACCGATCGCTCGGGTCGTGCGGACCGACGATGAGCCCCGGCCGGACGTTGGCCACCTTCCCGGGCATGGCCGCCTCGGCCGCTTGCTCGCACAGGGCTTTCAGCGGGCCGTAGCTCTCGCCGGTGATCTCCTCCATCTCGGGATCGTCGATCGTGCCGACCGTCGCGGTCTCGTCCATGCCGGGACTCGACGCGTCGGCGTACACCGAGATCGTCGACACAAAGGTGTAGTGGCCGACCGCGCCGGCCAGCGCTTCCATCGACCGCCGTACGTCGCCCGGGAAGTACGCGCTCGTGTCGATCGCGGCGTCCCACCGCCGGCCGTCCAGCGCGCTCACGTCGTCGCGACGATCGCCGACGAGCCGCTCCACGTCCGGATAGTCATCGGGGTTCGTCTTCCCGCGGTTGAACACGGTGACGCGATGACCGGCGGTCTGAAGGGCGTCGATGACGTGACGCCCGAGAAAGAGCGGTCCGCCGAGAAGTAGGACATCCATCGGGCTAGAACCTACGCTCGGTGCTCGGCTTGGCCCAGCGGCTCGACGAGACGCGGTAGCGCGGGTTCCAGGCGATCGGCCCGCCCGGCTTCGGCGGGATGCGGCGTGGCTTGGTCATTTCTCACCTCCCGGTAATCCGTCGAGGAGTCGCCGCAGCGAGGCGATCTCGGCGGTGAACGCGGCCTTGCCGCTCTTCGTCGCTGTCACCCACGTGCGGGGCTTCTTGCCTTCGAACACCTTCTCGACTTCGACGTATCCGGCGTCCTCGAGCACGGTGAGGTGCCGCGACAGGTTTCCGTCGGTGAGTGCGAGCGTCGATCGCAGGTAACCGAAGTCGGCCTTGGGGGCTTCGTTCAGCACGGCGAGGATTCCAAGCCGCACGCGTTGATGAACGACGTCGTCGAGCTCGCGCGACGGATGGCTCACGCGTCGACCGGACGGTTCGTTCGCCGCCAGGCCACAAAGGCCACGACGAGGAAGACGAAGCCGGAAGCCGTGCGTCGCGGCGTGACCGAGTGCGGCCAAGCCCACGTCTCGGCGAGTAGTAAGACACCGAGGCCGGCGTACATTGGCGCGAGGAACCGATAGCGCGTCCTAACGATGCGAAGGACGAGCCCGGAGGCGATGAGCACCACGGCACTAGCTACGGACGCCTTGACGCTCGGCGGCCGTCCCTGCGTTACCAAAACCGAGACGATCGCGCCCACGGCCGATCCGGTGAGGACGCCCGGGCCGAAGCCCGCTGGCGGACCGGCGTCGAACCGCTCGCTTGACCGCGTCCAGCGACGCACGATCACAGCGGCGGCGGCGGTCGCCAAGACCGAGCTGACTACCGCCTGGGTGAGAAGCGACATGCCCAGCCCGCTCAGGGCGGCGGGCACGAGCATGGTGAGCGCAGCGAGGCCGGCGATGAGTGATGTCGCGTGCAGCCGCCGGCGCGTATGGCGACCGAGCGTCTCGGCGATTGCCAGCAGCTCGGCCGCTTCATGTTCCTTCGACGTCATGCAGAGTACTTTGCATTACAAAGTCCTTTGCTGTCAACCGATTCCTTCGACCACTACCGTGCGCCGCCATGGCTGATCTTGGATACGAGGGCAAAGTTGCGATCATCACCGGCGCCGGCGGCGGCCTCGGACGGGAACACGCGCTGCTGCTTGCCTCGCGGGGCGCCCAGATCGTGGTCAACGACCTCGGCGGATCAGTGAGCGGTGAGGGCGGCGACGCCGGACCGGCGCACACTGCGGCCAAGGAGATCGAAGATCTCGGCGGCATCGCGGTGGCCGACACCAACAGCGTCGCCACGCCCGAGGGCGGGGAGGCGATCGTGCAGACCGCGGTCGACGCGTTCGGGCGGGTCGACATCGTCATCAACAACGCCGGCATCCTGCGCGACAAGACGTTCCACAACATGACGGCCGAGTTCGTCGATCCGGTACTCGACGTGCACCTCCGCGGCGCCTTCTGGGTCACACGACCGGCGTGGGTCAAGATGCGCGAGCAGGGCTACGGGCGCGTCATCAACACGTCGTCGAACTCGGGCATCCTCGGAAACTTCGGCCAGAGCAACTACGGCGCCGCCAAGATGGGCCTCGTCGGCTTCACCCGCGTCCTCGCGGCCGAGGGTGCCAAATACAACATCAAGGCCAACGCCATCGCGCCAGTGGCGCGCACGCGCATGACCGAGGAATTGCTCGGCCCGCTGGCGGAACGGCTGGACCCGGCGCTCGTGTCCCCGGTCGTCGCGTGGCTCGCCCACGAGGACTGCCCCGTGACTGGCGAGGTCTACAGCGTGGGCGGCGGCCGCGTCGCCCGCTTCTTCATCGGAATGACGACGGGCTACACGAACCCGGCGATCACCCTCGAAGACGTGCGCGACAACTGGGATCAGATCCGCAGCGAGGACGGCTACACGGTGCCGTCGGGTCCCGGCGACGAGTTCGCCGCCATGATGAAGGCGTTCAGCTAGACGCCGCTGGGCCAGTCGTACGTCGTCGGGATGTCCTTGGGCGCTTTGCCGATGACGATGGTGATTTCACGGTGTGGCGAGAACTGCACCAGGCGCGGATCGTCGGTGTCCTTCGCGCCGTCGAGATAGACCGCCCAGTCAGTTCCGGGCTTGCAGTACGAGCCGACGCACGTCGCGTTGAACCGCACGTTCCACTCGTCGAACAGCTGACCCAGAAAGAAGTCGGCGGGTTGATCGTTCTCGACGTGGATGATGCCGGTGTCGTCGTGGGTGTGCAGCGGCGAGATCACCTGGCGTTGCAAGTCGATGCCGAGGTTGGCCGGCACCGCCTTGCTGTCGCCGTCGACGAACACGGTGACGTGCGCGTGTATGTGGTACGTCAGCCGCTCGCTCGGCAACGCCGGCAACCCCGCCCTGGCGATGAGCGCGGCCACACCCGACGTCGGCGCCGACCAGGGCGCGGCGATCGCCCGTCCCGCTGGCGCCTGTGTCGTAGCGGTGGTCTGTCCCGGAGTTGGTGGGCCGGCGCTGGCCGGCGAGTCGTCCGTACCGATCGTCACCGACGTGTCGTCCGACTTACCGCCGCCGCACGCGCCGAGGACGAGCGCGGCGAGAAGAACAAAGGTGAGGACCGAGCGTCGCTTCATCCGGCAAACGTTTGCACGAACACGACCCGCTCCCCCGCCGCGGCCAGATCCAGCGCCGCAGCCAGCGCCTTGGCCGTGTACGTGGGCTCAACGGCGAGCCCCAGCCCTGTCGCCGCGGCCATCGCCGCCGCGCCCGCCTCGGTGGGTCGTCCGTAGGTGCTGCCGAACCAGCGCCCGTCGATGTCGAGTCGGGCCGCGTGCGGCATCCACCCGCCGATCGCCAGCAAGGCCGCGGTCCCGGCCTCGAGGCCACCGAGCACGGCGCGACTGGTGACGATCGGATCGGCGGCGCGCACGCCGACGACGCGCGCATGCGTCCAGCCTCCGAGGGCCAGCCCGAGGGCGAGGCCCACGGCCGACCCGCCCGAGCCCAGCGCCACGACGACGGCGTCGGGCTCCTCGTCCATGTCCTCGACGAGCTCGAGCCCGGCGCCGACGTACCCGAGCGTGCCGAGCGGCGTCGATGCGCCCGGCCACAAGAGATACGGCCGCCGAGCGGCGAGGGCGGCCATGCGTTGGGCGACGGCAACGGGCATGAGAAAGCGGTTCGAGGTCGCGGTCACCCGCACATCGAGGTCGCGGAGTCGCGCTTGGGTCCGCTCGACGTCTTCGGTCACATCCTGCGGGTAGAGGACCGCGTCGACGTCGAGACCGAGCCGCCGGCAATACGTCGCGGCGGCGACGACGTGATGCGAGCCGATGCCGCCCGCGGTCACGACCGGTCCCCCGCGTCGGGCGGCGACCGGGAGGACGAACTCGAACTTGCGGACCTTGTTGCCGCCGTACGTCGATGCCGTCTGATCGTCGCGCTTGACCCAGAGGCGGTCGTCGATCTGGTCCACCGGCGTCGGCAAGCCGTCGGCCAGCTCGGCGAACGGGACCAAGTCCGTCAGACGGGGCAACCGGGCGAACAGGGCGCGGTCGGGAACGCGGGTGGCCGCGCTCCTCGTCACCACCGGCCGGGGTTCATACGGCCGTCGGGATCGAGGAGGCCGCGCACGCGCGACCACAGCTCGACGAAGCCCGGATGAGCGCGGGCCAGGATCCGCTGCGCGGCGTCGGCCGACGCCTTGTACGGCACGTAGCCCTGATCGAGCACGACATCGGCCAGGCGGCCCATGACCGCGCGAACGCGTTCGACTTCCGCCACGTCGCCCTTGTCGAAGCAGGCCACGAAACGCAAGACGAAGTAGTGGCCGCCGGCCATCGGCCGGGCGACGAGGAACGGCGGGAAGCCGTGCTCCTCGAGCACGCCGAGACCCTTGTGCGCGCCGTCGACCCAACCGGCGCCGGGCCCGTACGAGCCGACCCACGTGAGGCCGCCACCGGGAAAGTCCAGCAAGAAGTCGAGCGTGGTCGGCAACTCGGCGAGCGGCCCGTAGCGCGGCACGGCCCGCACGAGGTCCTCGACCGGGAACACGGTCTCGATGCCGGCGTCGTCGAGGATGCGCTGGGCGATGTCCTTGCGCGCCGCGAGTTCGTCATCCGACGCGCCGGTCATGTCGAGGAATAGGAACGCGAATGGCTCGTCGTCAGCCCGCCGCAGATCGCGCGTGGCGCCGAACAGCATCTTGGCCGCCGGCCACGTCATGAGACCCACATCGTCGAACGAACCCGTGCGGGCCAGCGCGCGCATCGCCGTATACGCCGTGTCGAGATCGTCGGCGAAGGCGAACCAGCGCGCCCGAGCGGCCGGGCGCGGCTGGAGCTGAAGCGCGGCGCGGGTAACCACGCCCGTCGTGCCCTGCGTCGAGATGAACAAGCCAGTCAGGTCCGGCAGGGGCGCCCGGGCGAACCACTTGTCGACGACGCCGCCGGCGCCGGTGCGCACGACGGTGCCGTCGGCCAGGACGGCCTCGACCCCGTTCACCCACTGCCCCATCGCGCCGTGGCGCATCGACAGGTTGTTCAGGCCATCGAGCAACGCGTTCGCCAGCACCGATGTCGACGGCGGCGCGAACGGATAGCTGTACACGAGGTCCGGGTGCTGATCGTCGAGGTGGCGCTTGAGCTGCTCGAAGGTGACGCCGGGCTCGACCACGACGTACATCGCGTCCTCGTCGACCTCGACGATGCGGTTCATCCGAGTGAGGTCCAGCACGATGCCCCCGCGCCGGGGGATCGTGAGGCCGGCCACGTTGTATCCGGCGACCACCGGCGTCACGGGCGCACCGGCTCCAGCGGCGGCGAGCAGCACCTTGCGGACCTCGTCCGCACTGCCCGGCCGCACCACCACGTCGGCGGCACCGGGCGGCTGTTCGGTGACGTCGGTCAGGTACTGCTCGACCGCGGTCGTGACGTTGAGCGGACCGACTACCTCGGTCAGCGCGTCAACTAGCAGCGTCTGCACTTGCCCGCTACCCGTCGGCAGCGTCATCCTCGCCCGGGACGAATCCGCACGTTGGCGATCTCGCGCAACAACGAGCCGGTGACGAGCTTGAGCAGCGTGTCGACTTCGCCTTCGACCACGGCGACGGCGTCACCGGCCACGCCGTTCTCCAGCGTCACACCGCCCTGGCCGACGCGCATGGTCGCCGTCGTCCGGCCGGCGCGAACGGCGACCGGCACGCGGACGGGGAGGTTGAGGACGACGAGCCGGACCGCGGCATTGGCAAGCAGCAGCGGCATGGCTTCGGCCAGAACGTGGACGAGCAGGTTGGCCTCGCCCGCCTCGGGCTTGTCGATGTCACCGAGGCGCGGCGCGATGCGCTCGACCGCCTTGAGGAAAGCGGCGGCACCGAGCATCGGGACGGCGAGGGGCAACGCGGCGCCCACCGCGGCGATCTCCTGCAACGTGGCGAGCGGATCGAACGGCCGAGCGCGGGTGGCGCGCGCCAGCAAACCGTCGACGGTGTTGCCCACGAGGTTCGAGACCTCGATCTGGGCGACGGTCGCCCGGATCGCCCGGATCGCCTCGGGCGGCAGCGTCTCGGCGAGCGGTCCGGGGTCGAGCGGCCGGCCGGCGTCAGCGCAGGCGCGGGCGTAGACGAGGAGCGCGTCCTCGGCCGTCCCGGTCGGCACGTCGCCGAGGAAGTCCTGCCACGAGCCGTGAATCCACGCGCAGTACCGGCAGCCGTTGACCTCGGTGACCGCCAGGATGATCCGCTCGCGAGTACGGGGGTTCAGCACGTCCTTGCGGGCGTAGGAATCGACCAAACCCGGGATCGTCCGGCCCAGCTCAGCGATCCAGGGAAGGACCGATCCGAGGGTCGCGGTCCGGCGTTGGAAGGGGTCGCGGTCGTTCACGTTCGGGCAGGTTACGGGGTGTGATTGACACGAGGCGGCGTTCATGTGAATGTATTCACAATCTGATGCCGGATCGCAGTCGACTCCGTACGACGTGGGATGGATTGTTCATCAGTGAGGAGCCGCCCCACGGCGCCACCATCGTTGTGTTCCGCCGCGGCCCGAACGGGCGGGACCGAGTTCCTGATCCTCCACCGCTCGCACGTTCCGGCCGACGCCGTCGACTGGGCCTGGGGTCCGCCGGCCGGCGCTCGCCTTCCCGGCGAGGCGGTCGAGGACTGCGCTCGCCGAGAGCTCGAGGAGGAAAGCGGCCTCCGCCTCCCGCTCCATTCCGTGACCCACGATCCGGCGTGGGCGTCGTACTGGGCCGAGGCCCCGGCCGACGCCGAGGTCGTCCTGTCGCACGAGCACGATCGCTTCGAATGGGTCGCCCTCGACGAGGCGCTGCGCCGCTGCCAGCCCGCCATCGTCGCCGAACAGTTCGAAGTCCTCGCCGCCAACGCCGCCGCGTGACGGTGAGGCCCCGACGACTTGTCGCGCTGGCGGCCGCCGTCGGTCTGGGCGTGGTGGTCGCGCGCCGGCGGCCATCGGTACGCGCTGAACGCAACGTCGAGATCGCCAAGCTGGGCTCGCGAGTCGGCGCCGGCTGGGCGACGCACCGCGCCCGCCGGGTATTCGCGTCGGCCGAGCGGAAGGAGACGCTCGACGCCGAGTTCGAGCTGAAGTCGGCCGAACAGGTCGTCGCCGTCCTGGGCAACATGAAGGGCGCCCTCATGAAGCTCGGCCAGATGATGAGCTTCGTTGACGAAAGCGTCCCCGCACCGATTCGCGAGGCGCTCTCGCAGTTGCAGCAAGACGCGCCGCCAATGAGCCCGGAGTTGGCGTCGCGGGTCGTGGAGGAGGAGCTGGGCGCGCCGCCGGAAGTCGTGTTCGCCGAGTGGGATCCGGTGCCGATCGCCGCCGCGTCGATCGGCCAGGTCCACCGCGCCATCACGCGCGACAACGTCGCCGTCGCGGTCAAGGTCCAGTACCCGGGCGTCGACGACGCGATCCACGCCGACCTCGACAACACGGCGATGCTGACGTCGATGGCCGGGATGCTGTTCCCCGGGTTCGACGCGCAGCCGTTCATCGCCGAGCTGCGCGAGCGACTGCTCGAAGAGCTCGACTACCGCCAAGAGGCGCGCAACCAGACGCTGTTCGCCGACCACTACGAGGGCCACCCGTTCATCGCAATACCCCGAGTCGTCGACGAGTTCTCGACGGCGCGTGTGCTCACGACCGAACTGGCCACCGGCGCTCGGTTCGCCGAGCTCGACAGCTGGTCCCAGGAGGAACGCAACCTGGCCGGCGAGACGATCTTCCGCTTCGTGTTCGACGGCATCTACCAGTTGCACGCGTTCAACGGCGATCCGCACCCGGGCAACTACCTGTTCGCGACGGGCGGACGGGTCACGTTCCTCGACTTCGGCCTCGTGAAGCGGTTTGCACCGGACGAGATCCGCATGTTCGAGCGCATGGGGAAGACGCTCGTGATCGACGGTGACATCAACGCGTACCGGAGTGCCCTCGAGGACTCGGGCGTGCTGAAGCCCGGCATGCCGATGGCCGACGACCGCATGGTCGACTACTTCGGCTACTTCTACGACGCCGTCCTCAAGCCGCAGCCCTACACCTTCACGACCGAATACGCCTCCAAGGCCATCGGCCGGCTCATGCCGATGCCCGGTTCGGAATTCCCCGAGATCCAGAAGTTCGGCAACCTCCCACCGGCGTTCGTGATCCTTCAGCGCATCAATCTCGGGATGGCGTCGGTCTTGGGCCACCTGCACGCAACGGCGAACTACCGCGGCATCGCCGAGGAGCTATGGCCGTTCGTCGCCGGCCCGCCCGTCACCGAGTTGGGCCGGGCCGAGGCGGCGTGGCGCGCTACGCGCCGAATACCTCGTTGAGTTGCATCGGGACCGGCGTCTCGAGCTGATCGTAGGTGCAGCTGTCGGGGGTGCGATCGGGGCGCCACCGGCGAAACGTGGTGGCGTGGCGGAACCGACTCCCCTGAAGGTGGTCGTACGCCACCTCGCACACCAGCTCGGCTCGCAATGGCTCCCAGCCCAGGTCCTTCTTCGCGTTCCACCGGCTCGCCGCCCCGGGCTTGCGACCCTCGGCCCGCGCCTCGGCCTCGAACGCGGCCCAGCCCTCCCACGGATGACCGGCCAGGGAGTCGGCCCGGTAGGGCTCGAGTTCGGCGACCAGCTCCTGGCGGCGCGCCATCGTGAACGACGCGGTGACGCCGACATGGTGGAGCGTTCCTTGGTCGTCGAACAGCCCAAGTAGCAGCGAGCCGACGATCCCCCCGCTCTTGTGCCACCGGAACCCGGCGACGACGCAATCGGCGGTGCGCTCGTGCTTCACCTTGGTCAGCACGCGTTGGTTCTCGCGATAGGTGCCATCGAGGGGCTTGGCGACAACGCCGTCGAGCCCCGCGCCCTCGAACTGCTCGAACCATTCGGCGGCCACGGCCGCGTCCGTCGTCGCCGGCGTGAGGTGAACGGGAGGTGAAACCGTGGCCAGCGCGTCTTCGAGAACGCGGCGTCGTGTCTCCAGCGGCTCCTCGCGGAGATCACGATCGTCCAGGGCGAGAAGATCGAACGCCACGAACGAGGCCGGTGTCTCCTCGGCCAGCCGGCGGACTCGCGACTCGGCAGGGTGGATGCGTTGCAGTAGCGCTTCAAACTCGAGGCCATTGGCGCCCGCGATCACGATCTCGCCGTCGACCACACACCGCGCCGGCAAATGTTGTCGCGCCGCGTCCAGCACCTCGGGGAAGTAGCGCGTGAGCGGCCGCTCGTTTCGGCTACCGATCTCGACGTCGTCGCCGTCACGGAAAATGATGGCCCGGAAGCCGTCCCATTTCGGCTCGTACAACAGGCCGCCGCCAACAGGGAGCGTGCGCGACGCCTTGGCCAGCATGGGCTTGACGGGAGGTGTGACCGGCAGGTTCACGCGGCCAGCATGTCCCAATCGTGGCCGGCATGGCATCCTCCACCCGTGAGTGGGCCGGCACGCCGCTGATGCAAGCGTGCACAATCGTCGCTCGGAATTACCTCGCGCAGGCGCGCGTCCTCGCCTGCTCGTACCAGCGCTGGCATCCCGGCGAGCGACTCGCAGTCCTGCTGCTCGACGATGTCGACGAGGCGATCACCCTCGATGACGACGCCATCGAAGTCATCCGGCCGCGTGACGTTGGCATCAGCGATCTCGACTTCCACCAGATGGCTGCGATCTACCGGCTGACCGAACTGGCGACCGCGGTGAAGCCGTGGCTCCTACGAGCGCTGCTACGCCGGGGCGCCAGCGCGGTCGTATACCTCGATCCCGACATCGAGGTATACGCCGATCTCGCGTACCTCGGGCCGCTCGCGCAAGAGCAGGTCATGCTGCTGACACCCCATCTCGGCGCGCCGCTCCCGCGCGACGGACGCGAGCCGCGCGAGGAGAACTTCCTGCATGCGGGTGTCTTCAACCTCGGTTTCATCGCCGTGTCCGAGCGCGCTCGCCCGTTCTTGGACTGGTGGGCCGACCGCCTGCGTTGGGACTGCCTCGACGCCGTCGACCGCGGTCTGTTTGTGGACCAGCGATGGGTCGACCTCGCCGTCGGAATCTTCCCGCACGCGATATTCGACGACGTCAGCGTCAACGTGGCCTACTGGAACCTGCACGAACGCCGGATCGCCCGTGCCGGGGACGCGTTCGTGGTCAACGGCGAGCCGCTGCGCGCCTTTCACTTCACCGGGTTCGATCCGGCGAACCCGACTCGCCTCACGCGCCATCTCCCGCCCGGATCGCGAGTCGAAGACGTCACGACGCCGGCGCTCGTGGACCTGTGCCGCCAGTACGCGGACCACCTGATGCGCCACGACTACGCCGCGTGCTCGGCAACGTCATACGCCTTCGACCAAGCTGGCTCGGTGACGTGGGAACCGCAGCTTCGTCGCGCCTACCGCGATGCGCTGTTGACCGGCGATCCCGATTGCCCGGACGATCCGTTTGCATCGAACCAGCGCGATGCCTTGGCGACCTGGGCGACGGGCGCCCGGCGCCGCTTGGTTCGCGCGCGTGTCCGCCGCGCGCTGCGCCGTGGGTGACGCGATGTCGTCCGCGGGCGTAAACGTCGTCGGCTACCTCGACGCCGAGAGCGGCCTGGGCGAGGTCGCTCGCGGCGTGATCGCGACACTTGCCGCGGCGGGCATCCCCTTCTCCACGACGGTGTGGACGCGCACGAGCGCGCGCCGGGGCAGCGCGTACACCGCCGGTGACGGCCAAATGCACCCGGTCACCATCGCATGTGTGAACGCGGACAACTTCGACCAGCTCGTCGTTGCTCCCGAACCGACGTTCCGCGACACGTACCGCATTGCGGTGTGGGCATGGGAGACCGAGGTGGTTCCCCGGTTCATGTCGCGCATCGCCCCGGTCACCGATGAGATCTGGACACTCAGCCACCACTCGGCCAGGGCAATTCGCAGCGGCACGTCCGTTCCTACGTATGTGTTCAATCCACCGGTCGTACGGATTGAGTCGGCGGGCGCAAGCGCCGCCCGGCGACCAGGCCTCAGCTTCCTGTTCGCCTTCGACTTTCTCAGCATCGTCGAGCGGAAGAACCCGGCCGCGGTGATCGACGCCTTTTGCCGGGCGTTCACACCCGGCGAGGCGGCGAGCCTCACGCTCAAGAGCGTGAACGGCGACCGCCGCCCGGCCGAGCTCGAGGCGCTCCGCGCCGCGGCAGCCGGCCGGTCCGAGATAGCTGTCGTCGATGGCTACCTCAACACCGCGGAACACCGCGCCATGATCGACGCGTGCGACGTCTATGTGTCGCTGCACCGCGCCGAGGGCTACGGGCTCACGCTCGCCGAGGCGATGGCGCAAGGCAAACCGGTGATCGCGACCGCCTACTCGGGCAACCTCGACTTCATGACGGAACGCAACAGCTGTCTCGTTCCCTACGTGCCCACGCCAATCCCCGATGATTGCTTCCTCTATCCGCCGGGCACGCCGTGGGCTGAACCCGAAGTGGCCGAGGCGGCCCGGCTAATGCGCCGCCTGTACGAAGCGCCTGAGTTGGCGCGATCGATCGGCGAGACCGCGGCGGCCGACTTCGCCACCAATCACACTCCGGAGGCACGCGTCGGCTTCGTCCGGGCCCGCGTGGCCCACGGTGCCAGCATCGCCCCGGTGCGACACACGGTGCCGCTGTTCCTTCGGCCGGAGGTGCGTCGTCTCAAGTCGCTGCTCCGAGCGGCGCGCCCGCGTCGGCCGCGGTAGTGCTCCGACTCGGGATCGACGCACAGTCGATGATCGGATGGGGGCCGACCGGCGTTGCGAACTATGCGATCAACGTCACTCGCGCGATCGGCGGCGTCGACGGCGACAACAGCTACGTGCTCCCCTACTTCTGGTCACCACGCCGCCGCCGGCCGATCACCCCCGCGCAGCCACCCAACTTCCGCTACCGCCGGATACCGATGCCGATGCCCCTAGTGCAGTCGCTCGAGCGACGGCATGTGAACTTGGCGTGGGACAACTTCGTTGGCCGTCTCGACGCCTGCCTATTCCCTGGCTTGTGGGTGCGGCCCCTCCGTCGAGGCGGAACGGTGTGCGTCATCCACGACCTGAATCACGTGTTGCACCCCGACACGCTGCCCGACGTCCCCGGCGCGGCCGCCGCGTGGGTAAGCAACCTACGCGCCGCGTTGCCCCGGATCGCGGGACTCCTTGCGGTATCCGAGTCGGTTCGGACCGAGATCGTCGAGCACTTTGATGTCGCCGCCACCGACATCGGCATCGCCGGACCCGCCGCCGACCGCGCCGTCTTCTATCCCCGCGCCGCCGAGGACGTCGACGCACGTCGCCGCGTGTACGGCCTCGACCGTCCCTACGTGCTGCACACCGGGACTCTCGAACCACGCAAGAACATTCCTGCGCTCATCGACGCGTTCGGCCGTCTCGACGCGGCGCGCCGACGCGACCTCACGCTCGTGCTCGCCGGGCCGGCGGGGTGGGGTGCCAAGACGGTCGCCGCGCGGATCGCCAGCGCGACTGAGGATGGGCTCGACGTACGTTGGCTGAACTACGTGCCGCTCAGCGACCTCGCCGCGCTGTACACGGGGGCGCGCGTATTCGCCTACCCGTCGCGTTACGAAGGCTTCGGCATGCCCGCTTTGGAAGCGATGGCGTGCGGGACGCCGGTCGTCGTCGGGACGGCGGCGGCGCTGCGGGAAGTCGGCGGTGGGGCCGCGTTGCACGTCGATCCCGAGGACCTCGACGCCTTTGCCGCCGCGCTCGAGCGCGTACTCAGCGACGACGCGCTGCGCGCCGACATGGTGCGCAAGGGCGACGCCCGTGTCGACGCCTTCTCGTGGGACGCCTCGGCGCGCGTGGTGCACGACACGCTCCTGCGAGCCGCCAAATCGTGAGCGGCGACGCCATCGTCATCGGCAATTGCCGCGTGCTCGTCGGCGCCTGCTCCTGGGCCGGTCGCAGCCTCACGCAGGAGTCGGACTGGTACCCGAAGCGAACGATGAAGGCGGCCGACCGGCTGGCGTACTACGCGTCGCAGTTTCCGATCGTCGAGATCGAGAGCACGTACTGGTTCCCGCCCACGCCCGAGGTGGCCCGCCAATGGGTCGAGCGCACGCCCGACGGCTTCACAATGGACGTGCGCGCCTGGTCGCTGTTCAGCGGTCAGCCGACGTTGCCGCCGTCGCTATGGCCCGACCTACAAAGCGAGGTTCGGCCCGAGACGCGCGACAACACCAACCTGTACATGGCGCACTTGTCGGCCGACGCCGTCACCGAAGCGTGGGCCCGCTTCGACCATGCGCTGCGGCCGCTGCACGACGCGGGCCGGCTGGGCGCGGTGCTGCTCCAGTACCCGCATTGGTTCTCACCCAAGGAGGCGACGAGGGCTGAGCTGCTCGCCGCTCGCGCCGCCATCCCCGACTACCGGGTCAGCGTCGAGTTCGCGAGCGAGCGCTGGGTCGAACCCGACGAATTGGACGCGACGATCGCGCTGTTCGAGGAGCACGACATGATCCTCGTGGCCGTCGACGCACCCGCCCTCACTCCGGTCATCGCCGCGACCGGCGACGTCGCCATCGCCCGGCTGCACGGACGGGACCATCCACCGTGGGGCCCTCGGCCGCACCGACCGACCTGGCGCACGCCGTACCGGTACGGTCCCGACGAGCTGGCCGAATGGGTGCCGCGCGTCGTCGAGCTGGCCGGGTCGGTGTCCGAACTCCACGTGCTGTTCAACAACTGCCACCGCGACGACGCCGTGGTCAACGCCACGGAGCTGATCGATCTTCTGACCGCTATCTGACGCCACTCCGCCCGCGCGAGAAACGGTCCTTACGATCACACTGTGAGGCGTTGGGGAAGAGCGCTTGGTCGGGTGGACCGCGCCGCGGCCACCGCCTTCGGAATCCTCACCCCCCGCACCTTGATGCCGCGGCGGTTCGTGATCTTCTCGATGCCGCGCAGCGGTAGCACGCTCCTCACGACCCTCGTCAATTCGCATCCCCTGATCACGTGCGACGGGGAGGTCTTCAACCTCGACAACCAGGCGGCCGGCCCATCTCGGCGCGAGCACGCACCGCACGCGTTCCTCGAAGCCCGCGCCGCCAAAGCCCGCCTGCAAGGAGCGAAGGTCTACGGGTTCAAGCTCATGAGCTACCAGATGGCGCGCTACCTCTCGCCCGACTTCCTCCTCGAGCTGCACCAGCGGGGCTTCCAGATCATCTACCTGTGGCGGCGCGACATGTTGTCGCAGGCGATCTCCGCCGAGCAGGCCGCCGCGTCGGCCTGGGAGGTCACGACCGATGCGTCCGCCACCTTTGAGAGGACCGCCGTTGACCCCAGGCGAGTCATCGCTGGGCTGGAGCGGTGCGAAGCCGACCTTCTCCTTTGCCGAAGCCAGGCAGCGCGCCTTCCCACGATCGAACTCACCTACGAAGCTGACCTGCGCTCACCCGACGATCGCGACAGGACGATGGGTCGACTGCTCGGAGCGCTCGGCGTGCCGCCGGCTCCCCTAACAACGGCACTCATCGCGACCGCCCCGCGGGACCCGTTGGCACGCGTGACGAATCCCGACGAAATTCGCGACGCTGTCGTCGCCGGCGGCTGGGGGCATCTGCTGAAACGGGACCAGTAGCGTCCCCCGCCGTGCGCTTGGCGACTTACGACTTCGGTGGCGACGGCCATCCTTTGCTTCTCGTCCACGCCACCGGCTTCCACGCGCATGTGTGGCTGCCGGTGATCGACGAATTGACGTCGCGGTTCCACTGTTTCGGCGTCGATCAGCGCGCCCACGGCGACTCGGACGCGCCGGGCGACGACGGCTACGAGTGGCGGGACCTCGGCGCCGATGTCCTCACTGCGCTGGCTGACCTCGGCCTCGACCACCCGTACGCCGCCGGCCACTCCTCTGGCGCGGCCGCGCTGTTCCTCGCCGAAGAAGCGCAGCCCGGGACGTTCGCCGCGCTGTGGGCGTACGAGCCGATCGTGGTGCCGGTCGACGATCCGCTGCCGGTCACCGGGAACCCGATGGCGGATGGCGCGCGCCGTCGTCGTGAGGTGTTCGCCAATCGCGACGAGGCCTACGCGAACTACGCGTCGAAGCCGCCGTTCGCGGTGTTGGCCCCCGCCGCGTTGCGGGCCTATGTCGACTACGGCTTCGACGACCTCGACGACGGCACGGTCCGGCTCAAGTGCCGCGGCGCCAACGAGGCCCGCTTTTACGAATCGCAGGGGGCGCACACGGCCTACCGGAACCTCGATCGAGTTCGGTGTCCGGTCAACCTGGCGCGCGGCGGTGACAACGACGGCTTCCCCGCCGACTTCGTCGGGCCCATTGCCGAACGGTTGGGCGGCGCCACCATCGACGTGTTCACCGGCGCCGGTCACTTCGGGCCGCTCCAGCAACCCGACGCAACGGCCGCGTCGATCGCCCGCGCCTTCGCCTCCTCGTGATCCCCGCCTCCATCGCCATCGCCGCCGGGGCGGTGGCCCAGGCCGTGACGGGCCTGGGGTTCTCGCTGGTGAGCGCGCCATTCCTCGTCGCCGCACTGGGCCGAAGTGAGGGCGTCCGCCTGAACCTGCTGCTGTCGGGAACGCTCAACCTGGTCTTGCTCGCTGGCGAGCGCCGGCAGACGCGGTGGAACGCGGTTGCGCTGCTGCTTATCCCCGCCGCCGTCGCCACGCCCCTATTCGCCTTCGCCTTCGACCGGCTCGATGGGCGCATCCTGGCGATGGCCGCCGGGTTTCTGACGATCGTGAGCGCAGCCGCCTTGGCGACCGGCGTGCGGATGCGGCGCGCCGGTGGCCGGGCCGGCGCCCTCGCCGCCGGCCTCGTCAGCTCGGCCATGAACGTGCTCGCCGGCATCGGCGGTCCGCCGATCGCCATGTACACGGTCAACGCCGAGTGGCCGGCCAGCACGGTGCGGCCAACGTTGCAGGCCTACTTCCTCGGCCTCAACGCCGTCGGTCTCG
Organism: Acidimicrobiales bacterium; assembly: GCA_035649535.1. Classification (GTDB taxonomy): domain Bacteria; phylum Actinomycetota; class Acidimicrobiia; order Acidimicrobiales; family JACDEA01; genus JACDEA01. The sequence continues at coordinate 27,290 of DASRJI010000113.1, read as the reverse complement.
CGGTGCTCGGGCTCCCGGCGTTCGCGATCGTCCCGTGGATCGGCCTGGTCGGCGGGTGGCTCGTCGGCCTCGTCGTCGTCCGCCGCCTGCCCGACAGCGTCGCTCGACCGGCGATCTTGTTGCTCGCCGCGGTGGGCGGCATCGTCGCGATCGTGCGGGCGCGCGCCTAAGACATCCCTGGTCGGTGTCACACCGTGGTTCTAAAGTGACATCGATGTCATTTCCGCTGCCCTCGTCGCTCTCGCCGAGCAAAGTGTCGAGCTTCAAGTCGTGCGCGCTGGCGTTCCGCTTCTCCGCGATCGACAAGCTCCCGGAGCCGCCCAGCCCGTGGACCGTGAAGGGCACGCTCGTGCACCGCGCGCTGGAACTGTTGTTCTGGGAGGTGCCCGCCGGTAAGCGCAACCCGGCCGCGGCAATGGACCGCCTCCGCCGCGCGTGGACCGACATCCAGGACGATCCGGAGTTCATTTCCCTGGAACTCACCAAGGCGGATGCCGGCGAGTTCTACACAGCATCGGCCGCGCTGGTCGACAACTACTTCTCGATCGAGGACCCCAACGGGGTGAACGTGATCGGCACCGAGCTGTACCTCGAGACGCGCATCGGCTCGATGCTGCTCCGCGGCATCATCGATCGCCTCGACTTGCTCCCCGACGGTGAGCTGCGCGTCGTCGACTACAAGACCGGCAAGGCCCCGAAGGCCACGTACGACAACAGCCGCCTCGGCGGCGTGCAGTTCTACGCATTCCTGTGCGAGCAGGTGCTCGGCCGCCGGCCGGCCCAGATCCAGCTGCTCCATCTCGCCGAGCCGGTTGCGATCATCAGCACGCCCACGGCGCAGACGACGCGCGGTCTCGAGCAGCGTGCCGGCGCAGTGTGGACGGCGATCGAGCGGGCGTGCGAGCGGGAAGACTTCCGGCCCAAGCCGTCGGCGTTGTGCGACTACTGCGCCTACAAGGCGTACTGCCCTGCGTTCGGCGGGAGCATCGAATTGGCGACGGCCCACGCGGGCGCGGCCGTCGAGGTCGCCATTTCCGCGTAGCGTTTCGGCCATGGGACGCCTGGCCGACTTCGACAATCGAGTCGACGACGCGCTGGGGCGGCTGCGCGGCAAGCGGTGGGCCGACCGCCTCTTCTACAGCGCGTCGGCCATCGGTGACCACGGCATGCTGTGGGTGCTGCTCGCCGGGGTGCGGGCGTTGCGTGGCCCGCAGCACCGGAAGGCGGCAACGCGTGCGGCGATCGGCGTCGGCGTCGAGTCCCTCATCGTCAACATCGGCATCAAGTCGCTGTTCCGGCGGCGCCGGCCTCGTCCGGCCGACGACTTCGTCCATCCGCATCACCTGCGCATCCCGCTGACGTCCAGCTTCCCGAGCGGGCACTCGACCTCGGCCTTCACCGCGGCGACGCTGCTGTCCGACGGCGACCCGGCCATGGCCCCCGTGTACTTCGCGGCGGCCACCGTCGTCGCCGCGAGCCGCGTGTACGTGAAGATCCACCACGCCTCCGATGTGATCGCCGGCATCGGCGTCGGTCTGGCCCTCGGCCAAATTGGTCGCCGGCTGTTCCCGTTGGAATCTGATCGCCTACGGAAGGGTTGATGCCACCATGAGCCGCGCCTTCGCCGTCACGTGGGACTACCGGTGCCCATTCGCCCGCAACGCCCATGAACACATCGTCGCCGGGCTCGAAGCCGGGGCCGACTGGGACGTCGAGTTCCTGCCGTTCTCGCTCAACCAGATGCACGTCGAGGAAGGCGAGCCGGCGGTGTGGGACGACCCCGACAAGGCGTCAACGCTCCTCGCGCCCGAGGTCGCCCTTGTGGTGCGCGACAAGTACCCCGACGCGTTCTTCGACGTCCACATCGGCCTGTTCGCGGCCCGCCACGACGAGGCGCGCGACGTCCGTGAGCGCCACGTGATCGCCGACGTGCTCCGGCTGCATGGCGTCGACCCCGACGCGGTGTTCACCGAGGTCGACGCGGGCGGACCGCTCGCTGAGTACCGCAAGACCCACGAGCACTACGAGACCGATTACCGGGTGTTCGGCGTGCCCACGTTCGTCGCCGACGACCGCGCCGTGTTCGTGCGATTGATGAGCCGTCCCAACGGCGACGGCGAGCTGGCCACCACGACGATCGAGCGCGTCCTCGACACGTTCTTCGGCTTCCCCGACCTCAACGAGTTCAAGCTCACCAAGATCCCGCGCTAGACAGGTCGCCGCGGATGGCGAACCTGAGCGATACCGAAGCGCTGATGTGGTCGGTCGAGCGTGACCCGGTCCTGCGCTCGACCTTTCTGAACGTCACCTTCCTCGACCGGGGGCCCGACGTCGCTCGGTTCCGGCGTCGCATGGCCGCGGCGGTGCAGCGCATTCCGCGACTCCGGCAACGGATCGACAGCCCCGGGCTGGGTCGTCCCGCCGCATGGGTCGACGATCCCGACTTCGATCTCGAGTACCACGTCCGCCACGCCGCGCTACCGGGAGCCGGCACCGATCGCCAGCTGCTCGACGACGCCGCCCTCGGCTACCAGGACGCCTTCGACCCCTCGCGGCCACTGTGGCAGCTCACGATCGTCGAGGGCCTCGAGGGCGGACGGGCCGCCCTCCTCGCCAAGATGCACCACACGATCACCGACGGCGTGGGCGGCGTGCGGATGTCGGCCATGTTCCTCGACATCGAGCGCGACGCCACCGACGAGCCCGCCCTCGATCCCGGCCCGGCGGCCGAGTCCCCGTCGCCCGGGGTGTTCGACACCGTGCGCCGGCTCGGCGGCGAGCTGCTCAACACCGCGCGGGACCCGCTGGCCATGGCGCAATCGCTGTCGCGCCAGATCCTCGTCACCGACCAGTCGAAGTCGCCGCTGTGGCAGGGCAAGCGCTCGATGGGCCGCCGCTTCGACACGCTGCGCGTCGATCTCCCCGCGGCCAAGGCCGCCGCCACCCAACTGGGCGGCACGATCAACGACCTCTACGTGGCCGGTGTGAGCGGCGGCGTGGGCGCGTATCACCGCGCGTGCGGCGTTCCGGTCGACGAGCTGCGCATGTCGATGCCGGTCAGTACGCGCACCGACAAGTCGGCGGGCGGCAACGCCTTCGCGCCGAGTCGCGTCGTCGTGCCCGTCGACATCGAACACCCGGTGGAGCGATTCAACGCGGTGCAGGCGCGGCTGAACGAGGTCAAGGGCGAGCGGGCGCTCAACGTGGCCGGATCGCTGAGCGGACTGTTGACGAGTCTCCCGTCGCCGCTGCTCGTGCGCCTCGCCCGCCAACAGGTCGAGACGGTGGACTTCGCCTGCTCGAACGTGCGCGGCGCGCCGTTCGACCTCTACGTCGCCGGCGGCCTCGTCGAGGCGAACTATCCGATGGGGCCGACGGCCGGCACCGCGTGCAACGTCACGTTGCTGTCGTACCGCGGCAGCATGGACATCGGCGTCAACAGCGACACGGCAGCCGTCGATCAGCCCGAGGTTCTGGCGTCGTGCATCGAGACGTCCCTCAACGAAGTAATCGCGGCAGGCTCCTAGCCATGGAGCTGAAGGACAAGGTCGTTGTCGTCACCGGCGGAGCGAGCGGCATCGGGCGCGCCCTATGCACGCGGTTCGCGGCCGAGGGCGCGCGCGGTGTTGTGGTCGCTGACCTCAACCGCGCCGACGCGGCGGTGGTCGCCGACGAGATCGGCGGGTTGGCCGTCGGGACCGACGTGGCGGTCGAGGCCGACATCGTTGCCCTGGTCGACAAGGCGATCGCCGCCTTCGGGCCGGTTGACCTGTTCTGCAGCAACGCCGGGATTGGATTGGGCCGCGGCATCGACACGCCGGATGAGGATTGGGACCGCATCTGGCGCGTCAACTTCATGGCCCACGTGTACGCGGCACGCGCCGTGCTGCCGGCGATGGTTGCCCGCGGCGAGGGGTACCTGTTGCAGACGGCGTCGGCCGCCGGCCTGCTGACCAACTTGGGTGCCGCGCCCTACACCGTCACCAAGCACTCGGCGGTCGCCTTCGCCGAGTGGCTGGCGATCACCTACGGCGACGCCGGCATCAAGGTGTCCTGCCTCTGCCCGCAGGGCGTCGACACGCCGATGCTGCGCGCCTCGCTGGACCAGGGCGCCGGCCAAGTCGTCCTCCGTGGTGGCGCCATGAAGCAACCCGAAGAGGTTGCCGACGCCGTGGTCGAGGGCCTGCGCGCCGAGAGCTTCCTGATCCTCCCCCACCCCGAGGTCGCGGACTACGTGCGACGCAAGGCCGACGACCGCGACCGGTGGATCGCCGGCATGCGTCGACTCCAAGCGCAGATCACCGCCGCCCAGCCCTAACCTCGGCCGCATGGCACTGAGGCTCGATCCCGAAGACGAGTACATGCACGAGTTGGGCCCCGAGTCCAACTTCAACGAGAGCATGTACTTCAACCTGTACGACCCGAAGGTCAACCTCGGCGGGTGGTTCCGCCTGGGCAACCGGGCCAACGAGGGCTACGCGGAGATGACGACGTGCCTCTATCTCCCGGGCGGACGCGTCGGCTTCATGTTCAACCGACCGAAGATCAGCGACAACGACTCGTTCAACGCCGGCGGGATGAGCTTCGAGGTGATCGAGCCGTTCAAGCAGCTGCGCGTTCGCTATGAGGGCAAGGTCGTACTCCTCGACGATCCGCTACAGATGGCTGACCCCAAGAAGGCGTTCACCGAGAACCCATACGCCGAGTGCAGCGTCGACATCGCCTACACGGGGGTCAGCACGATGGTGGGCGGCGAGCCCGACGAGAGCCACGAGAAGCCGGGCGAGGAGTTCGCCCGCGGCCACTACGAACAGCTCATCGCCGGCAAGGCGACGGTCAAGGTCGGCGACGACGAGTGGACGCTCGACGGCTTCGGCCTCCGCGACCACTCCTGGGGCCCGCGCTACTGGCAGGCGCCCTGGTACTACCGCTGGCTCACCGCCAACTTCGGTCCCGACTTCGGGTTCATGGGCTCACGCGTGGCGCGCAAGGAGGGCAAAGGCACCCGCGGCGGTTTCGTGTGGGAGGACGGCAAGGTCACGTTTTGCGACGACTTCGAGATCTCGACGACGTGGACCGGCGAGGACGTCTACCACGAGACCATCGACGCGACACTCAAGGCGGGCGACCAGTCGTGGCACGTCACGGGCCAGGTCCTCAACCTCATCCCGCTCCGCAACCGCCGCGAGGAGTTGGTCACCCGCATCTCCGAGGGTATGACCGAGTGGACCCTCGATGACGGCCGCAAGGGCTACGGCCTTTCCGAATACCTCGACCAGATCATCGACGGCAAACCCGTCGGCCTCGACGAGTAGCCCCGCCACAGCCACGTGTCGGTGTCAGGTTGCGGTTTCCGTTGCTTTGACACCGACACGTAAGGCCTACGTGCCGTAGCGCTGCCTTGACCGGCGGGTCTCGCCGCGGCGGGGATTGCCGCCGGGGCGATTGCGCACGAAACCGTTCGCGACCTCGTCCTCCAGCGCCAGCCTCTGGAACGCATCGAGCTCGAGATGCAAGGCGACGGCGCGGACCGCCGGTCGCGGGTCCTTGCCCAGCTCGTGCACAAGCGGCATCAGCTCCTCGTACTGCGCCGACGACCCGCTGCACGGACACATTCGATGTAGGGCGCGAATGACGGTCGACTGGTTGGCGGACTCCAAGTGGCGCCGCAGGACATCAATCGCGCTGTGCACCGTCCGCAATTGCACGACACCGTCGTGCGGCGATCAACTGAATTAGGTCAGCGCGTCAGCAGATCGATCAGGTAGCCGGCGAGCAGGAGGAGACCGGTGACGAGGTGGAGGGCGATGTTGGCTTGCATCGAGGGCATCAGGTCGTAGGGCCGGTCGTAGTGACGGACCAGGCCCCGGTGAACCTTGCGGGCCATCGGGATCGTCAGTAGCGCGACCAGTGTCCACGCCGGCGTGAGCCCGCCGACGACGCCGCCGACAACAGCCGAGTACGCGATGCCGGCGCCGATCGCGTACCCGCGCACGACGCGCGCTTGCGGCCACCGGACCGGCAACGTGCGTTTGCCGACGGCGGCGTCACCCGCTCGGTCGGGGATCTCGTTGACGTACAGCACGAGCGCGATCAACGCGGCAACCGGGACCGACACGGCGAGCGCCTCGGCCGACCAGCGTTGCGCACACACGTAGTACGTCCCCAACGTCGTGACCGGACCGAAGCCGACCGCGGTGACGAGTTCGCCCACGCCACGATGCACGAGCTTTAGCGGCGGCGCCGAGTAGGCGAGGCTGATCGCGACGCCCACGCCACCGATGGCCAGCAAGCCCCAGCCGCGCGCGGCGGCGAGACCGAGTCCGATCGCGATGCCGCCGAGGTAGCACGCCGCGGTAGCGACGGTCGCAGCACGCCGTGAGACGAGGCCGTATTGCAAGACCCGCGAGCCGCCGCTGAACGGCGTCGGCGTCACGTTGGCCTCGTCGGCGCCGCTCGCGTCGTCGAACAGGTCGTTGGCCATGTTGAGACCGATGTGGATGAGGACCGCTCCGACTAGCGCGAGCAGGAACCATCCCCACCCGAAGCGATGATCTCGCGCCGCCACCGCCCCACCGAGGGCGACGGGCACGATCGTTGCCGTAAGGAAGGGCAGTCGTGCGGCGAGGAAGACCGTCCAGAACCGAGACAACCGTGGCTTCGAGCCAAGCTCGTCCATGTACCGCTTGGCTTCGGGCAGCGTGCGTTCGGCGTACTCGAAGAACGGCACGTCGGCCTCGTCCCAGCCCGTCGCCTGCTCGATCGTCACGCTGACGTGGGTGCCACGCACTTGGGCGCGACCCCACGCGTTGACGTAGCGCCGCTCGTCATAACCGATGCCGGGTTGCGGGCGGATGTGGCTGAACAGCAATCCGACCTCTTGACCGTCGGCCGGCCGGGTCGACGCATGAAGTGGGCCGACGTCGATCGTGACCCCCGCCGCGTCCACGACGAAGTCGGCGGCCACGGTCATCGGATACCCGGTCGGGCCGACGAACGACAGCACGGCGTGATCGAACGTTGCTGCGCGCGCGACCGCGTCGCGAACAGCCATCGCCGTCACTTCGCCGCCGCCAATTCGGTCACGACCGGCGCCCGGTGGGTGGCCCCACCCGCCCAGTACAGGACGCGCGTCGGGGCGATCTCGATCACCGACCGCTCGAAGAACAGCGGGATCCCGAACCGCATCTTCACGAACTTGTCGATCACGGGTTCTTTGGCTCGCCACAACGGGAGGAGCCGCTCCCAATCCGTGTGGAGGTCGCCGTCGTGCACGACCGCGTCGCCCTCGATCGTCGCCCGGGCAAACGGCTCGAGCGGCACGCCCACCGGGTCGGTGAGCGCGACGCTCACCTTCGGGTTGGCCTTGATGTGACGCAGCTTCTTCGAGAACAACGCCGCGCTGGTCATGTAGATCCGCGTGCCGTCGTACAGCGGGATCAGCGGGTAACTCACCGGCCGGCCGCGCCCGTCGATGACCGTCAGCTCGGCGACCAGCGCGGCGTTGAGTAGCGCTTCGACTTGTTCGGGGAGCACGCCGCTGAAGCTATCGCTCCTCACCGGAAATGCCGCTCGAGCTCGTTGGCATAACTGCGACCGAGGCGGTTGCGGTTGTCGGCCAGCCACGTCGACACCGCGGTCGTGCCGGTCGCCGGCGCATCGGTGTCGGCCAGACCGTCGACCATCGCCCAATATTCGTCCCCGGTCAGGAGGACATCGCGCAGCGCGACGTCGACAAGGCGCGACACGAGTGGGATCACCAAATGGGGCACCGGTACCACCAGTGACCGACTCCCCACTGCGCTGCGGATCGACTCGATCAGCTCACGGAACGTCGGCCGTTCGGGACCCACGGCGTCGACCGTCGCGTTGCCCGCCCACGTGCTCGCCTCGACCGCCAGGGCTGCGAGGTCGTCGATGTGGATCGGCCGGATGCGGTAGCGGCCGTCGCCGCCGACCGCGAACACCGGCACGTGCCGCAGCAGCCAGGCGATGTTGTTCAGCAAGACGCCGTCGCCACCAAAGAGGATCGCGGGCCGCAGGATCGCGTGCGGCACGCCACTCGTGGCGAGCGCGTTCTCGACGAGCGCCTTGCCGCGGAAGTACGCGTACGGACTATCGACCGATGGGTTCGTGATGCTGACGTGGACAATCCGCTGCACGCCGGCGGCATGGGCGGCGCCGAACAGCGCGGTCGAGTTCGCCACCGCCACGTCGTGGTCGACATCGCCGTGAGCAAAGCGAACCCAGTACGTGTTGTACAGCGTCGTGACGCCGCGGAGGCTTTCGGCTAGCGCATCGGGATCATCGAATACCAACGGCGCGATCGACACCGCGCTACCCGGTGGTCGGCGCGACGGGTGGCCGGTGAGGGTGCGGACCGATCGGCCCGCCGCGACCAGCCGGTCGGCGATGGCCCGGCCCGAGTAGCTGAAGGCCCCGGTTACGACGTCGAGGCCGGTATCAACTTTGAGCACTTGCTCAATATAAGTTGAGCGACCGCTCAAGTCAATCGGCTACCGTTCCGCCGTGGCCCGACCTGGCGACCAGACCAAGGCCCGCATCGTCGCCGCCGCGCTCGAGTCGCTGCACGAGGAGGGCATCCTCGGCGCCAGTGCGCGCGCCATCGCCAAGCGGGGCGACTTCAACCAGGGCCTGATCTTCTACCACTTCGGCTCGCTCACCGATCTGCTGCTCGCCGCGGTCGACGAGCTCAGCACGCAGCGCGCCGACCGGTACGAGCAACGGCTCGAGGAGGTGTCCACCCTGCCCGAACTCGTGCGCGTCGCCGGCGAGTTGCATCGCGAAGACATGGAACAGGGCCACATCACGGTGCTGTCGCAGATGCTGGCGGCGGCAGCGACGGACCACACGTTGCGAGCCCCGATGCGCGAGCGCTTCGACCCCTGGATCGAGATCGTCGAGCGCACCATCGTGCGCGCCCTCGGCGACACGCCCTATGCGCAGGTCGTCCCCGCTCACGACCTGGCCTTCGCGATCACGTCGCTGTTCATCGGGCTCGAACTGTTCCTCAACCTCGAGGACGAGACCGAGCGCGACGACAGCGGCGTCTTCACCACGTTCGAACTCCTCGGCTCGATGCTGCAGGCGATGCTGACGTCGCTGCCGCCGCCCGCGCCGGCGTGATCGACTTCGACGGCGGGGTCGACGCCGGACCGGACTGGACGATCGACGTCGTCGAGGACGGCGACGTCGTCCGCTGGGCGGTTACCAACACGGCCAACGCGGCCCGCCCACTCGACCGCGTGCAGCTGCGGTGGCGTGTCACGCCCACCGGCCCGCTCCGAATGTTCGTCAACGGCTACCAGTCTTGGTCACCCGCCGCTGAGCACCTCGTGCCCGGCCCGCCCGACCCGTCGCGCGCGGACGGGGTGCCCGCACTCATCCGCGCCATGCACCACGCCGATCCCGCGATCGCGGCGGACGGCGAGTTGCGCAGTGAGTTGGTCAGCGCGCTGACCGACGACAGCGGGACCGTGGTCATCGGATTCGAGGGCGGCGATCGCCACGACGGCACACTGCGGCTCACCGGCGACACCCTCGTCGCTGAGGCGTACATGGGCGGCGCCGTCATCGCGCCGGGCGAGCGCCGCGACCTCCACGCGGTGCGCGTGACCGTCGGTGGCGATCTCGCCGCGTGGGCATTGTGGGCGGGTCGCTCGGCCAACGCCCGAACCGGCGCGCCGTACCAAGTGGGCTGGTGCAGCTGGTACCACTACTTCGACGCCATCACCGAGGCCGCCCTGCGCGACAACCTGGCGCGCGCCGCCGACTGGCCCTTTGACGTGTTCCAACTCGACGACGGCTATCAGGCCGCCATCGGCGACTGGCTCGATCGCGCTGAAGCCTTCCCGACACCGCTCGATCGTCTGGCCGCTGACATCGGCGATGCCGGGTACACGCCCGGGCTCTGGCTGGCCCCGTTCCTCGCCGCGCCGCACTCGTCGATCGCCGCCGCCCATCCCGACTGGTTCCTCCGGCGGCCGTCCGGCCGCCCCGCGGTCGGCAGTTTCAACCCGGCCTGGGGCGGCGCCGTGTGGGCGCTCGACACCACGCGCCCCGATGTGCTCACTCACCTCGAGCACCTGGCCGCCGAGCTGGTCGCCATGGGCTGGCGCTACCTGAAACTCGACTTCACCTACGCGCCCGCGCTCGACGGCGAGTGGCACAACCCCACATTGACGCCGGCCCAACGCGTTCGCCTGGCCTACGACGCGGTCCGTCGCGGCGCAGGTGACGACGCGTTCCTGCTCGGCTGCGGTGCGCCGCTCGGTCCGTGCATCGGCGTGGTCGACGGGATGCGCATCGGCCCCGACGTCGCCCCGCACTGGGAGCCTCGGGCCACGTTCCCCGGCTACGACGGGACCGCGCCGTCGACCAGCAACGCGCTCCGTAACACGATCGCCCGCGACTTCATGCACCGTCGCTTGTGGCTCAACGATCCCGACTGCTTGATGCTCCGCGCCACCGAGACTGAGCTCTCGATCGAACAGATCCGCGCGTGGGCCGACGCGGTAGGCGCATCGGGCGGCATGGCCTTGGTGTCGGACGACCTTGCGCTGCTCGACACCGACGCGCGGCGTCTGCTCGACGACGTGGTCGCCGTGGGTCGTGAGGCTGACAGCCGTCGGGTCTTATGATCCCGATGGTGCGGCCGACTGGGGCGTTGATGTGGGCAGCGTGCCGGTTGGAACCCGACGCGCCTGCTGTCGCCGACGCCGTCGCGCGCGGCGCCGACCTCGACCTCGCCGCCGATCAGGCGGTCGCCCAACGAGTCGCGCCCCTGCTGTGGCGCGCCCTCGAAGCGGCCGGCTGCGCCGATCGGGAGACGACCTGGGGCGAGCGGCTTCACGGCGACACCATGCGGTGCCGCGCCCACGCCGTCCTCGTGTTGCCACGGATCGCCGACGCGCTTCTCCGACCACTCACCAGCGCCGGGTTCGAGCCCCTCGTACTCAAGGGCGGCGTGCTCGCCGAGCGCTACCCGGCGCCCGGACTGCGGCCGATGGACGACGTCGATGTGCTGCTGCCCGCCGCGCAGCACCCGGCGGCGCTCGATGTGCTGGCCCGGGCGGGCTGGATGCAGGTGTCGTCGCCGCCTGGCCGCCACCACGAAGTGCTCTTGACTCACCCCGAACTACCGGGCACGCCGCTCGAGCTTCATCACGACCTGACGACGTGGCGGCAGCGTTCGAGCCGGCTCGGTGCCGACCAACTGTGGGCCGACCGCCAACCGCAGGTCGTCCAGGGCGCCCCGGCGTTCGGGCTCCGTTCTGAAGTCGAGATGCTGCTCGTCGCATCCCATGCGGCCAAGCCATTCCACGTCTTCGGCCGGTTGCTCTGGATCGTCGACCTGCTGGCGATCACGAAAGGTGCGGCCGCCGACGGGAAGCCCATCGACTGGAACCTGCTCGAGTCGTTGGCCGACGAAGCCGGCTGTCGCACGGCGCTGGCGGTCGCCCTTCAACAGGCGACGCGCCTCGGGCTCGAATCACCGGCGTCGGCCCGGCGGCTACTGGCCACCGGGACGCGGCTTGCCGCCCTCGAGCCCGTCCTGTCGCCCGAGTGGCCGGTCGCCAATCACGACTGGCCCACGCGCCATCGCCTTGGTTACGCGCTGGTCGACGACCGCAAACTGCGGCTCACGTTGTTTGCCGGCGCCGTCACCGAGAAGGGACTTCCCGGCGCGCCGTTCCGCGCCCTGACGACCACCAGCCGAGCCATCCGCCGGTGGTGGCGACTACAGCGCGCCATCCCGGCGAGCGACGCCGCCGGGCGCGAGGACCTCGAGGAGCCGGTCAAGCCATAGGTCGCTGACCGGGAACCGCAGCCGGCGGGCCGGGAGCCGCGCCGCGAGGTCGACGGCGGGGCCGAACAAGCGTCGCCCGCGATCATCGGGCTCGCCGAGCCAGAGCGCGTGGCGAGCCAGCAACTGCACGGCCTCCGGCGCGCTGACCGCGACGTCGACCACGTCGCTGCCGCCCGCCTGGTCGAGGAACACAAGCTGTGACAACTCCACGGGCCCGTCGACCTGCCACGGGGCGATGTCCCACGCCGTCTTGTCCGGCGTGTCGAAGCGCGGCGCCGATCCAGCGGGGCCGGCCAGCCCGTGGGCCCGGCGCACCCAGGGGGGGCCGGGCCACACGACGGGCGGATCGGCGCGCAAGTCGATCACGCACAGGTCCTCGCTGACGGCGCGCCACCCGGCGGCGGTGAGACCTACGAGCGCGCTCGACTTGCCGCGGCCGGACTCGGCGCAGATGAGGACCGCGCCGCCCTCGCGCCAACACGCCGACGCATGGACGATCAACACCGGTGCCTCGGCCAGGACCAGCGGCAGGCCGAACGTCGTGAGCAGCTGCAGGCGGACGCCGTCGTCCCGCCCGTCAACCGCGATGCGGCCGGTCGGTGCGTCGACGGCGACCGACTGCCCGCTCGTCGACCGCACCAGCGTCGAGCCGTCGGGCTGGCGGTACAGCCGCTGGTCGACCGAGACCACGCCCTCGGCGGTGACCACGTCCATATCGAGGCGCCACAGCTCGACGCCCGGGGCATCGGTGACCGCCTCGATCCGTACCTCAGCGTCCAGTAGTGGCGTGCCCGAGACCTGGCCGACGTCGAGCGCGCAGTCAGCCAGACGAACGCCGTGACATCCTGTCCAGAATGTCGGCTTTGGGCGGTTCACGACCCCGGCCGGTCCTCCACCGCCTGGGCCAGGCCCGCGCCGACCAGCGCCGTGATGAGAGCGTCGGCGTCGGCTTGCCGGCGCTCGGCCGGCACGTCGGGCCACCGTTCGGCCAGCGCCTCGAGCGGATCCCGCCCGTCGAGCACGGCCTGCCAGATCACCAGGCCGCTCCGATTGAGGCCGAAATACCGCCCGCTGGGCACGTGCAGCAGGAAGGCGTCGCCTTCTTGCTCCCTGAGCACGACTTCATCGTGGCTGACGACAATTTTCATGTCCCGGCCGAGGTTAGAAGGGATCGATTGACCGAGTGGCGAACTACAAGCTAAGTTTCTGGGGACCAAACCTTCGAAGGGGTAGGACGCGTGAGCGATTCAACTGAGCGTGAGACGTACGAGGCGCCTGAACTGACTGAGTACGGCACCATCGAGGAGTGGACGCAAGGCGTCCGCGCCCAGCTCGTCACCATCAGCGTCATCATCTAGTTTTCCGCACCTTCAGCCGCGGGACGTCGGTATCCAGGCGTGCGCGGCGTCGAGTTGCGCGAGTTCGCTGTGCTCCCCCGCGGGCACGGGCTCGAGGATTGCACCGTCCGATACCACCCACGCGTGCGCGCCCCAGTGCCGATCCTCGTAGCGGCGGCACCCCAGTACCAGCACCGGCGCTTGGCCCCCGCGCTCGAGCAATGCCGTGAGCGCGACCGACTGCGCAAGGCACGCCGCCCGCAACATCCGGCCGGCCCGCTGAACCGCGACCAGCGCGTCAGCCTCGCCAACCCGGCGGACGGCGCCCCTTCGTTGCGCCAGTCGCCGAAGCGTCCACGTCGTGTCGTGGCGCCGGAGGGACAGTCGGGCGGCGGCCACCAGGCCCAGCGCTCGTCCGTGAAGCACCCATCGGCTCATTGGTCGCAAGGCTAGGGGTGCCGACACGATCCGGCGGCACCGCCGCGGCAGTCGTCGTGGCCGGCGTGGCCAAGACGTTCGTCGTTCGCAGCTGGCGCCCGAATCGCCCGACGGCAACGGTTGAGGCGCTTCGCGGCGTCGACCTCACCGTCGATCGAGGCACGATCCACGGGGTTATCGGCCCGAACGGCTCGGGGAAGAGCACGCTCTTGCGCATCCTGGCCACGCTCGTGGTCGCCGACAGCGGCCAGGCCGCCGTCGGCGGCGCCGATGTCGTCACCGCCAGCCTCGACGTCCGCCGGGCAATCGGCTTCACGACCGGCGACGAGCGGAGCCTGTACTGGCGGCTGACCGCCCGCCAGAACCTCGAGTTCGCCGCGGCGCTCCAGCACATCACCGATCCCGTGGACGCCATCGAGACCGCCTTGACCACGGCGAACCTTGTCGACAGCGCCGACCGGCCGGTGTCTGGGTTCTCGCAGGGCATGCTCCGCCGGCTCGGCCTGGCCCGAGCCCTGCTTCACCGCCCGGCGGTCTTGCTGCTCGACGAGCCGAGCCGCAGCCTGGATCCGGTGGCCCGGGACGACCTCCACGCCGTCCTGCTCGACCTCCGCACCGCAGGCGGCGTGACCACGCTGATCACCACCCACGACCTGGCCGAAGCGGCCCACGTATGCGAGAAGGTCAGCGTCCTCCGCGACGGGCGCATCGTCGCCGAGCGCACCAACGCCACCGAGCGGTCCTTGCGCAAGGCGTTGGCATGAGCCTGCTCACCGCCTTCGTGAAGCGGGACTTCCGGCTCGAGCGCAGCTACCGGCTCGCATTCGTGACCCAGATCGCCGGCGCGTTCACGACGTTGCTCCAGGCGGGGTTCCTCAGTCACCTCGTGCCCAGCCAGCAGCATGCGCTGCGGCCCTACGGCGGCGACTACTTCACGTTCGCCCTGGTAGGCACGGCGGCGCTCAGCTACTTCTCGGTCGCCCTCGGCAGTTTCTCGGGCAGCCTCGGTCAGGAGCAGCAGCAAGGCACGCTGGAGGCGCTGCTCGTCACGCCCAACGAGCCCAGACGCTTGCTGCTCTACGGCGCGGCCTGGCCGTTCCTGTTCGCCACGATCGAGCTGATCCTGTACACGACCGTCGGCGCGCTGCTGTTCCACGCCCACATCGCCTACGACAACCTGGCGCTGGCCACCGGGATGCTGTTCCTCACCCTGGCCGCGTTCAGCGCCGTCGGCCTGCTCGTGTCGAGCGTGATCGTGCTCACCAAGCGGGCGGGTCTGCTGACCGGGATGATCGGGTCCGCCTTCGCCCTCTTCGGCGGTGTGCTGTACCCGATCTCGGTGCTCCCGCGGCCGCTCCAATGGCTGGCCAACGCCCTTCCGATGAGCCACGGGCTCGACGGCGTCCGGCGCGCCCTGACGGCGACGCCCGACATGGGCGCCATCGGTCAAGACGCGCTCGTGCTCGCGGTGTTCGCCGTGCTGCTGACGCCGCTCGCGCTACAGGTATTCGAATGGGCGGTCGCCCGCGCCCGCCGGCAGGGCTCGCTGAGCCACTACTGACGGGCGAGGGCGGTGGTTACGCCCTTAGATCGTGATGCAGTTGGCCGGGTTCGGCCGGATCTGCACGCACAGGCCGAGAATCTCACCCGGCGTGGGCGGCGGCGGAGGCGTGCTCGTGCCCTCCAAGATGCCGATGTTGATCCGGATCGCTCCGGCGGACTCGGCGCCCACCATTGTCAGCAAGCCGGTAGCAGCGACGAGCGCCGCGACGAATATCCGTACTTTGGTCACGTAGTGCCTTTCCCCAGCAATCCCCAAGTGTTGCGGGCCAAGCGTATCAAGCCTTGAGCGTCGGCGGGCGCGCAAAATCTCGGGTCCACGCATAGCGAACCCGAGATTTTGAGGTCAGAAAGACCGGGTCAGATGATGACGCAGGTCGCCGGCTGCGGCGACGTCTGCAGGCACACGCCCAGCAGCTCACCGGGACCGATCGGCGGGAAGTTGCCCGGGAACGGACCCGGTACCCGCACGTTCACGCGGATTGCACCGGCGGTTGGGGCACCCACCATCGTGATCAGGCCGGTCGCCGCGACAATGGCGGCAACAAACAGTCGAACTTTGGTCACAGCAGACCTCTTTCCCAGAGCACCAGATGAAGTTCCCCAGCGGATAGCGACTCCAGCCTAGCGAGGACCGACCGGCCGGTGTGGATTGCCTCTGCGGGTACGGTTTCCGCTCAGATGAGTGGGTCAACCTGGCGGATCGAACCAGTCGGGCCGCTACGTGGCGACGTCACGGTGCGCGGCTCCAAGAACGCGGTCACCAAGCACATGGTGGCCGCGCTGTTGGCCGACTCCCCAAGCACGATCTCGAACGCGCCGGACATCGGCGACGTCGACATCACCGCCCAAATGCTTCGAGCCCTCGGTGTCGTGGTCACAACCGAGGAGGACGTGATCCGGATCGAGCCGCCGGTGATCGGCGGCAGCTACGTGCCGCTCGAATTCTCCGGGCTCAACCGCATCCCGATATTGCTCGTCGGCCCGCTGCTGCACCGAGTGGGCGAGGCGTTCGTCCCGATGGTCGGGGGCGATCGCATCGGGGCCCGGCCGGTCGACTTCCACGTCGACGCCCTGCGCCAGTTGGGCGCCGAGGTCGCGCACACCCCCGAGGGCTTGGAGGCCAAGGCCACGACCCTGCGCGGCGCCCGGATCCGGCTGCCGTTCCCCAGCGTGATGGCCACCGAGACGATCCTGCTGACGGCGGTGCTGGCCGAGGGACGCACGATCATCGAGAACGCAGCCACCGAGCCGGAAGTCATCGAGCTGGCGTTGTTCCTTCAGCGCATGGGCGCGCACCTCGAGCTCCGCCCGGACCGCCGGTTCATCATCGAGGGCGTCGACCGGTTGCACGGCGCCGACCATCGCCTCAACGGCGATCGCATCGAAGCGTTCTCCTATCTCGTCGCCGGGCTCATGACCGGTGGTGAAGTGCGCGTCCACGGTTGCCCGCAAGGCCGGTTGATCACGGCGATCGCCACGCTGCAGGGCATGGGCGCCCGCTTCGACATAACCGACGACTGGATGCTGGCCAAAGCCGATGGCCCCTTGCGTACCGCCGTCGTCGACACCGACACCCACCCCGGGTTCATGACCGACTGGCAGTCGCCCCTCGTCGTCCTCTTCACGCAGGCCGAGGGCATGAGCGTGCTGCACGAGACGGTGTTCGAGAACCGCTTCACGTACGTCGACGCGCTGCGCGCCATGGGCGCCGAGGCCGAGCTCTACGACGCGTGTCTCGGGAGTCGGCCGTGCCGGTTCCGCGAGACGACCGCGCTGCACTCGATCGTCGTTCGGGGACCGACGCCGCTGCGCGGTGCCGACATCGTCGTGCCCGACGTCCGCGGCGGATTCGCCTACGTGATCGCCGCCGCCGCC
Source organism: Acidimicrobiales bacterium (assembly GCA_035649535.1). Lineage (GTDB taxonomy): Bacteria > Actinomycetota > Acidimicrobiia > Acidimicrobiales > JACDEA01 > JACDEA01. Next base: position 10,247 of record DASRJI010000113.1, on the reverse strand, counting down.
GCCGACGGCGCGTCGACGCTGCACGACCTGCACCACCTCGAGCGCGGCTACCACCAGCCCATCGAGGCGTTTGCCGCCCTCGGCCTGCACATCGATCGCGTCGCCTGAACGCTTATTTGTCTAGGTTGGGCCCTTCGGCGAGTGAGGGAGGGGCCCATGGCACCGACGAGCGACGAGGTTGTCCGCGAGCTGACGGATCAACTGGCGGCCGTCACTGCGAGACTCGAGGCACTCGAGCAGACAGGACGCACGAAGCAGCCCTCGACAACTGCTGAGGCGGCCAACGGCAACGGCAGTGCCAGCGGCAACGGCAATGGGAAGAGCGACGGACCCATGAGCCGGCGCCAGTTGCTGACCAAGCTTGGCGCGGCGGCGGGCGTGGGCGTGGCCGGCGCCATGGTGCTCGACCAGCAACCGGCGGCGGCCATCGGCGCGTTCCAGTACGACGCGACGAACAACGCGGCGAGCGAGACGATCCTCAACTCGACGGGCGACGTGAACAGCGCGCTCCAAGTCAACGAGAACGGCGCGGCGTCGGGCAATCGCATCGGTGTCGACGCGACCACGGCGAACGGCATCGCCGGCCTGCGGGGGACCAAAGGCTCCGCCAGCGGCGTCGCCGTCGGCGCCGCCGGTGTGATCGGCGACTCCAACCAGGCCAACGGCGTGGCCGGTGCGACATCGAACACCAACGGCGCGGGTGTGCTCGGCGCTGCCGCCTCGGGCGGCCGCGCCGGCGTGCAGGGCGTGTTCGACGCCGCCACCGCCAACACCGACAAGGGCGGCGTCGTCGGGTCCTCGACCACTGGCCATGGTGTCGCCGGCTCGACGACGGGCGGCACTCGCGCCGGTGCGCGCGGCGTGTGGGGAACAGCGACGAGTAACTCGAACTTCGGCGCCGGCGTGCTCGGCACCAGCACGACGCGCGAAGGCGTCGTCGGCCTGTCCGACAGCGCCGTCGGCGTGGCGGGCGTGTCGACCGGTAACTCGGGCGTCACCGGCAACTCGCCGCTGACTGGCGTGCTCGGTCAGACCACGGGCGGCGCGGGACAGTCCGGCATGCAAGGCATCAACGGCGTGGCCGCGACAACCGTCGCCGAAGGCGCGGGTGTGCTCGGTGCGGCCGGCGGCAACGCGAGTGGCGTGGCCGGCGTCGCGACATCCGGGACGGGCGTGTCGGGCACGTCGACCGACGGCTTCGCGGTGAAGGCCGAGTCGACGAATGCATCGGCCATCTCGGCCAAGGGCCGCACGCAGTTGACACTCGTCCCGGGACCGACGATCGCACCGATAGCCGGTGCGTACGCGCAGGGAGAGTTGTTCCTCGGCTCGAAGGCCGACCTGATGCTGGCCAAGACCGGCGGCAACCCGGCCGTGTTCGCACGCGTCGGTTACAACGCGCTGCCGCAGCCGTTCCGCCTGCTCGATACGCGCGTCTCCGGGCCGTTCTTCACCGCTGGTGAGCGGCGCGCGATCAACGGCGTCGGCATCGGCACCGCGCCCAACAACGTGCCCGCCGGCGACGTCGCCCACGCGCTGGTGATCAACGTCACCATCGTCGATGGCAACCAGACGAGCTACCTCACGGTGATGCCGCACGACGCGCCGCCGACGCCGCCGAACAGCGACCCGCCGTTCTCGACGATCAACTGGAACCCCGGGCAGGTGCTCGCCAACCAGGTCAATATCCGGCTCGCCGGTGGTCAGTTCGACATCTTCAACCGGTCAGGCAACGTCCACGTCATCCTCGACGTACTCGGCTATTTCTCGTGAAATTCGGGATCTTCTACGAGCACCAGCTGCCGCGGCCGTGGGCCGAGGACAGCGAGCAGAAGCTCATCAACGACGCGCTCGAGCAGGTTGAGCTGGCCGACAAGCTCGGCTTCGACGTGGTGTGGGAGGTCGAGCACCACTTCCTCGAGGAGTACTCGCACAGTTCGGCCCCCGAAGTGTTCCTGGCGGCGTGCAGCCAGCGGGCGCCGAACATTCGGCTCGGCCACGGCATCGTCCAGACGCCGCCGGCGTTCAACCACCCGGCCCGCATCGCCGAGCGCATCGCCATGCTCGACCTCGTGTCGAACGGACGCGTCGAGTTCGGCACCGGCGAGTCGTCGTCGGAAGCCGAGCTAGGCGGGTTCAACATCGACCCGATGCTCAAGCGGGAAATGTGGCAAGAGGGCCTCGAGGTCGCGGTTCGCTGCATGACCGAGGTGCCGTTCTCCGGCGTCGACGGCAAGTACGTGCAGATGCCGCCGCGCAACGTCGTCCCGAAGCCAGTGCAGAAGCCGCACCCGCCGATCTGGGTCGCGTGCTCGCGGCGCGACACGATCCACCTTGCGGCGCAAAAGGGCATCGGCGCGCTCACCTTCGCCTTCATCGATCCCGAAGAAGCCGAGCACTGGATGGCCGACTACTACACGACGCTCGAGAACGAGTGCGTGCCGATCGGCAAAGCCGTCAATCCGAACGTCGCCTGTGTGACGACGTTCATGTGCGCGCCTACCGAAGATGAAGCCATCGCCCGCGGCATCGAAGGCGCCAACTTCTTCGGCTACTCGCTCGCCCACTTTTATGTGTTCGGCCAGCACCGTCCCGGCGTCACCGACGTGTGGGCCGAGTACCTGCAGAAGCGCGACGAAGTCGGCTACTCAGCCGAAGTGGCGGCGGCAGCCGACCAGGATCGGCTGGGCGCCAAGATCGCCCAGGACGGGCTCACCGGCCTGCGCGGCGCCGTCGGTACGCCGGCGCAGATCCGCGACTACCTCCGTCGCTACGAAGAGTGCGGCGTCGACCAGATCATCTTCGTGTCGCAGGCCGGCAAGAACCAGCACGAGCACATCATGGAATCACTCGAGTTGTTCGGTCGTGAAGTCATGCCCGAGTTCATGGAGCGCGACGAGCAGCAGGTGAAAACCAAGGCCGTGCGCGTCGAGCCGATCGTCGAGAAGGCGATGGCTCGCAAGGTCGACGACGCACGCCCGATGCCGGAGGACTACGTGATGCCGGCCATGCCGCGCGCGTGGGCCGACCGCACCGGCGACGAGAACATCAAGGCCATGCTCACCAAGATCCAAGAGGACCGAGCCGCCGGTAAGCGCGACGACGCCCTCGGCATCATCGGCGGCAACTGATCTCGTGAAGATCGCGTTCGATGACGCGGGTAGCGGCGATCCCCCGCTGTTGTTCGTCCACGGCTGGTGCTGCGACCGGTCGTACTTCGCACCGCAGGTCGAGCACTTCGGTCGATCGCACCGCGTCGTCGCGGTCGATCAACGCGGTCACGGCACATCCGACGCGGCGACCGACGGTGACTACTCGGTGGCCGCCTTTGCGGCCGACGCCGTCGAGCTGATCGCCGATCTTGCGCTCGATCGACCCATCGTCGTCGGCCACAGTTTGGGCGGCGTGATCGCCCTGGCCGTCGGCGCGTCGCGACCGGAGCTGGTCCGCGGCGTCGTGATGGTGGATCCCGCGCCGATCGTTGTCAGCGACGAGATGCGGGCCATGTTCGGGTCGATCGTCGACATGGTCGGCACCGTCGAGGGCCGCAAGGGATTCGTGGCCGGCATGTTCGCGCCGTCCGACGACGAGGCCCGCAAGGCGCGGATCATCGATGGCATGAGCGCCATGGCGGATGACGTCGCGCAGGCGGCATTGGTCGGACTCATCGACTTCGACGGACCGGCCGCCCTGCGGGCCTGCGCGGTGCCGATCGCCACGATCGGCTCGCTCTCGCCCACCAACACGCAGGCCGACTTCATGGCGCACTGCCCGCACATGCTTGTCGCGCAAACGCTCGGTGCTGGCCACTTCAACCAACTCGAAGTCCCCGATCAGGTCAACGCCATGATCGAGCAGTTCCTGCGCCTGCTGCCCTGAGTCCCGCTCAGAGGGTCAAGCGCCGAAGGCTCGCAACGACCGCTGACGGGCTCGGCGAACCACCGTTCAATACCATCCGTAGGTCTGTTCGTGGCTCCATGCAGTGCAGGGTGTCCCGTATCTTCCGGAGATGTAACTCTCCCCCCACTGCACCTGCGTCAATCCGTCGGTTTGCCAGTCGGTGCCCGTGGTGGCCATCTTGGTGGCCGGCAGCGATTGTGGGATGCCGTACGCGCCCGTGCTCGGGTTCGTAGCGTTCCACCTCCAATTGCTCTCCTGCGTCCACAAGCTGTCGAGACAGCTGAACTGGCTAGCGCTCCACCCATAGAGCTTGAACCGCTCCTGCGCGTACACCTTCGCCTTCGCCGCGTCTTGCAGCCAGGATCTCGCCCACAGGGCCGTGCCGCTGGTGCTGTACAGGACGAGGTTCTTGTCATCCTGAAGCGCAAGGTACCGAACGGATTGGCCGTTCGTCCCGGTCGACCACTTCGGTACGTTGTTCGATGTGTAGACCACGAGGTTGCCATCGCTCTGCATGACGAGCCGGTCCCCTCCGAAACCTGCGGTCGCGGTGCTGAAGACCGCGGCGCCGTTGCAGTATTCGACGACGTTGCCATCGTTCTGGACAATCAGGAAGCAACCAGTCCCGTTGTTGATCGACTTCCCGGTCGTGAGGGTCTGACCCGGATACAGGTAGACAGCGCTCGCGGCCGCCGGCGGCGCCGCGATTACAGAACTCACACACGTGAGCAGCAGAGCCCCCGCCAGAAGGACGGTCACCCTCGATCGCTTGGTCACGACTCCCCCGAAGAAACGCTGCGGTGCAACCCCACCCCGCATCGGCACTATTCCTCCTCTCGCGCGGCGCACGCGCCGCTTGTGGCGAGGAGCCATCGCGAACCTCTGGCTGACTGGCTTGCGAACCTCGGTACGCGCCCGGTCGGCCAGAGCGATGAACCAATCTCGTCGGCCCCCGTGTGGCTCCCCGCGAACCCGACACTGTGACCATAAGGGGGGAGGGGGACGTACCACCATGACGCGGATGGACGGTTCTTAGGGCGCGAATTGACTAGTCACGGGGATGAGGCCCGACTGCCCACCAGGGGTCGCACCGCCTGGCGATCAGGTCGTCAGGTGCGTACGCGTCGGGCCAAGTGGATCATTTCGTCGCCGGGGCTTTGATCTTGGTCCGCAGTCTGTCGATCGGACCGACGAGTGCCTGGAGGTAGTTGGCGTCGTCTCGAGGCGGGTAGGTCAGCAGGGTCAGGCCGGCGAGGTCGCTCGGGAGCTTGAGTGTGCCTTGGGGGGCGACGAGGAAGCACCGAGACCGGCCAAGCCAACAAACATTCCGAACTCGAGCAGCACGTTGTCGCGCGGCGCCCACAGCTGGACGTCTCTGGACTCGACCTTGTCGTCGGGCCCAAGGACCATCACCGCAAACTGGTTGTCGGAGACCTGGCGCTCAAGGTTCTCGATGGTTGTCAGGGAGGCTTCGAATGTGTCAGACCACAAATTCGGCTCGCAGAAATCCGCGATCCCGGCCTGCAGAGCTCGGGCGGCCGGCAGTTGTTCATTGCTCGATCCGATAAAGACCTTCGGCCTCTCCGGCATCGGCGGATGCGGGTCGGCTTGGATCGCCTCGGAATCCGACAACCTGCGCAAGATCGTCAGAAGACTGGCGAAACTTGAGATGCTGAGCTGCGACTGCGAGTTCTGCCTCGTGATGATCGGGATCATGCACCGGCTCAGGAATGGGCCGTCCATCCTCTCGTTGTCGCGGACACCGATGGTAACTGCGTGCTCCCCAATGCGTTCCTGGACGAAGTCCGCCTTCATGGCATCGGAGACCGCCTCGCAGCCGTTGATGATGTCGCCGGGCCGCTGAAGCTGTAGTTCGAATACAGCACGTCATGTTCAGGGATGTTGTGTCGCTCGGCAAAACCCCTGATGAAGTAGCTCGGCCCACTCGACACGAGATATCGACGAACTGGCAACGCGAGTACCTGATCCGTCCATTGCTTAAGCGGAACGGTGGGCCCAAGCTCGGCTGCCTTCGCCTCGGTGAATCCGCGAGCCGCAAACAGCTCGATGAGACGGTCGCCGAAGCGGTGCTCAACAGCCTGTCACCCGACGCCGCGCAATGCCGCGGCGTGACTTGATCGCGGGCGCCTAGCGCGGCGCGAGGTCGCGGATCGCCTGGCGGCCGTCGATGCCGAAGGGCATGACGGCCAGCGCGGCGGTGGTGACGCCGTTGTCGATGTAGCGCTGGATGTGGTCGCGGCATTCGTCGGGAGAGCCGTGCACGATCAAGTCGTCGACGACCTGGTCGGGAATCGCCGCGGTCGCCGCCTTGCGGTCGCCCGCCTTCCACGCATCCCACATCGGTCGCAGCGCGTCGCCACGACCGAGCCATTCGTGGAAGGCGGCGTACACGGGGACGTTCAGATAGGCGGCGACCGCGAACCTTCCGAAGTTGCGCACCGTGTCAGCGTCCTCGGACGGGCACACGAAGATACGGGCGACGATTTCCTTGCCGCCCACGTACGGCGCGACGGTCTTGACGTCGTCGGCCGACAGCCAGTTGATGATCGCGCCGTCGCCCTCCTCGCCGGCGAGCTTCAACATGCCGGGCCGCAATGCGGCGACGAGGATCGGAGGGACCACGTCGATCTTGCGGCCGAGCCGGAAGCCCTTGACGGTGAACGTGTCGTAGGCCTCGTCGACCTTGTCACCGGTGAGCGCCTTCTTGAGGAACCGCACCATGTCGCGCGTCTTCTTGTACGGCTCGTCGAACGCGATGGCGTTCCACCGCTCGACGATGACGTCCGACGACGTGCCGATACCGAAGGCGAATCGGCCGGGCGCCGCCTCGGCCATCGACGCAACCGACATGGCCATCAGGCCCGGACCACGCGTGTACGCCGGCGCGATCGCACACCCGAGTCGCAGCGACGGCGTCCATACCGACGCCAGCGCCAGCGGCGTGAACGCGTCGGATCCGTTGGCCTCGCTCGACCAGACGTCGGTGTAGCCGAGGTCGGCCAGCTCCTCGAACAACTCGCGCTGCTCGCCGAGCGGAACCCCGTCGAACGGAACCGTCATCCCATACCGGTGCATGCCGGCGAGCCTACGGAAAAGCAGACGTGTCGGTGCGAGAGCAACGGAAAGCGCAACCTGACACCGACACGTTGGCCTATGCGTCGCGCCAGCGGCGGACGATCGCCGACTGGCTGGCGGTGGCGAGGAGGGTGCCGTCCTCGGCCCACTGGTGGACGAGCCCGTGGCCCATGCCGTTGGCGACGGCGTGAATGCGCACGTCGAGGAGCACCCACTCGGTCGGCACCAGGCGCGCCACGCGGAGCGTGTTGTCCAGGCTGCGGCCGCCGGCGCGCAGCCCGAGCGCCTGGCTGATGCCCGAGGGGACGTAGTCGCCAAGGATGCCGAGGGCGGCGGGCGAGATCTCGAGCAGGTCGGGCAACCGCGCCCACAGTGCATGGCGGCCGTCGCCCGGCGACCCATCCATGTCGTCCATCGTCCGCCCGCGCGCCAACCGCACGTCGAGACGCGACGAGATGTCGTCGCCGTCGCCCATCCCCCGCCACCGCATGCGGGGCGGGCAGTCGTCCGGGCCGGGAACCTCAGGCCGGATCGCCCACTCGCCGCTCGCCGGTTCGTCGGGCCGCGCGCCGAGCGCGCCATTCACCGTGAGGATCTCGCGGTCGCCGACTCGCCCGACGACCCGCGCCTGCGTGACGTGGCGGCCCTCGACGGCGAGCGTCGCCTCGAGGTCCATGACGTCGGGCGGCCGGGCGAACGAGAGGTACTGCGCCGTCGCCCACACCACCGGCTTGCCCGCCGCCGCCTCGAGGACGGCGATGCCCGCGCCCAGACCGGCGCCGCCGAACAGGAAGTTGCCACCCGTGCAGACACCAGGGGTCACCGGCAGTCGCCAGTGGCGGGGGTCCTCTGTCGGTTCGAGGCCTAGGAAGGTGACGGCGTCCATGACGCGCTGACGGTACCCGGGTTCGTTGTTACACCCCATCGTCATACTGGCCACATGGAACGGCAGTTGGTCTTGATGGACGAACTCGAGGACGAGCGGTACGGCGAGGGCGACTGGCGCCTCGACGAACACACCAAGGAGATCGGGCGCCAGGGCTTGGCCGAAGCGCGGCGAGCGCTGGCCGACGCGCGCCGGCGACTGGCCGCCTAGCGTTTTCCCGTGGGTCTCGTTTCCTGGATCGTTGTCGGGCTGCTGGCGGCGTGGATCGCCGGAATGGTCACCGGCCGCCGCGCCGAGGGATGCATCACGAAGATCGCGGTGGGCGTCATCGGCGCACTCATCGGCGGCGCCCTAGCCCGGTGGGCCGGCTACGAAGGCATCGGCGAGTTCGGCTTGCGCTCGGTGCTGATCGCCGCCCTTGGATCGACCGTCCTGTTGTTCGGGCTCGGCGCCATCGAGGGCAGGGCCAACACCCCGCGGGTCCCCCGCCGCGGCGGGCCCGGGCGGCGCTCGCTTCCGTAGTTCCCCCTAATCTGCGGACATGTCAGACAACGACGTCGTCATCGTCGAAGCCGTCCGCAGCCCGCTGGGTCGGCGCGGCGGCGGGCTCTCGACCGTGCATCCGGCCGACCTCCTCGGCACCGTTCAGAAGGCGTGCCTCGAGCGGGCCGGGGTCGACCCCGGTGCGGTCGACCAAGTTGTCGGCGGCTGCGTCACCGCGGCGGGCGAGCAGTCGTTCAACATCGCCCGCACAGCCTGGCTGACCGCCGGCCTCCCGATGACGGTGGCCGCGACCACCGTCGACAGCCAATGCGGGTCGAGCCAGCAGGCCACCAACATGGGGGCCGGGCTCATCTCGTCGGGCGTGGTCGACGTCGTGCTCACGTGCGGGATCGAGATGATGAGCCGCGTGCCGCTCGGCGTGAACACCAGCCAGGGCCCCGGCCGGGCCATCCCCCGCTCGTACCGGCAGTACTTCGAGTTCGTCTCGCAGTTCGAGGGCGCCGAGCGCATCGCCGACAAGTGGGCGATCACCCGCGCCGACACCGACGCCTTCGGCTTGGCCTCCCAGCAGCGCGCCGCGCAGGCATGGGCCGAGGGTCGCTTCGACCGCGAGGTGCTCGCCATCGACGCGCCCAACCTCAACGACGAGGGCAAGCCCGACGGCACGACCCATCGCGTCGAGCGCGACGAGGGCCTCCGCGAAACCTCGATGGAGGCGCTGGCCAAGCTCAAGCCCGTCGCCCGCGAGGACGGCGCGCATACCGCAGGAACGTCGTCGCAAATCTCCGACGGCGCCGCCGCGGTGCTGCTCATGTCGGCGGCCAAGGCCAAGCAGCTCGGTGTGAAGCCGCGGGCCAAGATCGCGCATCAGTGCCTGGTCGGCGTCGATCCCGTCCTCATGCTCACCGGGCCGATCGACGCCACGCACAAGCTGTTCGAGCGCAGCGGTCTGTCGATGGCCGACATCGATACCACCGAGATCAACGAGGCGTTCGCGTCGGTCGTGCTGGCCTGGGAGCGCGAGCTCAAGCCCGACATGGAGAAGGTCAATCCCAACGGCGGCGCCATCGCCATCGGCCATCCCGTCGGCGCGACCGGCGCCCGCCTCATCACGACCGCGCTCCACGAACTCGAGCGGGTCGACGGCACCCACGGCCTGATCACGATGTGCTGCGGCGGCGGCCTCGGAACGGGAACGCTGATCGAACGGCTGTAGTTCTTCATTCTGGGCGGATCGTCACGCCCTGAGGGCGCGCGAATCCGCCCAGAATGCGTTAGGAGCCGCTGATCGACATGCTTTCGATGGCGAGGATGACGCCGGCGGCAGCGGCCATGCGGAACTCGAGGGTGTCGCCGATGACGACGATCTCCTGGAGCATGCGCTGGATCGTCGAGGCGATCGTGAACTCGCGCACCGGCTCGGCCAGCTGACCGTCGCGGATCATCAGGCCCTCGGCCCCAACCGAGAAGTCGCCGCTCACCGGATTGACGCCCGAGTGCAGGCCGGACACGTTCTGCACGAACAGCCCGGTGCCAACCGAGGCAAACACGTCGTCGGTCGCCAGCGAGCCCGGCGTCACGCTGAGGGCCCGGCAACCGACGCCGGGCGTCCCTTTGAAACCACCGCGCACCGCTGACCCGGTCGAGGCCACGCCGGCGCGCCGGCTCGAGTACGAGTCGTAGAGAAAGCCGAGCAGCACGCCGTCCTCGATGAGGGTGTTGCGCCGTGACGCCAACCCTTCGGCGTCGGACGGCCCGGCGCCGAACGCGCGCGTGTCGGTCGGGTCGTCGACCAACGTGACGGACGCGGCGGCGACGGTCTCACCAACGCGGTCGGCGAACAACGAACGACCCTTCAGCA
>DASRJI010000112.1:0-6577 GCA_035649535.1 Acidimicrobiales bacterium | reverse complement strand
GCTGATTGCGGGCAGGTGGCCGTCGGCGTCGAACTGGCCGGCTCGTGCGGCAAGTGCATGGGCGTCCTCGTTGCCGACGACGACGTGTTCGATGCGCGGTTCGTCGGCGCGGTCTGGCCGCTCGCCGTCGCCGGGTGGCCGCGGGACGAGGCTGGTCCCGGGGCCGCGGCACCGTCGACGCTGTTGCTGATCGCCCCCACCGGCCTGATCCTGTGGGCGGTACGCATGGCGGCCCTCGGCTTTCGCCTTGCCGGCGCGTCGCCGTTCGCACGCGTCGCCGTGCACCCGCCGGTGGATCTGCTGCTCTATCTCGAGTCGGTTGGCGACGGTCCCGACACCGACATCGACGCGGTCCGCGCCGCCCTCCTCGCCGGCGGCCTCGACGTCGAGTGGGCCGCCGACATCGCCGCCTCGCTGGCACCAGCCGTCCTCACCGACTGAGAACGCCGTGAACTACGACGTCGCGCTGACCTTCCTCGACGACCACGTCAACCTCGAGGCGATGGTGGCCGGCACGCGCGCCAGCGCGCCGACGCTCGACCGCATCGCCGCCCTCGTTGATCTCATGGGCGATCCACAGAAGCAGTACGAGGTGATCCACCTCACCGGAACCAACGGGAAGACGTCGACGGCCCGTGTCGTCACTCGGCTGCTGATGACCAAGGGTCTGTCCGTCGGCACGTACACGAGTCCCGATCTGCAACGGATCAACGAACGCCTGGCGTGGAACGAGGAGCCGATCTCGGATGCCGCGTTCGCCGAGCAGATCGAGGCGCTCGCCGCACTCGAAGCTCTGGTGCCGGAGCGGGCGTCGCGCTTCGACCTCCTCACCGCCGCCGCGTTCCGCTGGTTTGCCGATGTAGCGATCGACGCCGCGGTGATCGAAGTCGGCTTGGGCGGCACGTGGGACGCGACCAACGTCGCCGACGGCCGCGTTGCGGTGATTACGTCGATCGGGCTCGACCACACCGAGTTCCTCGGACCGTCGCGCCGCCACGTCGCCGCCGAGAAGGTCGGCATCGTCAAGCCCGGCGCGACGCTCGTGCTGGGCGAGGTCGACGACGAGGTCCGCGACATCCTCGAGGGCACGCCGGCGGCGGCGGCGTGGACGCAGGGTCGCGATTTCGGCTGCGTCGCCAACGACGCGGCGTTGGGCGGCCGGCTCTTGTCATTGCGAACACCCGGCGCCGAGTACACGGACATCTACCTACCGATCCACGGCGCCCATCAAGGCGCCAACGCGGCGACGGCGCTGGCCGCGGTCGAAGCGTTCTTCGGCGAGCCGCTCAGTGAGGACGTCGTCGCCGAAGCGTTCGCCAATGTCACCGCGCCGGGCCGGCTCGAAGTCGTCGGCCGCCGCCCGCTCACGATCATCGACGGCGTGAAGAACCCCGAAGGCGCGCGCGCGTCGGTGGCGACGCTCGACGCCGAGTTCGGCACCGCGAGCCGGCGTGTGATCGTCGTCGGCTTGCTGCGCGGCCGCGATCCGGCTGAAGTGCTGCAAGCCCTGCGCGTCGGCGAGGCCGCGCACGTCGTGACCTGTCCGGCGCCCTCGCCGCGCACGGTTCCCGCCGACGAACTGGCCGACGTGGCCCGCCAGCTCGGTGCGAATGTCGAGGCGGCGCCGTCGGTCGCCGAGGCGGTTGCCCGCGGTCTCGCCGCGGCCAACGCCGAGGACCTCGTGCTGGTGACGGGCTCGCTGTACGTCGTCGGTGCGGCCCGCGGCCTCCTCGTCCGCTAGCTTCGCCCGCTCGTGGACCGCACCCTCGTCATCTGCAAGCCCGACGCCGTTGAACGCGGCCTGAGCGGAGAGATCATCCGCCGGCTCGAGGCCAAGGGGCTCAAGCTCGTCGCCGCCGAACTGCGCCTCATCGACGCCGACACGGCCGGACGCCACTACGCCGAGCACGAGGGCAAGCCGTTCTTCGGCGACCTCGTGGCGTTCATCACGCGCAGCCCTGCGCTCCTGATGGTCGTGGAAGGGCCGGGGGACACCTACAAGGTCGTGCGCACGCTCATGGGCGTGACCAACCCCAAGGAGGCCGCCCCGGGCACGATCCGCGGCGACCTGGCGATCGAGCTGACCGAAAACCTCGTCCACGGCAGCGACGGCCCCGAATCCGCCGCCCGAGAGATTTCGATCTTTTTCCCCAGCCTCTAGAGCGCGCGCCGACGTGTCGGTGTGAGGTTGCGGTTTCCGTTGCTTTGGCACCGACACGTGCGCCTGTGTGGCTCATGTGGCACGTGCGCCACAAGTCGAGGTGGCGGATTTCCACAAGCTCCCGTAGCCTTGTGGCCCGCCTCCACCTAGGAAGGCCCAAGATCGCGTGTCAGACAGCTTTATTTCCTCATTTCTCGGCCGAGACATGGCGGTCGACCTGGGGACGGCCAACACCCTCGTGTACGTGCGGGGTCGCGGCATCGTCCTCAACGAGCCATCGGTCGTCGCCGTCAATGTGAAGGACGGCCGCCCCCTCGCGGTCGGCGTCGAGGCCAAGCGCATGATCGGGCGCACGCCCAGCCACATCCAGGCCATCCGGCCGCTCAAGGACGGCGTGATCGCCGACTTCGAGATCTGCGAAAAGATGCTGCGCTACTTCATCCACCGCGTGCACCAGCGTCGCTTCGCCAAGCCCCGCATGGTGATCTGCGTGCCGTCGGGCATCACCGGCGTCGAGCAGCGTGCGGTCCAGGAGGCGGCCGAGTACGCCGGCGCCCGCAAGCCGGCCTACATCATCGAAGAGCCGATGGCTGCCGCGATCGGCGCCGGGCTTCCGGTGCACGAGCCCACCGGCAACATGGTCGTCGACATCGGCGGTGGCACCACCGAGGTAGCTGTGATCTCGCTGGGAGGCATCGTCACCAAGGAGTCGATCCGTATCGGCGGCGACGAGCTCGACGACTCGATCATCAACTACATCAAGAAGGAATACAGCCTGGCCCTCGGCGAGCGGACGGCTGAGGAGATCAAGATCGCGCTGGGATCGGCGTATCAGCTCGAAGAGGAGATCCACGCCGAGATCCGCGGCCGCGACCTGATCACCGGACTGCCCAAGACCATCGTCACCAGCACCAACGAGATCCGCGACGCCATTGAGGAGCCGGTGTCGGCCATTGTTGACACCGTGAAAGTCACCCTCGACAAGACGCCGCCGGAATTGGCCGCCGACATCATGGAACAGGGCATCGTCCTCACCGGTGGCGGCGCGCTGCTGCACGGGCTCGACGCGCGACTGCAGGTCGAAACTGGCATGCCGATCGTGATCGCCAAGAACCCGCTGCACTCGGTGGCGATTGGTGCGGGCCAGTGCCTCGAGGAATTCGAGGCCCTCAAGCAGGTGCTGATCTCCTCGAGCCATCACTAGGAGCCAGTAGGCGTTGGCTGTCTACCGGCGAACGAGCCGTCCCCGTTACACGCTGCTGCTCCTGATCCTGACGTCGATCACCGTCGTCACGCTCGACTACCGCAGCGACGCGGGCGGCGCGATCACGAGCATCAAGGGCGCGGCCCGTGACGCCTTCGCGCCGGTGCAGTCCGTGGCCAGCGCGGTGTTCGACCCCGTCGCCAACGTGATCAACGGCATCCTCCACTACGGCGACCTCGAGAACGAGAACGCCCACCTCCGCGAGCAGCTGGCCGAGCAGCGCGGCCAGGTTGTCAGCGCGCGAGCCGACAAGAGCGAGGCCGACGCGCTGCGCGACCTCCAGGACATCCCGTCGATCGGTGACATCGACACGATCTCGGCGCGCGTGATCGGGACCTCGGCGTCGAGCCTCGAACTGACGGCCGAACTCGACAAGGGCACGTCGTCGGGTGTGGCGCGCGGGATGCCCGTCGTCGCCGGCGCCGGCCTCGTCGGCCGCGTGGTCGATGTGTCGCGCCGTCGCGCCGTCGTCGTGCTCGTCACCGACCCCAACTCGAATGTGGGGATCCGCTTGGCGTCCACCGGCGACACGGGCGTGGCGCGGGGCAATGGCCCCGGCCGGCGTCTCAGTGTCGAGCTACTCGAAGGGACGACGGTGGCCCGCGTCGGCGAGCCCGTCGTCACGAGCGGCCTGCAGCAGAGCATCTTCCCGCCCGGGATTCCGGTCGGGTTGATTCAGAGCAAGGGCTACAAGGAAGGCCCGGAGCGCAAGGGCGTGACCCTGGTGCCCATGGTCGACTTCACGCGCCTCACGTTCGTCAAGGTGCTCATTTGGCCCGGGGCCAACCGGTGAACGAGACCAGCCTCGCGAGCGTGAAGGTTCCGTTCGCGATGTTGCTCGTGCTCGTCCTGCAGTCGTCGCTGCTGTCGGAGATGCGCCTCGGTGTCGTGCGGCCCGACGCCATGATCCTGCTGCCGATCACCGCGGGCATGCTCGCCGGGTCCGAACGCGGTGCGGTCATCGGGTTCCTCACCGGCATGCTGACCGATCTCTTCTTGCAGACCCCGATGGGATTGTCGGCGCTGACGTACAGCGTTGTGGGCTTTGGTGTCGGGACCTTGCACACCGGTGTGCTGCGCGCTGCATGGTGGATCGGGCCGGTCACCGCGATGGCGGCTAGCGCGGTCGGCGTGATGCTCTTCGTCGTGATCGGCGCCGTTGTCGGCGTGTCCCACCTGTTCCGTCCGGGACTGCCGATCATCGTGATCGGCGTCGCCCTCATCAACGGCCCGCTCAGCATCGCCGTCTTCCGCCTCATGGGTTGGGCCTGGCCCGTCGACGCCAATCACCACGCCTTCGCGAGATGAGGTCGCATTCGCGCGACTGCCTTGAGGCGGTGGGGTTGGGGACCCCACCGCACGCGGCGGGTCGTCCCCGGAGCGAAGCGCAGGGGCGGGGGCCCGCCGCATGAATGCGGGAGAGACGCCCGCCCTTCGGCTGTCGGTTCTGGGCATCGTCGTCATCTCGCTCTTCGCTGCGCTGTTCTCGCGGCTTTGGTACCTGCAGGTGATGGACTCCAAGACGTTCCTCGCCGCGGCCAAGCAGAACCAGGTCCAGATCGTCTACGAGCCCGCGCCGCGGGGTCGCATCCTCGACCGCAACGGCGCCGTGCTCGTCGACAACCGCTATCGCTTCGTCGTGTCGCTGCCGCGGCAGAGCGTCACGCAACACCCCGATGTCACGACGCGCGTCGCCGCGCTACTCAACATGTCGCTCGACGACGTCAACAAGCGCGTGGCCGACCCGCGCTACAGCCAGTACAAGCCGGTGCCGATCGCCGACGACGTCACGAAGGACGTCGCCATCCAGATCAAGGAGCAGCAGGACGAGTTTCCCGGTGTCGAGGTAACCCGCGTGGCCGAGCGGGTGTACCCGAACGGCGCCCTCGCCGCCCACGTGCTCGGCAACGTGGGCCAGGTGACGTCCGACGAGCTCAAGAAGCTGCGGAAGGACGGCTACCGCGAGGGCGACGAGATCGGCCGGGCCGGGGTCGAGCGGGCGTACGAGAAGTACCTGCGGGGCGAGCCGGGCGTTACCAAGCTGGCGGTCGACGCGACCGGCAACGTGCTGCCGGTCGCCCTCGGCCCGCCCAAGCGGCCGGTGCCGGGCCGCGACGTGCAGCTCACGATCGACGCCGGCGTGCAACGGCTCGCCGAGGACTCGCTCGCCCAGGGCCTTGAGGCGGCGCGCAACACCACCGACCGCGACAGCGGCAAGAAGTTCACCGCGCCGGCCGGCGCCGCCGTCGTCCTCAACCCCAACGACGGCTCGGTGCTTGCCCTTGCGTCGTACCCGACGTACGACCCGACCGTGTTCGTCGGCGGCATCAAGCAAGCGGTGTTCGACGAGATGAGCAAGAAGGAGAATCACTTCCCGCTCAACGACCGGGCGATCCAGGGCCAGTACCCGCCCGGTTCGACGTTCAAGCTGTTCACGTCGCTCGCCGCGCTGGACAAGGGCATCATCGACCCGCGGACCACGGTCGACGACCAGGGCAAGTTCACGATCAAGAACTGCTTGGGCGAGCAGTGCGTGTACCGGAACGCTGGCGGGTTGAAGTACGGCAAGGTCAACCTGGCCGGCGCGCTCACGGTGTCGAGCGACGTGTTCTTCTACCAACTCGGCGCGACTTTCTGGGGCCAGCGCGCCAAGGCGCCCGACGCCATGCAGGAGATGGCTCGTACGTTCGGACTGGGCTCGCGCACCGGCATCCCGCTGCTGGGCGAGCAGCCTGGACGGGTCTGGACGCCGGCCGACAAGAAGCGCGCCCACGAGCAGCGGCCCAAGGACTTCCCGTTCGGGAACTGGCAGACCGGCGACAACGTCAACTTGGCGATCGGCCAGGGTGACCTGGCGATAACGCCGCTCCAGCTCAGCTCGGCGTACGGCGCGTTCGCGACCGGTGGCCTGTTTGCTCAGCCGCGCATTGCCGCCCGCGTCCTCGATCCCCAGAGCAGGCCGGTCGCCGATCTGCCGATGGCTCCGACCCGTCAGATCACCCTGCCCGCGGGCAGCGACGCGGTCCGCCAGGGTTTGCAGTTGGCGATCTCCGACTCGAAGGGCACCGGCTACCCGGCCTTCGCCGGTTTCCCGCTGGCGTCGTTCCCGATCGCCGGCAAGACCGGAACCGCGCAGGTCCCACCGCTTCAGG
>DASRJI010000111.1:0-22934 GCA_035649535.1 Acidimicrobiales bacterium | reverse complement strand
CGACGTTGTAGGGGGCCACGTCGGCGTAGGCAGGCAGGAGCGGCGGGTGCGGAATGACGTAGGACCAGACCGTCCCCCGGCCC
Organism: Acidimicrobiales bacterium; assembly: GCA_035649535.1. Classification (GTDB taxonomy): domain Bacteria; phylum Actinomycetota; class Acidimicrobiia; order Acidimicrobiales; family JACDEA01; genus JACDEA01. Next base: position 22,851 of record DASRJI010000111.1, on the reverse strand, counting down.
GACATCAGCCGCCACTCACTGGAGAAGGACCGGCAGTACGGGCAGACCGGCCGGGGCGGATGGCGCAGCCGGCCGCACTCCGCGCAGGCCTGGATCCGCAGCTCGCCGGCCGCGGCGGCGGCAAAGAACGGCCCCATCTGCGGGTCGTCGGTGTCGGGCAGTAAGGGAGTCGGAGGCGGAGACGGAGACGACCGGGGGACCAATCCACTCACCGACCTTTCGTGAGGAGGAGCGCGCTGGTCGGGACGCCCTCGCCGCTCGTGACCAGGGCGACGTCGGCACCGTCGACCTGGCCCGTCGACGTGCCCCGCAGCTGGCGGACGCCCTCGTTGATGAGGTTGAACCCGTGCACGTAGGCCTCGGACAGGCCGCTGCCACTCGTGTTGTACGGCACCCGATCGAAGTCCTTGCCCTCGCCCCGTTCGCAGAACCCGTAGCCCTCCCACGACAGCGGGATCAGCGGGCTGAACGCGTCGTACAGCTGGGCCACCTTGACGTCGGCGGGAGTGACGTCGGCTTGGCGCCACAACACCTGCGCGCACGCGTACGACGGCCCCATCAGCGGGTCGTCGTTGAAGTAGTTCGTCATCGTCTGGTGCTGTTGCGGGATCCCTTGGCCGAACGCGTGAATCGTCACGACCGGTTGCTTGAGGTCGCGCGCTCGCTCGGTGCTCGTGATCACCGCGGCCAAGGCGCCGTCGGTCTCGAGGCAGTTGTCGAAGAGGCACAGGGGCTCGGAGATCCAGCGGGCGTTCATGTAGTCGTCGCGCGTCATCGGCTTGTCGTGCATCACTGCGTTGGGGTTGCGGTTGGCGTAGGCCCGGCAGTTCATGGCGACGTTGGCGAGGTGGTCGCGCGTGGCGCCGTACTCGTGCATGTAGCGGCGGGTGAGCATGGCAATCTCGTCGACGGGACGCAGCAACCCCCATGGGCGCGTCCACGCGATCGGCGCGGGTAGCCGGCCGACGCGGCTGGCCCACGGCCGCTGCCCCGAACCGCGCTTGCGCGACCGCCAGGCCACGACCGTGCGCGCTTGACCGGTGGCGACGGCCATCGCCGCGTGGCCGACGGTGCCGCACCCGGCGCCGCCGCCGTAGCCAACCTGGCTGAAGAACGTGATGTCGCCCAAGCCGAGGTTGCGGGCGATGTCGACCTCCTCGGTCGCCTCCATCGTGTACGAGCACAGCCCGTCGACCTCACCGGGGGCCACGCCCGCGTCGTCCAGCGCGGCGAGGATTGCCCGGCACGCCAGCTCGGCCTCGCTCCCCTCGACCGCCTTGCCGAACGCGGTCTGCCCGATCCCCGCGATCGCGGCCTGGTCGCGAATCAGATGCCCTTGAACTCGGTGGGGCGGCGTTCGGCGAAGGCGGCCATGCCCTCACGCGAGTCGCCGGTGGCCTGCACCAACTCTTGGGCCCACGCCTCCTCGTCGAACGCGGTCCGGCGATCGGAGTCGAGCGAGCGGTTGAGCAACCATTTGTCCATCGCCAACGCCTTGGTCGGCCCGCCGGCCAGACGCTCGGCCCACTCGCGGGTCGCCGCCTCCAACTCGTCGAGCGGTACGACCTTGTTCACGAGCCCCAGTCGCTCGGCGTCGGCCGCGCTGAGGTCGTCGCCGAAGAACACCAGCTCCTTCGCTTTGTGCAGGCCGAGCATCCGCGGCAGCAGGTACGCGCCGCCGGCGTCGACCGCGATGCCGCGGCGGACGAACACTTCGATGAAACGGGCCGAGTCGGCGGCGATCACCAGGTCGGCGGCCAGCGCGAGGTGCGCGCCCAATCCGGCCGCGGTGCCGTTGACCGCGGCGATCACCGGCTTCTCGCAATCGAGGATGGCGCTGATCAGCCGTTGGGCGCCGGTCCGGATGACACGGGCGACGTCGCCCATCGTCCGCTCCTTGACCGGGGCGTTCGGATCGCGACCGGCGCGCAGGTCGGCGCCGGTGCAGAAGCCCTTCCCCGTCGCGGTGAGCACGATGCAGCGGACCTCGTCGTCCGCCGAGCAGTCCTCCAGCAACGCAATCAACTCGTTGCGCTGGTCCGGCGTCACCGCGTTGTGCGCGTCGGGTCGGTTCAGCGTGATCCAGCCGACGCCGTTCTCCAACTTGTAGAGGAGTTCGTCGGACACCGTGTTCCCCGGATCGGCTCCGTCTTCGCCTCCGCCTCCCTTCATCGACCGACCACCAACGCGTCGAGGGCGACGGCGTCGCGCTTGCGGGCGAGCAGCGGGTTGACGTCGAGCTCGCTGATCGAGTCACCGCATTCGAGGGCGAGCTTCTGCACTTTCATGATGGCGTCGACGACCGGGCCCACCGCCGGGATGAGCGACGCGCCTCGCACTTCGGTGACCATCCGTTTGGCCTCGTCTTTCGAGAACGGCGGCACGCGGAACGTCACCTCCTTCAGTACTTCGACGAACACGCCGCCGAGACCGAACATCACTGTCGGGCCGAACAGCTCGTCCTGGGCCACGCCGATCACGGTCTCGACGCCGCCCTCGACGACCTCGCTCACGAGGACGGCGTCGACCTTGGCGTGGCGCAGGATCTCGCTGGCCGCCGCCTTCACCTGCTCCGGTGTGGTGAGCCCGATCTTGACCAGCCCGAGGCGCGCCTTGTGCAGCACCTTGGCCGAGCAGGCTTTGACGACGACGGGGAAGCCGATCGCCTTGGCCGCGGCGACCGCCTCCTTCGGCGTCGAGCAGAGGATGTCGCGCGACACCGTGATGCCGTACTCCGAAAGGAGTTGCTTGGACTCGAACTCGTCGAGCGCGCCGGCCGCGAGTTCGCGGGGCTTCACCTTGGTCGCGAACTTGGGCGAGCGGTACCGGGCCAGGAAGCTGTGGTAGTCGAGGTACGCCTTCACCGCCCGCACGCAGTTCCCGAACGTGTGGAACACGATGAGGTTCGGCGCGGCGCGCAACGTCTTGTACGCCTCACTGTCGTACGTGGGTGAACCCCAAATCACACAGAGCGGCTTGTCGGTCAGCTCAGAGACATCGGCTAGATCGCGGCACAACTGGTTGGCCATCGACGGCAGCGCGCCGGTGATCGGGCAGATGATCAGGTCGACGTTGGCATCGGCAACGATCGCGTCGAGGATCTTGCGCCCCCTCCAGTCACCGGACGGTGCGCCGCCGTTGTCGACCGGGTTCGACACCCGCAGGTACGACGGGATCCACTCGTGCAGCGCCTTCTGCGACTTCTTGGTGAGGTCGGGAAGCCGCAGCCCGGCCGCCGCGCACAGGTCGGCCATGTGCGCGCCGGTGCCGCCCGAGATCGCGTACACGCACACACCGTCACCAGCCGGCGCGCCGGCGCGTGCCAATAGGGCCGACGTCTCGGTGAGCTCATCGAGGCCGTCAACGCGCGTGATGCCGTACTGGCGAAACACCGAACTGACCACCGCGTCGGCACCGGTGAGGTGGCCGGTGTGCGCCTTGGCCATCGAGCGGCCCTCGTCGGTGCGCCCGACCTTGACGCACACGATCGGCACGCGGCGCTGGGCCGCGTGGTCGGCGGCCAGCATCAGCGTGCGACCGTCCTTGAAGCCTTCGATGTACGCGGCGATCACGCCGGTGCCGTCCTGGTCGGCGAAGTACTTCACGAAGTCGGCGAACTCGAGGTCGGCCTCGTTGCCGACCGGCGCCCAGTGCGACATGGCAATACCGAGTTCCTCATGGGCCTGGTAGATCGGCCGGCCCTGGTGTCCGCTCTGGGTGATCAGCGCCAGGCGCCTGCCCGGCAGCGACTCGTTGTAGACCTCGAACGCGTTCAGGTTGGTGTTGGGCCCGAGGACGTGCGTATCGCCGGCGGCGATCATGGTTTCGAGCGTCGCCTGGAGTTTCTCGCCCTCCTTGCCGACCTCGGAGAAGCCGGCAGCGAAGATGACTGCGAAGGCGGCCTTGCGATCGATCACGTCTTGCATCGCCGGCATCACGTCGCCGACGAGGATGGCGACGAGGTCGAGGTCGCCGTCGATCTCGTGGATCGACGACGCGCACGGCAAGCCGTCGATGGTCTCCCGGTTCGGATTGACGGGGAACACCTCGGCGCCGCGGGCCTCGCCCCACGTGCGGACCTTGCGCCACAGCGCAGTGTTGGGCTTGCGTTCGGTGTCCGACGCGCCGATCACGACAACACGGCGGGGCCGGAAGAACCGATCGAGGTCGACGTCGCGCAGCGCGGTTATCGGAGCGGTAACTGACACGGCGTCAGAAACTAGTGCGCACACCCGGCCGGTATCATTGGCGGGTGCGCTTCCCCGCGGTCTGTACCGCCAACCAAGGGGACCACGCGTGTCCATCACCGACTCGCAGCGGCGTCAGCTGCACGCCGATCTCGAGCGCAGCCTCGGTCCGGATTCGGCCTCGATCATGATGGATCTCCTGCCACCGATCGGCTGGGCCGACGTCGCCCGCCAGCCGATGGTCGACGCCCAGTTCGTCGCCCTCCGCGGAGAGATGGCCGAGCTGCGGGGCGAGTTGCGGGGCGAGATGGCCGAGCTGCGCGCCGAGGTCGTCGGGCAGGCGCGGCGCCTGGCCGCGATCAACGCGATCAGTGTTGTCGCCGCCTCCATGAGCACCGCCGGACTTGTCTTGGCGGCCGCTCACTTCGCCTAACGAGCTAGTCCGCTACCGCACGGAACCGTTCGTAGCGGTCGGTCATTGCGTCGGCCCACAGCGCGTCGGGCGCCACGGTGCGGGCCGTCGCTGACCATCGCGACGCGGCGCCCATGTCGGACTCCAACCCTGCGGCCATGCGCGCCAACCACGCGGCGCCGAGCGCGGCGCCTTCGGGGACGGCGGTCACGTCGACCGGCAGGTTGGTCGCGTCGGCGATGGCCTGGACCCACTCCCCGTCGTGCACGCCGCCGCCGGTCGCCACAACGCGCGTCGCGGTCACGCCGGCCAGGTCGATGAAGCGGCGGACGACGAAGCCCGATGCTTCGTACGCGGCGCGCCGGAGACCGGCGGGACCGTGGGTTAGGTCGAGGCCGTGCAGCTCGGCGCGGCGCGACGGATCATCGATCGGCGAGCGCTCGCCTCGCGGGTAGGGCACCCACACCGGCACGTGGTCAGGATTGAAGATCGCCCGGCCCCGGCCCAGCAGCGACGACACCCAGTTGAGGAACAACCCACCTGCGTTGCTCGGGCCACCGAGCAGCGTGAGGCCGGGCACCCCGAGATGCGGGATGCTGTTGAGGCCGGGGACCTCGCGGTGTTCGGGCACCACCACCCACACGATGAGCGTGGTGCCCAGCATCACGTGGACGTCACCTTGGTTGTGCGCGCCGGCGACGAGCTGCTCGCCCACCGCGTCGACACCGCCGGCGTCGAGAACGGCGTCGCTGCCCTGCACGGTGCCGATCGCCTCGCCCATGCCCGCCATGCGCGGGATCAGCGCGCTGTCGATCGCGCCACCGAACAAGCCCCAGCACGCGCCCGCCGCGCTCATGTCAACAACGGCCTCGCCGCCCAGCGTGTGGTTGGCGACCGCCTGGGCCGGCCATAAGCCGGCGGCGTCGGGATACTCGGCGGCCGCCCATGCCGCGAACCCTTCGATCTCACTCGGCGCGCCGGCGCCGCGGTGGTCGCCGTACAGCAACCCCGGCGTCTGCGGAATGCCGTTCTTGTTGACGGCCGTCAGCGACGGCACCATGGCGACGACGCTGACCGCTTTGACGTCGCGTCGATGCAGCCCGGCCAGGGCCCGGCGCGGGCCCCACCGCCACGCCCGGTTCGCGTCGTGTTCGAGCCGGTCGGGCGCGGGAACGCCAATGCGGTGCGGGATGCGCGTGCGGGCGACGACGGTGCCGTCCTCGTCGGCGGCCACGGCCTTGACCGACGTGGTCCCGATGTCAATACCAACAGTGACGGCCACGTCGGCAAAGCTACGGCTTCTATGAATGTCCTCGTCACGGGAGCGTCCTCGGGCATCGGCGCCGACCTGGCTCGCATGCTGGCGGCGCGGGGCGACGTCGTCGGCATCGTCGCCCGCCGGAAGGATCGCCTCGAAGCCGTGCTGGCCGACTGCGGTGCGACGGCTCGCATGTGGGCCGTCGACCTGGGCGACCTCGACGCCGCCGAGCAGGTCGTCGCCGAGGCCTGGGACGCGTTCGGTGGTCTCGACGTGCTGGTCAACAACGCCGCCATCCCGAAGCGCCGCAAAGTCCTCGAGCTGAGCGCCGACGAACTCGAGGAGACCATGCGCATCAACTTCCACTCACCGGTGCGGATGGCGCTGGCCGTTCTGCCACGGATGGTCGAGCGCGGGGGCGGGACGATCGTCAACGTGTCGTCGTTGGCCGGGCGGCTCGGCAACTACCAGGAGTCGGCCTACGCGGCGAGCAAGTTCGCCCTCACGGGGTGGTCGGAGGCGGCCGCCGTCGACCTCGACGGCACGCCGATCCGGATCCGGCTCATCACACCGGGCGCGATCGACACCGAGATCTGGGACGTGCCGGGCAACAACGAACCGGTTTATGAGGGCGACAAGGCGCCGCCGAGCGAGGTCGCCCAAGCGATCATCGACGCCATCGACGGCAACTCGTTCGAGACGTACGTGCCCGACATGAAGGCGGTCGTCGACATGAAGCAGAACGACATCGACGGCTTCATCGCCATGCAAGCGCAGTGGGTGCGAGGCGAGATATGAGGGAGGCGCAGGCGGAGACGGAGCCGACCGGGAGATGAAGGGTGCGGTACAAACATGAGAGCTCTCTTGTTTGGAACAGCTGGAGCAGACACGACGCTGCCGCTCGACCTCGTCGAGATGGAGGACCCGAAGCTGCCGGGCGACGACTGGGTGCTCCTCAACACGCGGCTCACCGGCATCTGCGGGTCGGACTCCAAGCAGATCCTCATGGACTTCGGCGACGGCGACCCGACCGACAACGCCATGACCGCGCTGATCTCGTTCCCGCAGGTGCTGGGCCACGAAGTTGTCGGCACGGTCGACAGTGACGGCGACGGCGCCCGGTACGTCCTCAACCCGTGGTTGTCCTGCGCGCCCCGCGGCATCGATCCAATCTGCCCGGCGTGCGCGGCGGGCGACGTCAACCTCTGCTGGCACTTCACCGAGGGCAACATCCAGCCCGGTATCCACGTCGGCAACTCGGCCGACGCGCCCGGCGGCTTCGGCGAGCTGGTCCCCGCCCACCGCTCCATGCTCATCCCCGTGCCGGCCTCCATTCCCGACGAGGTCGCGGTGCTCGCCGACCCGTTCTCGGTCGCCCTCCACGCCATCACGCGCAATCCGCCCGGTCCCGAAGGCCGGGCCGTGATCTACGGCGCCGGCGCGCTCGGCTTGAGCGCGATCGCCATCCTGCGCGCCCTATACCCGTCGTGCGACGTGCTGGCCATCGCCCGCTTCCCCGCGCAGCGCGCCCTGGCCGAGCAACTCGGCGCGACGGTGATCGAGCACGAGCCGCTCGAGGACGTCGTCGTGGGCGTGGCCGAGTGGTCGGGCGGCGTGCTCCGCCGGCCGTGGACCGGCCTTCCCTTCACTCACCCCGGGCACGTCGACGTCGTCTACGACACCATCGGCGCTCCCGACACCACCGAAGTCGGGCTGCGCGTGGTGCGGGCGCGGGGCAGCGTCGTGCAGATGGGCGTCAATCCGCCCGGTCGGTTCGAATGGACGCCGCTGTACTTCAAGGAAGTGCGCATCGTCGGCTCCAACGCATTCGGCATCGAGGAGGTCGAGGGCCACCGCCAACACGGGCTGGCGCACTATCTCGACTTGGTGACAGCCGGGCGGATCGACTTGAGCGCCATGCTCACGCACACGTTTCGCCTGGACGATTGGCGCGAAGCGTTCGCCGCAGTGAGCGATCAGGGCGGGTCGGGCGCGATCAAGGTTGCGTTCGACCTACGGTGATGGGGATGGACGGCGTCTCCAAGGGGCAACAACGGGTACTCACCGCGGTCGGTGCGATCGTCGGGCTGGTCGTCGCGTACTTCGTCTTCAACGCAGTAATCGGCAACCGCATGATCGAGGCGCCACGCTTCGTTCTGGCGGTCCTGCTCGGCGGCGGCGTCGGCATGATCATCTACACCGTGATCAAGGACGGCGGCACCTTGGTGCTCAAGAAGCAAAAGGGCGGCGGCGGCCCGGAGGCCGCGCCACCGCCCGCCGCTTCGGCTCCGGCATCGCCGGCGCCGCCGCTGATGGACGACGAGCCTCCGGCGCGCGTCCCGCGCAAGGAGCCGCTGCGCGCACGCGAACGGCCGCTCCGTCCCCGCGGCCGCGAGTAGTCCCTCCCCTTAGGGGAGGCGGTGCGGGCGCAGCATCTTGTAGACCTCGTGGAAGTTGGCTTTGACGTCCTCGGGGACGAGCACTTCGCCGCCGATGTTGCGGGCGCCGATGACGATCTGGGCGACCTTCTCCACGAGGGCGGTCACGCGCATCGCGCTGTAGGGATCGGCGCCGATGGCGACCAGCCCGTGATTGGCGAGGAGCGCGGCGCTGCGATCGGCGAGGCACCGCACCGCTTCGTCGCCCAACTCGTCGGTACCTGTGGTCTTGAAGTCGCAGATTGGGATGTCGCCGCCGATGAACACGACCGACTCCTCGATCGCCGCCGGCAGCGGCTGGCGCGCCACCGCGAACACGCTGGCGTTGATCGGGTGCGAGTGGATCACCGAGCCGACCTCGGGAAACGCCTTGTAACACGCGAGGTGCACGGCCTTCTCCGAAGACGGTCCGCGCGTGCCCTCGACCACGTTGCCGTCGGGATCCATCACGACGAGATCCTCGAGCGTCATCACTTCGTAATTGAGCGACGACGGGGTGATGCAGACGTTGCCGTCCTCCATCCGGGCCGACACGTTGCCCTCGGTCCCGGCGACCAACCCCTGCGCCATCAACGACTTGGCCGTCTCCAGCACTTCTTCCTTCACTGCAATACCTCCGGGTTGGCGATGTGAAGCGGGCGATCGCCGGCGAGGAGGCGGGCGAGGTCGTCGGCGATCATGCGCGAGTGGTTCTCTTCGGTGTTGTACGTCGCGCCGCCGATGTGCGGGGTGAGGACGACGTTCGGTAGGGCGACCAACGGATCGTCGGTCGCCAGCATCTCGCCGGTGAAATGGTCGAGACCGGCGGCGGCGACCTTGCCGGACTCGAGCGCGGCGGTGAGCGCCGCCCGGTCGTGCAGCGCTTCGCGCGCGGCGTTGACGAACACCACGCCGTCCTTCATGCGGGCGAAGGCGTCGGCACCGATCATGCCGGCGGTCTCGGGCGTGACCGCGGCGTGGAGCGAGATGACGTCGGCCTGTTCGAGGACCTCGTCGAGTGACGCGTTGGCGTCATCGGCGTACGGGTCATAGGCGAGGACGTTCATCCCAAGGCCTTCGAGGCGCCACCGGAAGGCTCGCCCGACTGCGCCGAGGCCGACGAGCCCGGCGGTCCGACCCTGGAGTTCCCACGCCCGGTAGCGCTGGTACGGGATCGTCCCGTCCTTGAACACGTCGGCGGCCCGCACGTCGTCGTCGGCCGGCAGCAGGTGGCGAGACGCGGCCAGCAACAGGGCGAGCGTCAACTCCGCGACTCCGTCGGCGTTGCGGCCCGGCGCATGCAGGACCGGAACACGCGCCGCCGTCGCCGCCGGGATGTCGACGTTGGTCGGATCGCCCCGCGTCGAACCGATGGCAATGAGCGGCAGGTCGAAGACGGGTCCGGCGCACACGTCGGCCTCGCACACGACGATCGAGGCGCCTTCGGCGGTGATGCGCTCGGCCAACTGTTCGGCGTTGTAGAGCCGCATCGGGTTGTGATCGATCCACGGGTCGAGCACGACGTCGGCGACGTCGCGCAAGCTCTCGAGTCCTTCACCCCGGAACGGGGCGGTCACCAATGCGGTCGGCCGGTCCACGGCGGCATACTTCCACCCCTTGCTGTCCCGCCGCGATTTCCTGAAGGGCGTAAGCCTGTTACCGCTGGCTCGGCTCGTGCCGCTGCCGGCGTGGGAGCGCGCCGCGCAGGCCGCCACCGAGACCTTCGCCTTCTTCACCGCCCACCAAGCCGCCGTGGTGCGCGAAGCGACGGCCCGCATCATTCCCGGACCGCTGGATGACCCCTTGGAGATGGGCCACCCCGGCGCGCGCGAGGCCAACGTCACCCGGTTCATCGACGTGCTGTTGAGCGCCCTCGACCACCATCCCGAGCACATCTACGCCGGCGGGCCGTACGGCACCGGTGCCGGCCAGTTCGTCGCGTTGTCGACCCAGCAGCGCCGGGCCTGGGAGACGCGCATCGCCGCGCTCAAGAAGGCGTATCGCGATGGCGTCGTGGTCCTCGACTCGATCGCCGGCGGCGACTTCTCCACCGCGTCGGCGCTCGACAAGGACCAGTTCCTCCTCGACGATCGGGCCGCCGGCTTCCTCGAGATTCTCTACACCCACGCCATCGAAGGCACCTACAGCGACCCCGTCTACGGCGGCAACACCAACCGCTCGGGCTGGACCGAGATCAAGTTCCCGGGCCCGTCGATGCCGCGCGGCTACACCCGGGCCGAGGTGAGCGCGAGCGACGGACCCGACGTCATCGATCCGACGGGCGTCGTCGCCCAAGTCCTCCAAGTGCTCGGCGACCAGTGAGCAGCCGGGCCATCGTCATCGGCAGCGGCGCCGGCGGTTCCACGGCCGCCATGGTCCTGGCCGAAGGCGGATGGGACGTGCTCATCGTCGAGAAGGGCCGCAACTACTTCGGCGACTTACGATCGCCCACGCCGGCGACGGCGTTCTCCAACGACGAGTTGAAGTCGAGCGCGTCGCGCTACTTCGAGGACCCCGACGTCGATCTCGAGCCCCGTTCATTCCGGCGCACCGCCAGCGAGGCCAACCGCGTCGTCGGGAACGTGAACCACCTCCCGTCGACCGTCGGCGGCGGCACGACGCACTGGGACGCCAAGACGCCGCGCTTCTGGGACATCGACTTCAAGAAGCTCTCGCTGCTGGGGCCGATGCCCAACGCCAGCGTCACCGACTGGCCGTTCAGCTACGGGGAGATCGCGCCGTTCTACGACGAGATCGAGAGCCTGATCGGCGTGCAGGGCGACGTCAACCTGCTCCCCACGTCGCCGACCCGCGCCCACGCGCCGCGCACGAAGCAACTGCCGATGCCGCCTGGCGCGCCGCAGTACAGCTCGGTGCGGCTCGCCGGTGGCGCGCAGACGCTCGGGCTACATCCGTTCCCGGTACCGATGGCGATCACGTCGCAGCCCTACCAGGGCCGCCCGGCGTGCAACGACTGTGGCTTCTGCAGCCACTACGGCTGCCCCATCCACGCCCGGGTCGGTGCGCTGGCGCCGCTGCGCCGTGCCGTCATCGCCGGCGCCGAAGTGCGGCCCGAGACGTTCGCGTCCCGCGTCGTCTGGAGCGGCCGCCGCGCCACCGGCGTGGTGCTCGTCGACAACACCGGCGCCAGCCACACCGAACCGGCCGACCTCGTCGTCATGGCCGGGTCGACGATCGAGACGATCCGCCTCGCCCTGTTGTCGCGGCTGCCGAACCCTCACGACCAGATCGGCCGCCACCTCATGTTCCACTGGTTCACCGCCGGGTTCGGCGTCTACCTGACCGAGCGGATCCACGCGTACCGCGGCCGGTCGACGAGCCATGCCGTCGACGACTTCGCCGATCCCGAGTACCCGGCGGCCAAGCTGGCGGCGGCGGCCGCCGGGCTCCCCTACGTGCGGGGTGGCGTGCTCGAGCTCGGCGGTTCACAAGACCCGATCGCCGAGGCCAGCTACTACCGGTTCATCCTGAGCACCGCGCTCAGCGGCGTGAAGCCGTTCGGGACGCCGCTCAAGCAGTTGATGCGCGCATCGATCTTGCGCGACCGGCTCGCCGGCATCGAGATGATCTCCGAAGACATGCCCCAGGCCACCAACACCGTCGACTTGGATCCCGCCGTAAAGGACTACCGCGGCGTACCCGTCGCCCGCATCACGTACGCGCCGCACCAGCACGAGATCGTGTCGCAGACCACGTTCATCCCGTTGCTGACTGCGCTGATCAAGGCGTCGGGCGCCGATGTCGGCTTCGCTATCCCCGAGGTGTCGTCGGATCTCTACCCGGTGGCGGCTGGGGACGTGCCCGACGGCAAACACATCATGGGCGGCATGCGGATGGGGACCGACCCGGCCACGTCGGTAACCGACGCCATCGGTCGGGTGCACGGCCTCGACAACGTCGTGGTGTCCGACGGCAGCGTGTTCCCGACGTCCGGGTCGCACAACCCGACGCTCACGATCATGGCGACCGCGCTGCGCAACGCGCGGCAGTGGGTTGGCCTCCGCACGGCGGCCGCGCACGACGTGCTGGCAGTGACCGGACGGGACGACCACGGCGCAGTTGCGGCCGCGGCAATTGCCGGGAGCGCGGCGATCGCGCTCCGTAGGCTCAAGTCATGAACTCCCGCCTGACCGCCGCCGCGACCGCCCTGCTCGTCATTCAGGTGATTCACGGCGCCATCCCGGCCGAGACCAGCAGTGAGGGCTACGTCGGTGCGATCGTCGGCGCCGCCCTGGTCGTGGCCTCGATCGTCGGGATCGTCGGTGCGGTCCGCAATCGCGAGTGGGCCGCCCCGCTGATAGGCGCTACCGGCGCCATCGTCGCCATCGGGTTTCTGCTGTACCACGTGTCGCCGTGGCACACGCCGGTGACCAACCCGTACTTCGGTGAGGACAAGATCGGCGCGCTCCAGTGGACGCCGGTGTTCCTCTGCATCGCCGCCGGTGCCTTCGCGGTCTACGCCGCCCGCCAAGAGCTAGAGCGCGAAGCCGCGTGACGGGGCCTGTTCGCATCGGCACCCTGGGTGCCGCCCGCATCACGCCCAACGCCCTGACCAAGCCGGCGCGCATCGTCGACGACGCGGTGGTGACGGCGGTCGCGGCGCGTGACGTCGACCGCGCCCGCGCCTTTGCGAACAAGCACGGCATCGAGAGGGTGCACGGGTCGTACGACGACATCATCAACGACCCCGATGTCGACGCGATCTACAACCCCCTGCCGAACAGTCATCACGGACCGTGGACGTTGAAGGCCATCGCCGCCGGGAAGCACGTCCTGTGCGAGAAGCCGTTCACGTCGAACGCCGCCGAGGCCGAGCAGGTGAAGGCGGCGGCCGATGCCGCGCCCAACCTCGTCGTCATGGAGGCGTTCCACTACCGCTACCACGCGACGGTTGCGCGCATGCTGGAGCTGATCGCCGACGGCGCGGTCGGCCGCGTCCAACACATCCGCACCGCGATGTGCTTCCCGCTCCCGTCGCGCAAGGACATCCGCTGGCAGCTCGCGCTGGCCGGTGGCTCGCTGATGGACGCCGGTTGCTACGCCGTCCATCTGTTGCGCACCCTCGGCGGCAGCGAGCCCACCGTCGTTTCGGCGCGCGCCAAAGAACGGTCGCCAGGCGTGGACCGGTGGATGCAAGCGGAGTTCCGATTCGACAGCGGCGCGACCGGACGCATCACAACCGGGATGCTCTCGGCTCGGATCGTCGACGTCTCGGCGCGCGTCGTGGGCGACAAGGGCGAGATCCGCGTCCTCAACCCGTTCGCGCCCCAGGTCTTCTCCCGGTTCAAGGTCAACGGGCGTCGCGAGAAGATCGGCGGCGAGGGCACGTACACCTGCCAGCTGCGCGCGTTCACGGGTGCGGTGTTGCGCAACGAACCGATTCTCACCCCGCCGTCGACCGCCGTGGCGAACATGCGCGTGATCGACGACATCTACGCGGCAGCCGGCATGCAGCCGCGGCCGGCGCTGCCGTCAGCCGGCTGACAGCCAGCCGCGTACGCGGCCGCGCAGGGTGTCGACGCCGGTGTTCTTGGCCGCGCTCACCCACACCACGTCGCCCGGGTCCACCGCGCACCCCTCGGCCAGCTCGACCTTGCGCTTCTCACGCTGGGAGGCCTTCACCTTGTCGTGCTTCGACGCAATGACGGTAAAGGGCAGCTCGTTGGCGCGCAGCCACTCGAGCATCTGGACGTCGAGCTTGGTGGGACCGATCTCGCCGTCGACGAGCACGAGGATCATGCGCAGCGGCGCCCGCTCGAGGAAGTAGCCCTCGAGCATCGCCTGCCACGTCGCCTGCACGCGCTTGGGAACCGACGCGTAGCCGTAGCCGGGGCAGTCGACGACCGAGGTGCCGCTGTCGTCGAGTTCGAAGAAGTTGAGCAGTTGCGTACGCCCGGGCGTCTTCGATGTGTGGGCCAGGGCCTTGCGGTTGGCCAGCGCGTTGAGGAGCGACGATTTGCCGACGTTGGACCGGCCGACGAACGCAACCTCGGCGCGCGAGTCGGGCAGACCGGCGATCCCCGGGGCCGAGAGGACGAACCGGAGTTCGAGCGGCGGGGTCAAAGGGAGAACGACAAGCGATTGACCTCGCCGTCCGCCTTCACCTCGACCGATCGACCGACCAGCTCGACCCGCTCGGCCTCGTCGAGCCCGTCCTCGAACCGCGCGTAGCAACGCGTGCCGTCGGGAAGGTCGCAGATCGCGACGCCCGACTCGGGAGTGCCGTCGCGCCCGTGCACGACCGAGTACGCACCCACCGTCGCCGAGCCGGTGTACACGTCGGTGATGGCCTTGGCCGCGGCGACGCGCGGGAGTTGCTCGCGCGGCGCAACCTCGGCCGGGGTGGTCGAGTAGGTGGCGAACACGTGCTTCTGCATGTGCATGCCGACCCCGCTGACCAGCCCGACGGCGCCCGGGTCGGCGCGCAGGACGTCGGCCATGCCCGCGATCGAGTGCGTCATGTAGTCGCTGCCGGCGCCACCGGAAAACGGCAGGCCGCCGGTGACCGTGAACGGCGCCCGGGCGTCGTCCTGACCGATGCCCAGCGTGTCGAGGGCGAAGTTCACCGAGCCGGCAAAGCAGCTGTAGAGGTCGATGTGGGCGACGTCGTCGATCGACGCGCCGCACTGCTCCCACGCGGCGGCCATGGCCGCGGAGCGCGACAGATCGGCCCGCTCAGCCAGGTACGGCGTGTCCTCGGCGTAGCCCCAACCGCGCAGGTACACGCGTTGGTCGGCCGGAATGCCCAGCGCGTCGGCCCGCTCGTGGCTCGTGACGACGAGCGCGGCGGCCATGTCGACGTCCATCACCGAGATCATCCACTTCGTGTACGGGTACCCGACCATGCGGTTGTCGGGGGTCGCGGTAATAAGTTCAGCGGCGCTGCGCTCGACCGGGAACCACGCGTACGGGTTGGCGGCGGCCACGCGCGACATGGGCGACAGCAACTCCCCTTCGGCTTGCCGGTACGCGTCGGGGCTGGCGCCGGTGCGGCCGCGGCGGGCGATGTCGAGCAGGGCGAAGGTGAGCCACGCCTCCCACACCTGGTGCGCCATCTCGGCTGGGTGGAAGGGGTCCGGAAACGGGAACGCCGGGCGATTGGGGTCCGGGTGCGACCACTGCGGCTTCTCCCCGGCTTTCTTCAGTTGGCGACGGGTGGCCAACGCCTCGGCGCCCGCGATCAACGCCACGTCACTCTCACCGCGCAGGATCCGCTCGGCCGCGTTGTTGACGAGGAGTTGCGGCGTCGAACCGCCGATCCCGCTGTAGAACGTGCGAGGCGGGGAGATGCCCAGCCGCTCCGACAAGCGTTGGCACGGGTCGTCGTAGTTCCAACTCTGCGTGTACACGATCTGAAGGTCGTCGACCGGCGCGCCGTTCATCGCGGCGCGGGCGACGGACTCCCATTGGTCGAGAGGTTCGGGCGCGCCGTCGCGCCACGTCTGCTGTGACCAGCCGACGAGACAAGGCGTGCGCGGATCGACGGCCACCGCTACTTGCCCTGCCAATTGGGCGGGCGCTTCTCGGCAAACGCCTTCGGGCCTTCCTTGGCGTCTTCGGTCTGGAACACCATCGAGCTCAGCTCGGACTCGATCTTGTAGCCCTCCTTCATCGTCACCGCGAGGCTGCGGATCACGCTCTCCTTGGTCGCCTGAACTGCGATCGGCGCGTTGGCAGTGATCCGGCGGGCCCAGTCGCGCGCCTTGTCCATGAGTTGGTCGCGCGGGACGATCTCATTGAGTAGACCAAGCTCGAGCGCGCGTTCCGCGGGGAACCGCTCGGCGGTGAGAAGGAACTCCATAGCCGCAGGGAACGCGAGTTGCCGCGGCAGCCGCACCGTCGTGCCGCCACCGGCGAACAGTCCGCGCTTGGGCTCCATGACGCCGAAGCCGGAGTCGGGCGTGGCGATGCGGATGTCGGTGCCGCCGAGCATCTCCATGCCGCCGGCCACGCAGTGCCCATTCACCGCGGCGACGATCGGCTTGTAGAGCTTGACGTTGCGCAACACGGCGTCGGTCGAGTCACGCAGCGATATGCCCTCGAACTCGGTGACGTCGCCCGCCGCGATCTGCTTCTGGAACTCGGTGACCTGCGGGATGAACGTCTTGAGGTCGGCGCCGGTGCAGAACGCGTCGCCCACGCCGGTGATGATCGCGACCCACGCGTCGGGGTCGTCGCCGAAGTCGCGCCAGGCCTTGGCCAGCGCGCCGAAGTGATGCAGGTCGAGCGAGTTGCGCGCCTCGGGACGGTCGATGGTGATGGTGACGATGTGCTCGTCATCAAGCTCGTAGTGGATGGGCATCGGCCGCGATTGTTACCGCTGCGGAATCCAGACGCCCACCAGCGTGGTCTCAGGTGGGGATCAGTCGCGAATCGCACTGTGTCGTTGCACACCGAAATTCGGAAGTGCGAAAGGAGATGCAGAGCGATGGAAGAGCGTGGCCGACGGCTACGAGCCTGGCTCGTCGCATCCGGCGTGGCGGCCGGCGCGACGTTGGGCGGGATCGGCGTAGCCGCCGCACAAACCGATACGAGCACGTCAACGGCACCCACTCCGGGCGTTGCGGGAACGGCGATAGCCGGCAAGCCAGGCCCGGGTGGTCCGCACTTCGGCATGGGCGGCGGCATCCACGGCGAGTTCGTGACTCCCAAGGATGGCGGCGGCTACCAGACCGTCGCCACCCAGGTCGGTGAGGTGACCGCGGTCAGCGCCTCGTCGATCACCCTCAAGAGCGCGGACGGTTACACCAAGGCGTACGCCGTCAACGACAACACGATGGTCAACGCCGGCAACAACGGCATCGACGACGTGAAGTCCGGCGACACCGTGCACGTGACCGCAGTCGTCGAGGACGGCAAGTACCGCGCCGTCGAGGTCATGGACCAGACCCAAGGCCAGCGCATCGGCGAGCAGTGGCGCCCCGCACCCCCAGCGGCGCCTGCCGCCTAACAGCCAACGTGTCGGTGTCAGGGCTACGGAATCCGCAACCTGACACCGACACTTGGTTTAAGGGTCCTTGGGGAGGCCGAGGAGGCGTTCGGCGATGACGTTGCGTTGGATGTCGGAGGTGCCGCCGGCGATGGTGAGGCAGCGGCTCCACAGCAGGCCGTTGATCCACGGCGCGGCGCGGCCGTCGACGGCGGCGCCGTCGGGGCCGAGCATCGCCAGGCCCAACTCCTGCACGCGTTGGTCGTGCTCGGCGCCGACCAGCTTGCGGATCGACGCCTCGGGCCCGGCGTCGGCGCCCGCCAACGCGCGCCGCGTGAGCCGTACGCCGAGGACCGCGAGCGCTTGTGACTCGACGACGGCCTCGCCCACCCGCTCGAGGGTCGCGGTGTCGGCGTCAGTTGGCAGCAGAGACAGGAGCGCGTCGACGTTCGGCCCGATGCCGGCGCCGGCGCCCATCGACACGCGCTCGTTCGCCAGCGTCGTCCGACCGGCGCGCCACCCATCGTTGACCGCGCCCACGACGCAGTCGTCGGGGACGAACACGTCGGACAGAAAGACCTCGTTGAACAGCGACGCGCCGGTCAGTTCGCGCAGCGGACGGACGTCGACACCGGGCGACTTCATGTCGACGAGGAAGCACGTGATGCCTTCGTGCTTCGGACGGTCGCTATCCGTGCGGGCGAGGCAGATCCCCCAGTCCGCGTCCTGCGCCATCGATGTCCACACTTTCTGACCCGAAAGGAGCCAACCGTCGTCTTCGGCTTGCGCGCCTTCGGCACGACGTGCCCGCGCTGCCTTGGTGCTCAGCGCGGCAAGGTCGGACCCAGCCCCGGGCTCGCTGAACAGCTGGCACCAGGACAACTCGCCGCGCAGGGTCGGGCCGATGAACCGCTCTTGTTGTCCGGGTGTGCCGTGTTCGATGATCGTCGGCAGCGCCCACGCACCCACCTGGAGGTGAGGTGGCCGCACGCCGGCCGCCGCGAACTCCTCGGCAATCGCAAGCTGCTCGATCGGCCCGGCGTCCTTGCCCCACGGAGCCGGCCAGTGCGGCGTGATGTACCCGGCGTCGGCCATCTGGGCGCGACGGCGGCCCTTCTCAAGGGTGGCGATGAACGCGCGCGTGCTGTCGCGGAACGGCTCGGCTTCGGGGCCGAGGTCGACCCGCAACTCGCGCCGCTCACCGGCCATCGCCCGACGGGCGACCGCGGCGTTCCACCGCCCGCTCCCTCCGAGCAGCGCGTCGATCGAGAGCGCTCGCTTGAGATACAGGTGCGCGTCATGCTCCCAGGTGAAGCCGATGCCGCCCAGCACCTGAATGCAGTCGTTCGCACACTGAACTGCGGCGGCGGTGGCCAGCGCGGCGGCCACGCCGACGGTGAACGCGGACGGCGCCCGCGCCGCATCCCACACCGCGCCTCGCGCCAGTTCAAGGGCGACGAGCATGTCAGCACAGCGATGCTTGACCGCCTGGAACTGGCCGATCGGGCGCCCAAACTGCTCGCGAACTTTGGCGTAGGCCGCCGCGGTGTCAACGCACCAGGCGGCGAGGCCAACCGCTTCCGCAGATAGCACCAGCGCGGCGCCGTCGCGCGCCCGGGCATCGGCCGGGTCCACGTCGACGGCGACGCGTCCGATCGACCGGGTCGGATCGAGGCCGCCCAGCGGCTCAACGGAGAACGACGTGGTGTCGACGCCCGGCCCGACGAGGGCGACGGCGCCCGGGCCGCACAGCGCGATCGTGCCCTCGAGCGTGACGGCGACGGGTTCGTGAGAGACGCGCCCGGTGACGGCGTTGGCGATCGCGGTCGGGACGAACGGTCCCGGCGCCATGGCCCGCCCCAACTCCTCCACGACCACGACCAGCTCAGGGAAGTCGAGCTCGAGCCAGCCCAAGTCCGGCAGCTGGGACCAGAACGGCGGCAATGCGGCGGCGTCGCCGTCGAGATAGGACCGGGCCAGCGACGGCGGGCAGTGCGTTTGCGCCCACCGGCGGACCGTCGTGGCTAGCTCGACGTGCTCGTCGGAAAGTCCGATCACCGCCCTAGTGTTGCCCGCCATGAGAGAGGCCGTCATCGTCGACGCGGTGCGCACACCTATCGGCAAGCGCAACGGATCCCTGGCGTCGTTCCATCCCAACGACCTGCTCGCCATCGCGCTCAAGGGTGTCGTCGAACGCAGCGGTGTCGATCCGGGCCTGGTCGACGACGTGGTCGGCGGTTGCGTGAGCCAGGTGGGCGAGCAATCGACGAACGTGACGCGCAACGGGTGGATCGCCGCCGGCCTTCCGCAACACGTCCCGGCGACGACGGTCGACCGGCAGTGCGGCTCGAGCCAGCAGGCGGTGCACTTCGCCGCGCAAGGCGTCATGGCCGGCGCCTACGACATCGCCATCGCGTGCGGCGTCGAGGTCATGTCGCGCGTCCCGCTGGCGTCGAACGCGCGTGGGGGCGACGGCCCGTTCAGCCAGGGCTTTATGAAAGCGGTCGACGGCAAGCTGCTCACCCAGTTCGAGTGCAGCCAGATCCTCGCCGACCGCTTCGGCATCACTCGCGAGGACATGGACGAGTTCTCACTCCGCAGCCATCAGCGGGCGGCGGCGGCGACCGACGAGGGCAAGTTCAAGAACGAGATCATCCCGGTCACCCTGGCCGACGGGCGGGTGATGGAGGCCGACGAGGGCATCCGGCGCGACACGTCGCTCGAACGGCTGGCCGCCCTGCCGTCGGCGTGGGACGAGACGACGCCCGCGATCACCGCCGGTGGCGCGTCACAGGTGTCCGACGGCGCCGCCGCCATGGTGATCGCCGACCGCGACACGGCCGAGCGCCTCGGCCTCCCGATCCGGGCCCGGTTCGCCCACTTCGCCGTCGGTGCCGACGACGCGGTCGTCGTCCTCTCCGCGCCCAACCCGGTAACCCGCAAACTGCTCGAGCGCAGCGGGATGAAGATCGACGAGTTCGACGCCATCGAATGCAACGAGGCGTTCGCCGCCATCGCGCTGATGTGGGCCAAGGAGTTCGCGCCCGAGCCGGAGCGGTACAACGGCTGGGGCGGCGCCATCGCCATCGGCCATCCCCTCGGCGCGAGCGGCGTGCGGCTGATGACGACGCTGCTCAACCGGCTCGAGGACGGCGGCGGCCGCTACGGCTTCCAGACCATGTGCGAAGGCGGCGGTCAGGCAAATGCGACTGTGATCGAACGGCTTTCGTAAGTGACGGTCATCGACCTCTGGGTCAACTTGCTGTCGCCCGAGGTCGCGCGCGCCATGAGCGGCGAGTACTTCGGCCAGGACGTGCGCCCCGAGGATCCCGACGAGCTGGTCGGGATCATGGACCGCTGCGGTGTGGACGTCGGCGTGTTGACCGGCGGCCTCTCCGGATCGTCGGTCGAGGACCTCCTGAAGGTGGCCGACAACTATCCCGGCCGCTTCCTCGTCGCCGGCACCGTCGACAAGGCGACGCGTCCGGTGCGGATGGCGGCGCGTGTTCGCGACCTCGCGCAACACGAGCGGTTCGTGTTCGCGCGGGTGACACCGCTCGTCGAGCAGTTGC
Organism: Acidimicrobiales bacterium; assembly: GCA_035649535.1. Lineage (GTDB taxonomy): Bacteria > Actinomycetota > Acidimicrobiia > Acidimicrobiales > JACDEA01 > JACDEA01. The sequence goes on along the minus strand of DASRJI010000111.1, from coordinate 2,055 downwards.
CCCTCAACCACCGGCTCTACTACCCCGTCTACGCGGCGTGCGCCGAGGCGGGGTTGCCCGTGTCGATCAACATCGGCGTCCCCGGGCCGCAAGTGCGGTCCGGCTGTCAGCACCCCGAGATGCTCGAGGACGTTCTCATCGACTTTCCGGGGATGACGGTGATCGGTGCGCACATGGGCCATCCGTACGAAGAGCTGCTGATGACGTACATGCGCAAGTGGCCGACGCTCTACCTGTCGAACTCGGCCTACCTGGCCAAGTACCTCGACCCCGCGCTGGTGACGTTCATGAACTCGTCGATCGGCAAAGGTCGCGTGCTGTTCGCGTCCGACCATCCGTTCCTACCGCTTGATCGCGCCCTGGCCGCGGCGCGCTCCGTGCCCGGTCTGGCCGACGACGCGAAGGAGGCGTTCCTCGGTGCGGGAGCATCGCTACTCGCTTGACATGCCGCACAGCGCGGCGCGGATCTGGACGCTGATGCAGGACTACGACCGGTGGGCGTCGTACGCGCCGATGGTCACTGGCGTCGAGGTGATCCACCCGGGCGATGCCGGCGGCAACGGGCTCCTGCGGCGCGTGATGTACAGGATGCCGCTCGGTCGCACCGGCACCGCAATCGAACTGGTCACCGATGTCGTGGCGAACGAGGGCTACACGTACCGCATGGTCGGCCGGCAGCCGGGCCAGGACCAGACCGGCAAAGTGCGGCTCGAGTCACTCGGGCCGGAGAACACCCGCCTGCATTTCGAAGAGCGGTACCACCTCGACAAGGCGCCGTGGAAGTGGTTCGAGGCCCGCACCTACAAGTTCATCAACAAGCAGAACGAAGCGTCGATGCGCGCCCTGAGTGACTGGCTCAGCGCCCACCCCGACTACCCGTAGACATTCTGGGCGGATTAACCCGCGCTCAGGCCGCGCGGATCCGCCCAGAACGCAACCGCGGGGCGAAATGTCCCCCCGCCGCGCCGAGCTGACCGTAGATTGCGCGTATGGCGCCGACCTCGAAGACCGCCCCCCGCAAGCAACCCGCGAAGAAAGCCGCGGCCAAGAAGACCACACCGGCAAAGAAGGCCACACCGGCAAAGAAGGCGCCGGCGCCTGCCGTGGCGGTAAGGGCGCCGGCGGTCGCGCCCGCGCCGGTCAGCCCGACCACGAGTCCGACGCCGACCGCCGCCCCGAGTCGGCGTTGGACGCCGCTCACGATCGTCCTCGTGGTGGCGGTAATCCTCGGCATCGGACTCGTCGGCCGGCTCGGGTCCCAGGAACGGGGCGGTCCGCCCCACACGTTCGCCGCGCTACGCAACGGCGCACCGGCGACGCTGTATGTCCCCGGCAGCCTCGACGACGATGACCAGTTCCCGTTGGCGCCGCCGCTCGGCCAACGCCCCCCGGTCGTGATCGTCGCCCACGGGTTCTCGGCCGACCAGCAGATCATGAGCACGATCTCGCGGAGCCTGGCCAAGGCCGGCTTCGCAGTGATCGCCATCGACTTCCGCGGCCACGGGTCCAACACCAAGTCCTTCGGCGGCGATCTGCACAGCGACATCGAGGCCGCGCTCGACTACGCCGATCGCTCTCCGTACGTCGACCGCAACCGCATCGCCCTCCTCGGCCACTCGATGGGTGCCAGCGCGGTCCTTGAGTCGGCCAGCCTCGACGCTCGCGTCAAGGCAGTGATTCCCGTCTCCGGTGGCGACGTCATCGATGACGCGCAGGTTCCCGCGAACGTTCTGCTGATCGCCGGCGAGAAGGACCCCGCGAGCATCCGCCACCGCCAGGTCGACATGGAGCGGCAACTGACCGGCAAGACGAACGTGAAGCGCGTCGTGGTCAGCGGCAAGGACCACGTAACGATCCTGTTCTCCGGAACGGTGATGCGCGAGACAGTCGCATGGCTCAACACCGCCTTCGGTCGGTCGCCGGGCGCTCCCGGCAAGATCGTCGACCCGCGACTCGGCACTTCGCTCTTGTACATGCTCGTCGCCTTGGTCTTGTTGTTCGGTGTCGGCGTCGGTGCGGGCCGGCTGGCGCCGGTGATCGGTCGCCCCCAGGGCA
>DASRJI010000110.1:0-14612 GCA_035649535.1 Acidimicrobiales bacterium | reverse complement strand
GATCGTCTGCTCGCGCTCGGGCAGGCTGGCGATCAGCGGTGACAGTTCGGCGCGCCGCTCGGCCTCAACCAGCTCCGGGTCGAGGCCACCGAGATGGGAGGCGAGTGTGTCGCCTTCCTCGCCGGCCGCGCGCGCGCCGGCGCTCCCTGGCGCGTCAATCGACGTCGAGCGGTAGGCCTGACCCGCTTCGAGGGCTTCGAGGACCTCTTCCTCCGACACGCCGGCTTCGGTCGCCAGTTCGGGCACCGTCGGCGACCGGCCCAGTTCCTGGCTAAGGACACTGATCACGTTGCCAAGCCGGAGGTAGAGCTCCTGCATGCGCCGGGGCGCCCGCACGCTCCAGCCTTTGTCTCGGAAGTGTCGCTTCAACTCGCCGACGATCGTGTGGGTGGCGTAGGTCGAGAACTCGACTTCGCGGCTTGGATCGAACCGGTCGACGGCCTTGATCAGGCCGACCGACGCCACCTGCACGAGGTCGTCCAGTGGTTCGCCGCGGTTGCTGAACCGCCGGGCGAGGTACTCGGCCAGTCCGAGATGCGCCTCGACGACCCGATCACGCAGCGACGCATCCCGCGACTCGGCGAACTCGGCGAGCATGCGCCGTAGCTCCGCCCGCTGTTCGGCATCGAACTTCACGCCGTCGACTGACGGTTCTTGACGAGCCGGAAGCTAGGTACGCCGTCGGTTTCCAGAAGCTCGTGCTCGTCGACGAGCGCCTCCAGGATTCGCTCGGAGAGGTCGGTCAGCGTGAGGGGCAGCGTGGCGTGGCCGTTGAAGTGGCCCACGCCCTCGACGCGCAGCGAGGCGCCGTCGAGGCTGTAGGTGAGCTCGACGGTGCCGGGCGGCGGTGGGCTTCCTGTGAGGGCGAAGCACAGCTCGTCGATCGCTAGGCGCAGGTCCTCGACCTCGTCGACGGTGAAGCCCATCCGGCTGGCCACGCCCGAAGCGGTGACACGGGCGAGGCGGAGGAAGTCCGGCGTCGCGGGAAGTGTGAGTTTCACCTCGTCCATGTGTCGCAGGACGCTAGTTGACGCCCCGGTTGGTGGAGACAGCGCTGGTAAAGCAGAATCCCTCGCCATGAACGTCGTTGTATGCGTGAAGCAGATTCCCGACCCGGCCACACCCGGGCAGCTCGATCCGACCACCCACACACTCGTCCGCGAGGGCAAGCTCGTTATCGACGACTCCGACATGTACGGCGTCGAGATGGCGCTCCAGCTCGTCGGCACCGCCGGTTCCGGCGAGGTCACCCTGGTGTCGATGGCGCCCAACGGCGAAACGAGTGGCCTGCGCACCGCGCTGGCCATGGGTGCCGCCAAGGCGATCCTCGTGAGCGACGACGCCCTCAAGGGCTCCGACGCGCTGGGCACGGCACGCGTGCTCGCGGCGGCGATCAAGCGGGCCGAGCCCGACCTCATCCTCGCGGCCACCGAGTCGACCGACGGCTACACCGGCACGACGCCGGTCCAGGTGGCCGAGCTGCTCGGCCTCCCGTCGATCACCTTCGCCAAGCACATCGAGATCGACGGTTCCACCGTCAAGGTGCAGCGGCAGACCGAGGCGGGCTACGACGAGGTCACCAGCCCGCTGCCGGCGCTCGTCACCGTCACCGCCGGCGTCGTCGAGCCGCGGTACCCGTCGTTCAAGGGGATCATGGCGGCCAAGAACAAGCCGGTTGACGAGCTGAAGGTCGGCGACCTCGGGCTCGAGGCCTCGCAAGTCGGCCAGGCCGGCGCCGGCCAACAGATCACCGATGTGGCCGCCGCCGAAGAGCGCAAGGCCGGCGAGATCGTGCAGGACGAAGGCGACGCGCACGAGCGCATCGTCGCCTTCCTCGACCAACTGAAAGTGATTTGAGCCCGATGGCATTGAACAAGGTGTGGGTGTTGGCGGAAGCCTTCGAAGGCAAGCCGCTGCCGATCGTCCTCGAGCTGCTCACCGAGGCACGGTCGTTGGGCACGACGGTCGAGGCCGTCGCGTGGAGCCCCGACATCGACGCGTACGCGGCCGAGCTCGGCAACTACGGCGTCACCAAGGTGCACAACATCGACATCGGGCAGTCACTCCCCGGTGCGCCGGTCGCGACCGCGATCGCCGAGCTCGTGCAGGCGGGCGACGGGCCCGATGCTCTTCTCGTCGGCATGACGTATGACGGCCGCGACATTGCCGGTCGGCTGTCCGTGAAGATCGACAAGCCGGTGCTGACCAACGTGGTCGGCTTCTCCGACGGCGCGAGCGGGCCTGTGTCCGAGCACGCCATCTTCGGTGGCTCGCAGATCGTCAAGGCCGAGTTCACCGGCGGTTCGCCGTACATCTTCGTCGTGCGGCCCAAGTCGTTCGCGGCCGAGCCGAGCGGCGGCGGCGCGCCCGAAGTCGTCAACCACAACGTGTCGGACCCCGGCGTCACGTTCGCCGCGGTCATCGAGAACCGTCACGTCGAGGCGCACGAGGGACCGAAGCTCGACGAGGCGGCGGTCGTCGTCTCGGGCGGGCGCGGCCTGGGCGAAGCCGAGAAGTACTCGATGATCGAGGAGCTGGCCAAGCTCCTGAAGGCGGCGCCGGGTGCGTCCCGCGCCATCGTCGACGCCGGCTGGGTGCCCTACTCCTACCAAGTTGGCCAGACCGGCAAGACGGTGAAGCCCACCGTCTACATCGCGTGCGGCATCTCCGGCGCTACGCAACACATGGTCGGTATGAAGGGCGCCAAGAACATCATCGCCATCAACAAGGACCAGGAGGCGCCGATCTTCTCGATCGCCGACCTCGGCGTAGTGGGCGACGTGCACAAGGTCCTGCCCAAGCTGATCGAGGCCCTGAAGGCGAGGAGCTAGTTCCGTGGCCTGGAAGAACTGGGCCGGGAACCAACGATGTGAGCCGGTCGCCGTCGAGCGCCCGGCCAGCCAGGACGAGCTTGCCGCGGTCGTGAAACAGGCCGCCGCCGCCGGTCGCCGCGTGAAGGCGGTCGGCGCCGGGCACAGCTTCACCGACGCGGCATTGACCGACGGCGTACAGCTGAAGCTCGATCGGTATGGCGCGATCCTCGACGTCGACCGCGAGCGCAACCAGGTCACGGTGCAGTCCGGCATCTCGATTGCCGCGCTCAACGAACAGCTCTTCGCGCTCGGCATGGCCATGCCGAACCTGGGCGACATCGCGTACCAGTCGATCTCGGGCGCGATCTCGACGGCCACCCATGGCACCGGCGCCCAGCTCACCGGCATCGCCGGCCAGGTCGTCGGGATGTCGATCGTCACCGGCGACGGCTCAATCGTGAGCTGCTCGGCCGACGAGGAGAGCGAGGTCTTCCACGCCGCGCGCGTCGGCGTGGGCGCGCTCGGGCTGATCTCGACGGTGACGTTGCAATGCGTCCCCGCCTTCAGGCTGCACGCGATCGAGGAGCCGATGCGCGTCGATGCCGTGCTGGCCGATCTCGACAGTTACGTCGACGGCAACGACCACTTCGAGTTCTTCTGGGTTCCCCACACCGGCTGGGCGCTGACCAAGCGCAACAACCGCACCGACGACCCCGTCGGGGGGATGAGCCGCTGGAAGTTCTTCAAGGAGAAGATCCTTTTGGAGAACGTCGCGTTCGGCCTCGTCAACCGGGTCGGGCGCATGCGACCCAAGCTCATCCCTCGCTTGCAGCGCCTCGTTCCCAGCTCGGGCACGACGGAGTACGTCGCGCCGAGCCACAAGATCTTCGCCAGCCCGCGCTTCGTGAAGTTCCTGGAGATGGAGTACGCCGTGCCGCGGGCCGCGGTGCCCGAAGCGCTCAATCGCATCCGGTCGCTCATCGACGATCGGGGTTTCCAGATCGGCTTCCCGGTCGAGGTGCGGTTCACCGCACCCGACGACATCCCGTTGTCGACGGCATCGGGGCGACCGACGGGGTATCTGGCCGTGCACGTCTACAAGGGCATGGCGCACGAGCCGTACTTCCGCGGCGTCGAGGCGATCATGGACTCGCTCGACGGCCGCCCGCATTGGGGAAAACTCCATTTCCAGACCGCCGAAACGCTGGCGCCTCGCTATGCGGAGTGGGACACGTTCCAGGCCGTCAGGCGCCGATTGGACCCCGAGGGCCGGTTCACCAACGGCTATACGACGAGGGTGCTAGGCACGCTGGACTGACCGCAGTAGGTTGTGGACAAGAGGATTTGTAGCCAGCTGGGGCGAATGTTTGGGTACAGGTGCGGGGAGATCCGTCCAAACTCGGCCAAATCGTCGCAAATCACACGAAAAAAACTCCGTGTGACCCGTAAGCAACACCAATCACACGCGTTACCTGACTTGTTAACTGCGGCACACCTGCCGTTCACCCCGGGGAGGCACGTTGAACTACGAATCTGCGTCAGGACACATGTCCTGGCGTCCCGTCAAAGCACGCACAGGCTGGAAGAAGGCGATCTCGATCGTCTCTGCCGTCGGCCTGGCCGGTGCGATCTGTGCTGGCATCGCCAGCGCAGCGACCAGCACCATTACCCCGACGTACGCGGGAAGCCCTCCCGTGGTGCGCGACACCTCCGTCACCATCACGACCAACCCGCTGGCGCGGATGTTCAACCGCAGCACCGCGACCGCCAACTGGGCCGTCACCGCTCCGGTGACCTCGGGCCTCGGCCTCGGCTGCCGCGGCGACACCGGCGCGATCGGTACCGCAGGCACGGGCAACAACACCCCGCGCACGGGCCTGAAGGTCACTGGCCCGGGTGCGATCACGCTGCTCAACACCCTGAGCCCCGTCATCGACGCCAGCATCGCCGGCGCCATCGGCGGCTACCCGGTGGTTACGCCGCAGCCGGCGCCCAGCGCGACGAACTACCGCGGCGGCGTCCCGGCGGCTTCGCCGAACAACCTGACGCAGACGCGTCCGTGGGTGAACACGGTGAACCTGGCCGGCCAGCCCGCCGGTATCTACACGGTTGTCACCACGTCGCAGAACATGACCAAGCAGGGTACGGGCGCGTGCACGATCGCTACGGCTGTTCCCGGTACGAACGCCGCCGCGGTTGCGGGTCTCGTCACTGAGACGCAGACGTTCGAGTACCGCCCGTGGCAGCGCGTCTTCACCGACGTGTTCAACAACGGTGGGATCAACGTCAACATCACGCCGCGCGAGTTCCAGCCGATCATTGCCGCCACGCCTGGCTTCCCGCAGGCAACCGGCGCCATCGTCAACGGCACGCCCAAGACGCAGCAGTTCTACACGCTGCCCGCAGGCACGTTCTATCTCCTCCCGACCGATCCGGCCGGGTGCGCGGACGACCCGACGTCGTGTCTCCCCGCCGCCGCGGTTGGTGGCTGTGAGCCGTCGGCCGGGTGCAAGCCGCGTCTGATGATCATCAACAGCAACGCGGTGAACCCGACGACAGGCGTTGGCCAGGAGATCAAGGGCGTCTTCGACCTCGACACGCTGGCCTACGTCGCCTACGTACGAATCGGCAAGCAGACCAGAGTGCAAGTGTCGCTCGGTACCGCTACCGATGCGTTCTACAAGAACCTCCTGAACCAACTGGCCGGGCAGGCTGCGGCGCAGGGCATCGACCTGTTCCACATCCTGGCCACGACGGTTCGGGTGCGCACGGGTACCGCAGAGGTCAAGCTGAGCCTCCTCAACGGTCTCCAGATTGATCCCAAGAAGGCCAAGGCGGGCGTTCAGATCGTCAGCGATTACTCGGCCCAGGCCGGCCTGATCCTGAACATCTACGCCGCACTGGGCGGACCGGTCTGCGCCACCAACGTTGGTGACTCCAGCCCGACCACCGCGGCACCGGATCGCTACACGCATCTGGCTGACGCCGGCTACACCGTCGAGAAGTCCGACCTGCTGCCCGAGGTTCCTCGGGTGGGCCCCGCTGGCGCACTGGTCGGTGGGCCGATCTACCACATCGAGGGTGACTTCGTCGGTACTGCGCCGGCCCTGGTCAATACCTCGACTGCGGTCATCGGTGTCGACACCGCAGCCGACGAGCCCAACGGCTATCCGATCTGGGTTGAGCCGTTCCTCAGCACGCCGGCCCACACCACGGTCGCCCGCACGATGGACTTCATCGGTACGGCTACCTGGTCGGCCAGCGAGACCCCGGTCACGGGCGTCGGCTGCCTCACCGTCGACTTCCTGCTCGGCGCTGGTGTGGCTATCTACAACAACCCGCTGCCCATCGGCTTCGGGGACATCCCGATCTGGGACCCGCAGTCGCCTGAGGTTCAGGCACTTATGGCTCAGATCAACGCCGCGGTCCAGGATGCTGTCAACCAGGTCACCGGCAACCCGACCGTCAATGACCTGCTCACGCAGATCACCGACGCACTGCCGCCGGTTCCCGGCGTGCCGGTGTAAGACCCCGGGGCTGGCAACGGCCTCGAGCTGAAGCGGGGGCCGCCTTCGGGCGGCCCCCGTTTCGCGCGCGGGTTCACATCCCCGCCACCTCACACGAGTCCTACGTCCAGTCGGAGGCAGTGACCGCGTACGCGACGCCGCGCTCTGTGTCTTCAATGGCAAGGCGGAGGGTCCAGCCGGTCGACGTTTCGTCGGTCCACGAGTACCAGCGGAGGCGGTCGGTGACGAGCGCCTCCATCGCGCCCGACGGCAGCGGCCACGCATCGAGTTCACCGGCGACGGCGACCGCCGCCCACCACGCCGCGAAGCGGCCGGGCGCCATGCCTCGTCGACGACCGTGGGCGCCGCCCGACGCCGCGGCCCACGCCATGTGCGCGAACGCCGCCGCCGCGTCGATCGCGGTCAACGACGCCAGGGCGTCGCGCTCGATTGTCAGCGCGGCGGCCCGGCCGTTCGACTCGGTTGCCCACACCGCGCCGAGTTGCGTCAGTGCGTCCTCGGCTTCGGCGTCGCCGATTGGCGCGCCCGACACCGCGGCTCGCGATAGGCGCGTCAGCGGCGGCCCGGGGAACGTCGCGCCGTCGTTCTTGTACAGCGCGACCGGGTACGCGGGTTCCCACGACTCGAGGGTCATCGGTACCTCGAGTACTGCGGCCTCGGCCACGTCGCCCTCGCGCAGGTCTTCGCCGCGCACGACGCGTTCGTGAGCGGCCAGGGCCGCGAGCGGTCCGCGCGGCGCGTGCGGCGCCAGGTCGCTCCACGTGTGGTTGACGGCGACGACTTCCGTGAGCGGGCCGAGCGCAAAGTGGCCCGTGCCGGCGACGAGCATCTCGGCCGCCCACGCGCCCGGCGCGTCGAGCGCCAAGCGGTACTCGCAGTACGACGCGACCGGCCACAGCTGCAACCCGCGCTCGACCGCGGCGCGGCAGTCGTCGCGCAAGGTCAACAGGCGGTCCCAATCCCCGGCGTCGGCGAGGCGCGTAGCGCGCCGCGTCATCTCGTCGAGGTCGTTGCTTACATCGCTCAAACCATCGGCCAGGGATACGGGCGGCGATCGGGGTCGGGGTTGGGAAAATGGCCGCCGCGCACGACGGCGGCGGCACGCGCTCGGACGGCTTCGACTTCGTCGACGTGAAGGAGGTCGAGCAGGGCCTCCGGTGCTGCATCGGTGGCGAACCGAGACAGATCGGCAAGGAGGCTGTCGGCGATCGCTTCGCCGGCGAAATCCCACATCACGGTGCGCAGCTTGGGCGGGACTGCGAAGCACAGCCCGTGGTCGATGCCCCAGATGCGGCCGTCGTCGCCGAGCAGGCAGTGCCCGCTCTTGCGGTCGGCGTTGTTGGCGACCAGGTCAAACACGGCGATGGCGCGTAGCGCGTCGTGGCGGGCGGGTTGTTCGAACAACGTGAAGTAGTGCTCGGTGAAGTCGGCGGCGACGAACCGCTGATACGAGCCCGCGCCGTACGGTCCGTCCTCGCGGGCGACGGTCTCGGGCACCAGGTCCCAGCCCAACGCCGCTGACAACTCGTACGCGGCGACCTCGCGGCGATACAGCCCGTCGGGAAAGTCCCACAGCGGTCGCTCGCCGCGCAACGGCTTGTAGACCGCCTTCATGGCCACGCCGTCGAGGCACAGCTCGGCGAGGAACGTCCCGTTGGAGCTCCACGGCAGCCGCCCCGAGAGCTCGACCTCTCCCCGGGCGAGGGTGGTCAGAGCTTGGGCGGTCGGTGGCCGTTGCTCTTCGGGCACACGTGTCCCGTGGGATCGAGGGGGTAGCCGCAATGGGGGCACGGCGGTCGACCGGCGGCAACCAGGTCGGCGATCTCGGTGGCCAGCGCGAGGGCTTGTGCAACCGAGACGCTGATGCGGGCCGACGCCGGCTCGTCATCCTCCTCGGATTGGAACTCCTCGAGGACCAGGCTCACGCGCTCGGTCGCGCCGTCGTAGGCCAGGTGCATGGCGCCGACGACCCACGCGGGCTCGGCTTCGCTGGTCAAACGGGCGGCGACCGACGGGCCCAGCTCGACGGGCGGCCGATCGGCCATGGCCGACGTGAGGTGCGTGGCCAGTTCGGCGACCTGACGTTTCTCGACCTTGACGGTGAGAACGCGGCCGCCCTGCTCGACCTGAAGGACGAACACGCGCTGGCCCGGATCGCCGAACGCGCCGACCGCGAGCCGTTCCGCGGCGTCGAACTCTTCCACCGTCATGACGGCACCAGCTCGGTCAGCTCGCCGACATTGTTCACGGCCAGCACCGTAGGTCCGCCCGCGCCGTAGAGGATCGCGGTGACCGAGCACGGTGACACAACGATGCGCTGGAACAGGTCGAGGTGCGTGCCGACCGCAGCGGCGACCACGGCCTTGATCGGATCGGCGTGCGAGACGGCGACGACGGTCGCCCCGGGATGAGCGGCGCTGAGCCGCGCCGCGGCATCGGTGACGCGGGTCTGCATCTCGGTGAACGACTCGCCCCCGGGGAACCGGAACCCGCTCGGGTAGCGCTGCACCGTGGCCCATTCAGGACGCTTGTACAGATCCTTGAGCTTCTTGCCCGTCCAGGTGCCGAAGTCGCACTCCAGCAGACCCTTGTCGGCGCGCGTCCGCACTCCCAACGCCTTGGCGATCGGTGCCGCCGTCTCCCGCGTCCGCTCGAGGGGCGACGCGTACACGGCGACCGGCTTGGTCTTCAACGCGCCGATCCGTTGCGCGACGGCCGCGGCTTGCTCGCGACCGCGGTCGGCGAGGTGCAGCCCCGCCGCTCGGCCCGGCAGCACCGAGCCCGTTGTTCCGGTCTGTCCGTGACGCACGAAGAGGACGAGCGTGGGCTTCGGTAGCTTCGGGCTGGCCATGAGCAGGGGCCAACCTAACTCGCAGCCGATCGATGCCTTGACCGCCGAGATCGTCGCGTGCCGCGCCTGCCCGCGGTTGGTGGCGTGGCGCGAACAGGTGGGGCGCGAGAAGCGGGCGTCGTTCGCCACCGACACGTATTGGGCTCGCCCGGTCCCTGGCTTCGGCGACCCGGCGGCGGAGGTGCTCATCGTCGGGCTGGCGCCAGCCGCGCACGGCGGCAACCGCACAGGACGCGTGTTCACTGGCGATCGCTCGGGCGATTGGTTGTTCGGCGCCATGCACCGCGCCGGTTACGCCAACCAGCCGACGAGCGTCGCCGTCGACGACGGGTTGCAGCTGTCCGGCGCGTACGTCGCCGCCGCCGTGCGGTGCGCGCCGCCGCAGAACAAGCCGACAAGCGAGGAGCGCGACGCGTGCCTTCCGTTTCTCGTGCGCGAGATGCAGCTGCTCGACCGCGTGCGCGTAATCATCGTCCTCGGCAAGTTCGCGTACGACGTCATCGCCGGCGTCGTTGACGCGCCGCGCCCGCGTCCGAAGTTCGGGCACGGCGTGGAGGCCCGCTTGGCGGACGGTCGCACGGTGCTGTGCTCGTTCCATCCCAGCCAGCAGAACACCTTCACCGGCAAACTCACCGAGCCGATGTTCGACGCGATCTTCAGGCGCGCTCGCGAATTGTCGCGATGACGTCGGCGAGGGTGGCATGGGCGAGCGAGTCGAGTTGCACGTCGGCCGCGCTCAAGTCGAGCTGCCGCGTAAGCTGATTGGGGACGGCGACGCACCACATCCCTGCCGCCTTGGCCGCCGCCACGCCGTTGGCCGAGTCCTCGATCGCCAATGCATCGGCGGGCGAGACCCCGAGCGCGGCGCAGGCGATGAGGTACAGATCGGGCGCCGGTTTCGGCGCGACGCCTTCGACCCAGCACGCGAGGTGGCTGAAGTAGCCGCGCAGGTTGTGCCGCTCGAGGTGCGGCGCTACGGAGGTCTCCTGCGAGCTCGATGCGATTGCGATGGGAAGGCCGGCGCCGGCGGCGTCGGCGAGCCACTGCTCGACGCCGGGGAGTACGGGAAGGTGCGCGCTCAGTTCCCCGCCGCGGGCGCGCCACATGTCCCGAACCTCCCGTTCGCTCGGCAGCGGCGTGGTCGCCCGGGCAACCAGTACCTCGTAGGCATCGAAGTGCGTGCCGACACCGGCGATGAGCTCGAGCTCGTCGACCTCGACACCGAAGTGTTCGAACACGTGCATCCACGCCCGCATCCACGGCCCTTCGGTTTCGAGGATGAGTCCGTCGAAGTCGAAGACGACGGCCCGGATCACCTGGGCAACTGGGCGATCACGTCGTCGAGCGACGCGTGGGCGAGCGACTCGAGTTGCACGTCGGCGGCGCTGAGGTCGAGCCGCCGTGTCAGCGCGTTGGGGACGGCGACGCACCACATCCCAGCCGCCTTCGCGGCGGCGACGCCGTTGGCGGAATCCTCGACCGCCAGCGCATGCTGCGGCGCAACGGCGAGCGCGTCACACGCGGCGATGTAGCAATCGGGTGCCGGCTTTGGCGGCCGGTCGCCATCGCAACACGCGACGTGCGCGAAGCGGGGTGCGAGCTCGAACCGGTCGAGCAGCTCGGTGACCCATGACGACGGTGAGCTCGACGCGATGGCCACCGGGAGGCCGCGGCGGCCGACGTCGTCGAGCCACGCGATGACACCCGGCAGGATCTCCATGTCCGCGAGCAGCTCGTCGTGGCGCTGCTTCTTGATCGCGCGCAGTTCGTCGTCGGGCGGTAACGGCCTCCGTGCCCGTTGCTTCAAGATGTCGATACGTTCGAACTGTGCGCCGATCGTCAGCGCGTGGTCGTCCTCGGTGAGCTCGCAGTCATACAGCTTGAACACTTCGGCCCAGGAAACGAACGACGGCATCTCGGTGTCGAGGATCAGGCCGTCGAAGTCGAAGACGACCGCTTCGATCATCAGAACAGCGCGGCGATCTCGCCCGCCGCGTAGATCACGGCGATGACGCCGAGGAATAACGCGACGGCGCGCCGCAAGCGAGTGTCGCCGGCCCGGATCGCAAGGTGGGCGCCGAGGCGGGCGCCCGGGATGACACCGACGCCGAGACACAGCGCAAAGCGCCAGTCGACGCCGCCGATGAGCGCGTGGGTGACGGTGCCGGGTATGGCGAACAGACCGACGCACGCCAGCGACGATGCGATTGCGGTCTTGAGCGGAATGCCGGCGATCTCGGTGAAGGCCGGGACCATGACCACGCCGCCCCCGACGCCGAGCAGGCCCGACAGCAACCCGGCGGCGGCGCCGATGGCGACGAGCACGGCCGGCCGGTCGGGTCGCAGCGCGACGGCGACGTGATGGGGCGCCATTTCGACGTCGGCCTCCGCCGCCGGCGGCGCTTCAGGCTGGCGCGCCATCCGCCACGCCGTGAACCCGAGGAGCACCGCGGTGAGGACCATCAACCAGTGCCCGTCGCCCGGAATGACGTGCGACAAGAGCGAGCCGCCGACGGAGGCGACCACACCCGCCGGCGTCGTCCACGTCACGATCCGTCCGTCGACGAGGCCTTCGCGCGAGTAGCGGAGCGCGCCGGTCGCCGCACTCGGAAGGATCGACGGCAGCGTGGTCCCGACCGCCGCGCTGGCCGACGCGCCGAGCAGCCGGATCGCCGGTGTCGATATCACCGCGCCACCGACGCCGAAGGCGGCGGACAGGACACCCGTCCCCACCCCGGCGACGACGGTGAACGCGTCGCGCAGCGGCCCGGGGTCCATCCGAGCTTGTCTACTCTCTGCAGCCGTGCCGACGGTGGTGGATTCCTTGCGTTCGACGGGGCCCGCGCTCGTCGCTCTCGTCACCGGATCGACGGCCGAGGCGCTGGCCCGACGACCGGCCGCCGGTGAGTGGAGCGCGGTCACGATCATCGGCCACCTGGCCGACGCCGAACTTGTCTACGGCGTGCGGCTACGGACCGCGGTGACCCAACCCGGCGGCATGCTGCCGGCCTTCGACGAGGACGAGTGGGCGACGCGCTTCGGTCCGCTCGAGGACGACCCGCATCGATCGCTCGCCCGATTCCGGGCGCTGCGCGACGCGACGGTCGCCATCGTCGAATCGCTCACCGATGACGAGTGGGACCGCGTCGGCCTCCACGAGGAGTTGGGCGAGCTGTCAGTCCGTCAACTGGTCGACCGCCTCGTCGCTCACGACGGCAACCACCTCGACCAGCTCCGCACCGCCCTCGCCCAGTAACGCCACGACTTTGTTGCAGTTGTCGTTCTCCCAGAACGACAACTGGAACAAAGTCGGCTAGGAGAGGCGTTCGATGATCATGGCCATGCCCTGACCGCCGCCGACGCACATGGTTTCGAGGCCCCACGTCTTGTCGAGGGTCTGGAGGTCGTTGATGAGCGTGGTCATGATTCGGGCGCCGGTCTGGCCGAACGGGTGACCGAGGGCGATAGCGCCGCCGTGCGGGTTGAGCTGATTCTCGATCGAGATGCCGGTCTCGTCGCACACAGGAAGCACCTGCGCGGCGAACGCCTCGTTCAGCTCGACGACGTCGATGTCGCCGATGCTCATGCCCGCTTGTTCGAGCACTTTCGTCACGGCGACGATCGGCCCGACACCCATGATCTCGGGCGCCAGCCCCGACACCGCCGACGCCTTGATGCGCGCGAGAGGCGTGAGGCCGAGCGACGTGGCACGGCCCTCGTCCATCACGAGGACCGCGGCGGCGCCGTCGTTGAGCGGGCATGCATTGCCAGCGGTGACCTTCCCGCCCTCTTTGAACGCCGGCTTGAGCTGGGCCAGCCCCTCGAGCGTGGTGCCCGGCCGGGGGCAGTCATCGGTGTCGAGGATCGTGCCGTCGGCCAACTCCACCGGGACGATCTCCCGCTCGAAGAACCCGTTCTTCTGCGCGTCGACGGCGCGGTTCTGTGAGAGCTCGGCGAACTCGTCCATGCGCTCGCGGCTCACGTTGTACAGGTCGGCGACGTTCTCGGCGGTCATGCCCATGGCGATGTACATCTCGTTGATGTAGTCGGGCCGCGTCTTGTCGAGGAACCGCGGGTTGAGGTCGTCCAAGTCGAAACCCTTGTTGGACGTTCGGCTCACGCTCTCGGCGCCGCCGGCGACATACGTCGTACCCTCGCCGGCCTTGATCGCGTGGAACGCGACGCGGATGCTCTGCAACGAGCTCGCGCAGAAACGGTTCACCGATGTGCCGGGAACCGTGTCCGGCAGCCCGGCCAACATCGCCATGTTGCGCGCCATGTTGAAGCCCTGTTCGCCGACGTGGTTGGCGGCGCCCATGATCACGTCGTCGACCGATGCGGGGTCGACCGCTGGGACCTTTTCGAGCAGCCGTTGGATCATCAGACCAGCCAGATCGTCGATCCGATAGTCCTTCAGCGACCCCTTGAAGGCACGGCCGATTGGCGAGCGGGCAGTGGCAACAATGACAGCTTCAGGCATGCGCCCGAGCTTACGCGGGAGCCTCTGCTTTGGGTTTTGGCGGGGGAACGACGCCGGGCGCGGCGACGGCGGTCTCGGGCCAGCGCTTGCGCGAGACGCGGGACAGCTTGCGAAGGAGTTCGATGGCGCCGGGGTCGTCGTCGCCTGGCCGGCCGATGATCGAGCCGTCCTCGAGCATCTTCACGAGGATCTCGCGGCCGAGGTCGGTGCGGACGATGGTGAGCGTCCAGTCGTTGTACTTGCCGATTCCTCCCGTCGAGATGTCGGCGTGCTCGGCGGCGAAGTCAGGGCACGTCTTGCACCCTTCACGCGTCCACGCGTGACATTCCTTCAGCGGGACCTCGTGGTAATCGCCGTTCTTCATCCAGATCTGGAAGACGCCCTTGATGTTCATCTTCACCATGTCCTGCTTCTTGAGCCCGTACTTGGCCTCGAACAGTTCCTCGAATATGGCGTCGTCGAACGTCTTGGAGCAGAGCAGGCCGATGTTGAGGACGAACCGGCGCGCCGGCTTGCCGGCCTTGCGCACCGTCATCACCGGCGGGATCGAGCTCTGGCAGCTCATGCCGACCAGCGCGATCTTCTCGGCGCCGCCATTGACGGCGTCGGCGTACGCCATCGTGTTGGCCGAATAGGTGTACCGGCTGCCCGCGCCGCGCAGCACTTCCTCTTTGGTGCGGGCCACGCCGGGGATCGCCTTCCACGACGAGCCGTCACCTTCGAGATAACTGACCAGCGCGGCGTCGATCATGCCCTTCTCGAGCGCCCAGATCAGGATGGCCGACACCAACCCGCCGTCCTGGCCGATCTTGTGCACGAAGTCGTCCGAGGCGCGGGCCAGGATGATGTCCTTCGAGATCCCGTCGACCTCCGCCATCGTCCGCTCCCGACCGAACATCGCGGAGTCGATCTCGGTCTCCCACGTGCGGAACCGGGGGCAA
>DASRJI010000109.1:0-35359 GCA_035649535.1 Acidimicrobiales bacterium | reverse complement strand
AGCAGTGGACGTTCAACCTGGCGCCGCTCGTCGTCAACGGCCGGGTCGACGTCGTGTTGGTGCCGGCCAGCGGCACCAACTTCAACCTCACGTTCAACCCGCCGAATTCGTCGACGGTCAAGACCTCGCCGGCCGCGGTGGCGCCGGCGATCGACACGTCACCCGCAGTCGAGGCGCCCGTGGAAGCCGCACCGCTGATCGACACGAGCAGCCCGCCCCTCGAGGCGCCGTCGTTCGTGGCGGCACCGACGGACGAGGCCCCGCTCGCAACCGGCGCCCAGACCGGCGCGGCCCGGGCGCTCGGCGCGCCGAGTGGAAGCGCCGCTCCGTCTCGGAGCGTGTCCGGCCTGGCTGTCCTGCTGCTGTTGGGCGTCGGGGCGGCCGGCTACGCGCTCCATCTGGCGCCCAGCCCGGCTGTGCGGGGACTGGGCCCGCTTCCGGCGCCGGCGGCGCGGTGGAGCGCCGCCGGCGCCGACACCGTCCAGATGGGCGGGCTCGGCCGTTTCGCCCGGCCGCGCCGCGGCCCGCCGCCGCGCCTCTGACCCGCTCAAGATCGCGCCATTCGCGCCGATGAACAGTGCGTGGCGTTCACGCGCGGCCGGAAGCAGCTGGAGCGCGAGCTAACTGAAGCTCGCGCTGCGCTGGCCGCCGCCCGCGAACAAGCCGATGATGACCGTCGTCGTCTCGTGATGACGGTGAGCCACGAGTTGCGGACACCGCTCACTGTCATCCAGGGCATCGTCAACACGTTGGAGACGCACTGGGTTCAGATGGCCGAGAGCGAACGTATGGACATGATCGACGTGATCGCGACGAACGTCTCGTCGCTCGACGCGTCGATCCTGCACTTCATCGATGTGGGCAAGCTGGAGCGCGGCGAGACGACGCTGCACCTCGCTGAGGTGCCGCTGCAACCCGTCGTCGACGCGGTGCTGGCCAAGCTGGCGCCGGTCCTCGGTGGCTACTCGGTGCGCGCGCAGCTCGACGTGCCGACCGCGTGGGGCGATCGCGACGCGATCAGCCGCATGCTCGAACTTCTCATCTCGAACGCGGCGCGATTCTCACCCCTCGCCACACCGATCTTCGTGCGCGCCAAACCGGTCGACGAGGGCACCGAGCTGGCGGTCATCGACCGTGGAATGGGGATCGCGCCGCGCAACCTGGCGCACGTCTTCGAACCGTTCTGGCGCGCCGACACGGTCGAATCGGGCGTCAGCCGGGGGGCCGGGCTCGGGCTCACGATCGTCAAGCAGCTGGCCGAGCTCCACGGCGGATCCGTGCGTGTGATGTCGTCCCGCGGGCGCGGTTCGGGCTTCCACGTCTTCCTGCCTGGACGGCTAGGGGCCGACGCGGCCCTGCCGGCGGTGCACCGGGTCGGTTAGATTTCTCGCCCATGCGGCGAGCCGGGGTCGCCCTTGCGGCCTCCCTTCTCACGCTCCTCCTCATCGCACCGGCTGCCGGCGCGGCGACGGCTGACGTGGCCAAACAAGTTGCGGCGGCCAAAGCGCGCGCCAACGCGGCCGCGGCGCGGCTGTCGCAAGCGGAGAGCGCGCTGGCCCTGGCCGAGCGCGACGTCGATTCCCTCGCGGCGCGGACGGCGGCGAACCGCGAGCGCCTGCAACATCTTCAGGGCCGCGTCGTCGCTATCGCCGTGCAGCGGTACATGGGTGGTGCGGGCGGCGTCACGTTGGCGACCGCCGACCCCGGCGCCATCGCCCGGACCGATGCGATCATCCGCCTACTGACGGTCGGGGCGAGTGATGCGCTCGAGGAGTTCCGCGTCACGAAGGCCGACCTTGACGCCAGCCGGCGCGCGCTCAACGCGCGGCTCGCCGATCGTCGCAGCGCCGTCGCCAGGTTGCAGGCCGATCGGCGCAAAGCCATCGCCGAGTTGGAGCGGCTCGGCAAGACGCTCGACGCGCTGAACAAGACCAGCAGCCGCGCCTCGCGCGGGCGGGCTTCGGGCGTGATCGCGACCGGCGACTGGATCTGCCCGGTCCAGGGCCCGCATTCGTTCTCGAACGACTGGGGCGCGCCGCGCAGCGGCGGGCGGTCGCACCAGGGCAACGACATCCTGGCGCCGCGCGGCACGCCGGTGGTCGCCAGCGTGGCCGGGGGCTTCAGCCACAACTTCTCGCCGAAGGGTGGCAACAGCTACTACCTGCACGGTAAGGACGGCAACACCTACTTCGGCGCCCATCTCGACAGCTACAGCAACGCGGCCGGGTCGGTCGCCGCCGGCACGGTGCTCGGCTACGTCGGCGACACCGGCGATGCCAAGGGCGGCCCCACCCATCTGCACTTCGAGATACATCCCGGGGGCGGTGCCGCCGTCAATCCCTACGCCACGTTGGTGAAGTACTGCTGACGCCCGACGAGGTCGCCGCGTTGATCGGTGCCACGAGTGTGCAGGACCTGCGCCGGTTGTCGGGGGGCGCCTCGCGCGAGACGTGGTCATTCGCAGCCGATGGCCGCCGGCTGATCCTGCGGTGCGACCCGCCCGGCGCCGCCAAGGGCGGCATGAACATGGAGTCGGCGTTGTTGCGGGCGGCGGCGACGGCCGGGGTTCCCGTACCCGATGTGATCGCGGCCGGCGACAACTGGATCGTGATGGCCCACGTCGACGGCGAGACGATCGCGCGCAAGATCCTCCGCGACGACGAGTACGCACCGGCCCGGCCGAAGCTCGCGTACCAATGCGGCGAGATCCTCGCCGCGCTGCATCGCATTCCAACGGACGTCACGCCGCTCGAAGAGCCCGATCAGTTGGCGACGTGGCGGTCGTCGCTCGACAACCTCGCGCAGCCGCATCCCGCGTTCGAGTTGGCGTTCCGGTGGCTGACCGACAACCGTCCGCCGTCGACCCGTCGAACGGTCATCCACGGTGACTTCCGCAACGGCAACTTCATCGTGGGGCCCGAGGGCGTGCGCGCCATCCTCGACTGGGAGCTCGCGCACATCGGTGACCCGATGGAGGACCTCGGTTGGCTGTGCGTCAACGCGTGGCGGTTCGGCGTACGCGACAAGCCGGTCGGTGGCTTCGGCGACTACGACGACCTCGTGAGCGCGTACGAGGCTGCCGGTGGCGGTCCTGTCGATCGCGACGCGCTGCGTTGGTGGGAGACGCTGGGAACGCTCAAGTGGGGGATCATGTGCATCCTTCAAGCAACGGCGCACACGTCGGGGATGATCCGGTCGGTCGAGCTCGCCGCCATCGGTCGCCGGGTGTGCGAGAACGAATGGGATCTGCTGGAGATGCTGCCGTGAGCGACGCCGGTCTTCACGACATCCCTGATGCCGCAGCGCTGGTGGAGGCGGTGCGCGAGTTCCTCGAACGCGACGTGATGGCCGCGACCGAGGGGCGCGTTCAGTTCCACGCGCGCGTTGCCGTCAATGTGTTGGGCATGGTCGAGCGCGAGATCCGTCTCGGCCCCGACCAGCGGGCTGCCCACGAGCGCGGGCTGGCCGAGCTGGCCGTCGCCGACGAGCAGGAGTTGGCCGACGCCATCCGCAACGGCGCGCTCGACGATCGCCTCGACGACGTTCGCGCCTTTGTAACCGAAACCGTGCGCGCCAAGCTCCTCGTCGCCAACCCGAAGTACCTCCAACCGTGAGGCGGCCGCGCGTCGTCGCGTTCAGTGTGATGGCGGTGTTCATCGCCACCTCGTGCCGCTCGGGGCACTCAGAGGTCAGCGCCAACGCAACGACGATTCCGCCGGTCGACACCACGATCAGCGAGCCGCCGCCGGGCGACGGTTGCAACTTCTCGAGCACGCCGTCCAAAGTCGGGGGCTGGGCCGCGCTGGCCGACGTGTTCGTGACCGCGCCGGTGGCCGATGCGACCGCGGTGTACGCCGGGGCCAATTCAGCCAGTGGCCCGGGCGGCTGCGTCTTTGCCCTCGACGGGACGACCGGGCAGCTGAAGTGGCAGAGCCAACGACCGATCATGGCCGGTTCATTGCCGCTGCTGGCCGGCAAGCTGGTGGTCGCCGCAGTCAATGAGGCGCCCGCCCTCGCGATCGTCGGGTTGGACGCGGAGACGGGGCAGCGCAAGTGGCGCATCTCGGTCGCCGGCACCACGACGACGCCACCCGCGCTCGTCGGCGATCTCGTTTACGTCTCGGGAGGTTCGTCCCTACGCGCGATCCAGGCGGCGACCGGCCGGGCGCGTTGGAAGGTCGACCGCCAGCCGCTCGCCGTGGCGACGGGTGCCGCCGGCACCTTCGTGACCTTCGCCCAAGACGACACGACCACCGCCCTCGACCCGCGCGACGGCAAGCAGAAGTGGGCGACCCCGCTTGGCACGCGGAGCGCGGTGGTCAAGGCGGTGACCACGAGCGTGGTCGTGCTCGAGAACTCGCCCAACGACCTCTACGGCCTCGACGCGGCGTCCGGGCGCCAGTTGTGGGAGATGAACATGCCGGGGAGCGACAACTCGACGCTGGCGGTGGCCGGCGACGAGCTGTACCTGAGCGCGGACGACGGCAAGGCCTACGCCATGGACGCCAAGACCGGCCGCATCAAATGGAGCAAGACGATCGGCCTCACGCTGGGTCCGGCCCCCATGATCGTCAACGCCGAGGTGCTGTTCGCGTCAACGTCGCCGGACTCGGCGATCGTCGCCTTTGACCGGACGACGGGCGTCGAACGGTGGCGCGCCCCGACCAGCGGCGGGCCGATCACGTCGGAGCTGCTCCACGTGGGCGACGACGTCCTGGTCGGCACCCAGCGCGGCGTGTTGTGCCGGTTCACGATCGACGGGATCCGGCGGACGTGCAACGAACTCATCGGCGAGGCCGTCGGCTCGATCAACCGGATGCTGTCGGCCGGCGGCGGCCGCGTTTACTCGCGCATCGGCAACCAAACCATCGCCGCGTCGCCCTAGGTCAGTCCCGGCGACGACGGGCGAGGGTGAAGAGGGCGGCGGCCGGTAGGCGGACCAAGGCAGAGGAGACCATCGCCGTCGGGACCGACCAGACCGTCGCGATAGCGCCGAGCCCGGGACCGCCGACCACCTGGCCCAGCGCGTCGACCTGCGAGCCGAGCGAGTTCACCGTCGCGCGCGAACGCGGGTCGAGGTCGTGGTTGATCCACGCGTTGTAGAGCGCGGGCGTCATCTGGTTCAACACGGTGACGAATAGATACGCCACCACGGCGATCGCAAAGTTCCCGGCCAGGGCGAAGGCGATGACCGAGATCATCATCCCGGTGTTCACGAGTCCGAGCAGCTGCCCAGCGTGGGCCGCGTCGCGCAGCCGTTTGCGCAACCGGCCGATGAAGACAATGCCGATCACCAGCGCGGCGGCTTGGAGCAGGCCAAACCACACAAGCTGATCGACGTTGACGTCAGGGAGGCCGATGCCCTTGATGAGGTGCAACTGCCAGAGGCGGTCGAACCCCTCGGTCGACATGCCGTGCAACGCGGCGACCGCGAAGATCAACAGCAGGATCGGCCGGCCGCGGACGGTGTCGCGCGCGTTGTGCAGCGTGTCGCCCATGCGGGTGCGTTCGGTGCGCTCGGGCTTTACGAACCCGGTCTCCGGCATGACGACGACCAGCCACAGGGCCAGGAGCACGTGGCCGACGCCGCCAATGAACAGCGGCAACCACAGCGCGATCGATCCGATGGCAACGCCGGCGCCGATGCCGGCCAATGCGCCGGTCATGCGCCGTTGTGAGGATCGCAGGTAGACGTGCACCGCGTCCTCTTCGCCGATCTCGTCGGCCAGCCACGCCACGAACGCGCCGCTGACGAACGTGAACCCGACGCCCCACACCACCTGGGCAACGAGGATCACCAGGAAGTTGGGGACGGCGTAGAGCATGAACCCGACGCCGCTCATCAGCATTCCGATGATCACCGAGGTCCGGCGGCTGATCGTGTCGGCCACGACACCAGTGGGGATCTCGAACAGCAGCACGCTGCCTTCGAGGACCGACCCGACCAACAGCATCTGGAGCGGGTTGAGGCCGACGCGGACGATGAGGAAGACCATCGATGCCGTGGCCAGCATCGAGAACAGGAAGCCGGCGATCACCCCCGACCGTATGTAGATACGAACCGGGTCGCGACTCATTCGTGCAGCAGCGCGCCGTTTGCGACCAGGGTGTCGACGGCCGCGGCCTCGAGCCCGAGCCACTCGCGCAACACCTCAGCGTTGTGCTCGCCGCGGTGGGCGGCGGGTCCGCGCACGCCGGCCGCGGCACTCGAGAACCGGTAGGGCGAGTCGATGACACGGCGCTGGCCACCGCCGCGATCGTCGACGTCGGCGACCCGAGCGCGGGTGAACGCATCGTCATGGGTTCGGACCGCGGCCCACGCCAGGTTCGCCTTCTCGAGCGCGGCGGTGAGCTCGGCCCGGTCGGCGAACGAGCGCATCCACGTATTGGCCGTGGCCCGGCGAGCGGCGATCTTGTTCTCGAGCGGCGCGTCGGGTTCGAGGCCGTCGCTGAGCGCGTACACGCGCGACAGCTGACGCCAGATGTGCTTGAACTCACCGGTGACGAGGATCGCACCGCCGGCGGCGTCGAAGACCTGGCCGCCGAGGCGCACGATCGGTTCGCCGTCGAGGGCGTGATGGGCGTAGTCGTCGGTGACGAACATGGCGTCGCGCATCGACAGGTCGATCCACTGGCCCGCGCCGGTGCGTTCGCGTTGGAGCAGCGCGGCGAGCAGGGCGACCAGCCCGTGAAGGCCGCCGTTGTAGTCGGCGATCGAGAGGATCGGATCGCTCGGCGCGTCGGCGTCGAAGTCGGCCTGGCGCGCGATGAGACCCGCCTCGGCGTGGATGACGGGGGCGTAGGCCTGGCGGTCGGCGTCGGGGCCGGTCTGGCCGAACCCGGTGATCGACAGCAGCACGAGGCGGGGATTGGCGGCCGCGAGTGTCGGCCAGCCGAGACCGAGCCGGTCCATGACGCCGGGCCGGAAGTTCTCGATCACGACGTCGGCCACCGCCGCCAGGTCACGCGTCAGGCGCGCACCTTCGGGCGACTTGAGGTCGACGCAGACGTTGCGCTTGCCCGCGTTCTGCTGCGTATAGAACCCGGAGAGCCCGTGACGGGACTGACCCCACACGCGCGAGAGGTCGCCGTCGGGCGGTTCGAGTTTGACGACGTCGGCGCCGAGGTCCGACAGCATCCGGCCCGCGAACGGCCCGGAGACGACGCGTGAGAGGTCGAGGACGCGCAGCCCCTCCAGCGGGTAGCTAGGCGGGGACGGAGTCAGCTTCTTTGACCAGCTCGGCCACGGCTTCCGGAATGAATCCCGCCAGGTCCCACAAGCCGGGGACGGTTTCGCGACAGGCGATGAAGCCGAAGTCGACGTTGTCCATGTACGAGATCACGGTGACGTTGAGCGCGGCGCCGTCGAAGATGGGGCCGAGCGGATAGAGCGCCGTCAGCCGTGCGCCGGCGAAGTACAGCGGTATCGGTGGCCCCGGCACGTTGGAGATCACCAGGTTGTGCACGACCGGATGGCGTTCCGCCAGCTTGAGGCTCGAGTAGGCGCGGGCCGCCAGCGAGAACGTCGTCGGCGCCGCGAACTCGGCCCAGTTCTGGAGCATGTCGGCGCCGATCGCGTTGTGTTCCTCCTTGGCGCCCTTGGTCGACGCCGAGATGGCGCGCAGGCGCTCGACCGGGTCTTCGATGTCGCTGGCCAGAGACGTGAACATGGCCGACACCTGGTTGCTGCCGACCGTCTCCTTCTCGTCGTCGGACCGCACCGATACCGGGCACGTGGCGATGAGGGGCTTGTCCGGAATCTCCTCGTACTTCTCGAGGTAGCGACGCAGTGCGCCCGACGTCACCGCGAGCACGACGTCGTTCACGGTCGTGCCGAACGCCCGCTTGATCTTCTTGATGTCTTCGAGCGGCACGCGTGTGTACGACACCTGCCGGTGCGCGGTGATCGCGTTGTTGAACAGCGTGCGCGGCGCCGTGAACGGCGCGGCCATCCCTGGACCTTCGCGGCCGCGACGGGCGGAGATGAAGCTGCCAACGGACTGGAGGGTCTGCGGCACGACCTTGAAGATGTTGAGCGGCCGGCGCAGACGCGACACAAGTCCGTAACCGACGAGCTCAACGTCGGAGGGTGACTTCTCCGGCTTCCACTCCGGGGCGGGCTCTTTGGTCTCGTTGGGGTCGAGGTCGAACAGGTGCACCATCAAGTTGGCGCCGGACACGCCGTCGATCGTGCAGTGGTGCATCTTGGCGACGAGGGCGATGTTGCCGTTGTCGAGACCTTCGACGATCCACATCTCCCAGAGCGGCCGGCTCCGGTCGAGTTGGCGGCTCGCGATGTCGCCGGTGATCTCGCCGAGTTGCTCCATCGTTCCCGGCGACGGGAGACCGATGCGGTGCAGGTGGAAGTCGAGATCGAAGTTCTCGTCCTCGACCCACACCGGGTGATGCAGGTTGAGCGGAACCGACGCCAGCTTGCGGCGGAACGGTTTGACCAGATGGAGGCGGCTTTCGATGACCGAGCGCACGTTGTCGTACGAATACCCGCCCTCGACCGTCGACGGGTCGAAGATGATGGTGGCGCACACGTGCATGTGCATGGTCGGTGTCTCGAAGTAGAGGAAGGACGCATCCAGGCCAGTCAGGCGTTCCATGGACCCGAGGCTACTGTCGGCTCCGATGGAGAGGCTTTTCGTCGTCCTGGCGGTCGTCGGGTTGCTGGCGACGCTCAACGCGCTGCGTCCAGTCGTGCTCACCCCGCTACGCATCCCTGGCTTCTTCCCCGGCTGGCTGACGGCCGAGCTGGCGCCGCAGCTTCTTCTGCTCCACGTCGTGTTCGTCGGGCTGTTCGTCGCCGGCCACGATGCGACGCCCGTCGGGCTCGTCCTCGCCGCGGCGACCGCGCTCGGCCTCGTCAAGCTGATCGTCGACGGGCAACGGGCCGAAGGTGTGATCGACGACGCGGTCGAGTCCGGGCTACAGCCGTACGGTGTGCCGCCCAAGACCGACGTCAGCCGTACGTGGCCGCAGCTGGTCACGCCACTTCGCGTCCAACACCGCGACGTCGTGCGGGTGAAGAACCTGTCGTACGGCGAGTTCGGCCGCCGTAATCGACTCGACGTGTATCACCACCGCGACCGTCCGCCCAACGCTCCGGTGCTCGTGCAGATCCATGGCGGCGCGTGGGTGATCGGCAGCAAGGAGCAGCAGGGACGCCCGCTGATGATGCACTTGGCCGCACGGGGATGGGTGTGCGTCAGCATCAACTACCGGCTGAGTCCGCGGTCGCGCGTACCGGACCATCTCATCGACGTGAAGCGCGCCATCGGGTGGACCCGCGAGCACGCGGCCGATTACGGAGGCGACGCCGATTTCATCGTCGTCACGGGCGGCTCCGCCGGTGGCCACCTCACCGCGTTGGCCGCGCTCACGGCCAATGATCCGGAGTACCAGCCCGGGTTCGAGGACGTCGACACGTCGGTGCGCGCCGCGGTGCCGTACTACGGCGTGTACGACATGACCAACGAGCTGGGCACTCGGTACGGGCGTCAGCGGCTGGAGTCGCTGCTCGAACGCATGATGTTCAAGGCCAAGTTCGCCGACGACCGCGCGCCGTTCGACCGGTACTCGCCGTTGGTGCGGGCCAAGTCGCTCGCGGGCGACACCAAGATCCCGCCGTTCTTCGTCATCCACGGCCGCAACGACTCCCTCGTCCCGGTGGACGAAGCGCGTCATTTCGTCGCCGCGCTGCGCGCCGCGTCCGACGCGCCGGTGCTCTACGCCGAGTTGCCCGGCGCGCAGCACGCGTTCGACATCTTCCCGTCGCTGCGCACGGCGCACGTCATTCGCGGTGTCGAACGGTTCCTCGCCGCCGTGCACAAGGCCCACGCTTCCCGCTAGAACACGTTTCAGACGAGGGAGGCGGAGGCGGAGACGGAGCCGATCCGGGAGATGAAGGTCGTGGAATTCACCGAATACATCGGCGTGTCGGCCGGGCCGCCGTTCCCCGCACCGGTCGCGGTGAACGAGGCGATGATCCGACACTGGTGCGAGGCGATGGGCGACGGCAACCCGCGTTACGAGAATGGCGCCGAGGCCCCGCCCACGATGCTGCTGGCCTGGACGATGCCGGGCTACGGGAAGACGCCGGCGCCCCGCCTCGGCACGCAGGGCGAGCTGATGGCCAAGCTCGACGAGGCGGGATATACATCGGTCGTCGCCACCGACACCGAAGAGACGTACACGCGGTACCTGCGCCCGGGCGACCACCTCACCGCCACGACGGTGATCGAGGACGTGTCGGCCGAGAAGCAGACCGGGCTCGGTGCCGGGCGCTTCGTCACCACGGTCACCACGTTCACCACCGACGACGGCGAAGTCGTCGGCACGGCGACCTTCCGGATACTCAAGTTCAAGCCGCCCGTCGCCGCCGAAGCGCGCCCGCCGCGGCCACAGCCGCCGGTCAACCGCGACAACCAGTTCTTCTGGGACGGCGTGCAGGAACGCGAGTTGCGGATCCAACGCTGCACGTCGTGCAAGACGCTGCGCCACCCGCCGGGGCCGATGTGCCCCGCGTGCCAGTCGCTTGACTGGGACTTCATCGTCGCTTCGGGCAAGGGCACGGTGTACAGCCACGTCATCCATCACTACCCGCCCATGCCGCAGTTCGGCTCGCCGCACAACGTCGTCCTCGTCGAGCTGGAAGAAGGCGTGCGCTTCGTCTCGAACCTCGTGGATGTCGCCAATGCCGACGTCAAGATCGGCCTGTCGGTGCAGCTCACGTTCGTGAACGTCGAGGACGACTACGTCCTCCCGCAGTTCGAGGTGGTGGCGTGACGCCGGCGGTCGGCGATCAACTGCCGCCGCTCGACATCCCGCTCACGCGCACGCTGATCGTGTCGACGGCGATGGCGTCCCGTGACTACCAGGACGTGCATCACGACCCCGAACGCGCCAAGGAGCGCGGCGCGCCGGACATCTTCATGAACATCATGACGACCAACGGGTTCGTCGGCCGCTTCGTGACCGATTGGGCCGGGCCCGCCGCCGAGGTCAAGAAGGTGAAGATCCGGCTTGGGATCCCGAACTACCCGGGCGACACGATGCAGCTGACGGGCGAGGTCACCGCCGTCGCGGGCAACGAGGTCACGGTCAAGGTGCGGGGCGCCAACTCGATGGGCGATCACGTCACCGGCACGGTGCAGGTGGTGATCCCGTGAGGGACGTCGCCGCCATCGTCGGATTGGGCGCGACCGAGTTCTCAAAGGAGTCGGGTCGTAGCGAGTTGCAGCTCGCGGTCGAGGCAGTCGGCGCGGCGATCGCCGACGCAGGGCTGAAGCCGGCCGACATCGACGGCATGGTCACGTTCACGATGGACTCGAACCCGGAGATCGAGGTGGCCCGGCTCCTCGGGATCCCGGAGCTCAAGGTGTTCAGCCGCATCCACTACGGCGGCGGCGCGGCGTGCGCGACCATCCACCAAGCGGCCATGGCCGTCGCCACCGGCAGCGCCGAGGCCGTGGTCTGTTACCGCGCGTTCAACGAACGCTCGGGCCGGCGGTTCGGTACCGGCGTGCAGGATCGGCGCGCCGAGCCGACCGCGGAGGGCTCGGCCTATGGCTGGTACACCCCCTTCGGCCTGGTGACGCCGGCGGCGTGGGTCGCCATGTTCGGCCAGCGCTACATGCACGAGTTCGGCGCGACCAGCGAGGACTTCGGGCGCGTCGCCGTCATCGACCGCGCCCACGCGGCGACCAACCCGGCCGCCTGGTTCTACGGCCAGCCGATCACGCTCGAGGAGCATCAAGCGTCGCGGTGGATCGTCGAGCCGCTGCACCTCCTCGACTGCTGCCAGGAGAGCGACGGCGCGGTCGCCATGGTGGTCACGACGGCTGAGCGGGCCAAGGACCTGCCCCACACACCTGTGTTGATCCGGTCGGCCGCCCAAGGCGCGGGCCCGGACCAACACATGATGACGAGCTACTACCGCGACTCGATCGTCGGCCTGCCGGAGATGGGTCTGGTCGCCCGCCAGCTGTACGAGAAGGCCGGCGTCGGTCCCGACGACATCGACGTGGCCGTGATCTACGACCACTTCACGCCGTTCGTGCTCGTCCAACTCGAGGAGTTCGGCTTCTGCGGGCCGGGGGAGGCGCCTGGGTTCCTGGCCGACGGTCACTGCGACCTGGTCGGCAAGCTGCCGCTCAACCCGCACGGCGGCCAGCTCGGCGAGGCGTACATCCACGGCATGAACGGGGTGGCCGAGGCCGCACGGCAGCTCCGGGGCACGTCGGTGAACCAGGTTGCCAACGTGCACCACGTGCTGGTCACCGCGGGCACCGGCGTGCCTACGAGCGGCGTCATTTTGGGCCGCGGTTGACCACGAGCAGTGGTGAAACGTGTCCCTCCTGGGTAATTGCGCCTAGAGTGACCCCCGCTGGGCGGGGAACATGAGGAGGAGTTTGCATTGCGACGGATCGCCTCATTAGCCGGCGTTGGCCTTATCGCCGGTGGCGCTACGGCCTTACTGTTGTTCGCCTCGTCGGCGCGCGCCCTCCCCGGCGTCCCGCTCCTTGGCGGTGGCAGCATCGGATTGACGGCTGACGACGGGTCGGGCTCCAACAACAGCTCGAGCTCATCGTCGACCCCGACGACGACCGGCGGCAACGGGTCGGGCGCGGGCGGAAGTACGTCGTCGTCCTCCCCCTCGTCCACCACGTCGACCAGCGCAGGCCCGACGACCACCGCAGGCCCGACCACCACGGCGGGCGTGACGACGACGTCGACGTGCACGGGCCCGCCGAGCATCACGGCATCGGTCCAGTCGATCCGTCCTGGCGGCTCCACCGTCGTCAACGGCGCGTGCTTCGGCGCCAACATCGACGTCGCCCTCACGCTGTTCAGCGACCCCGTGTCGCTAGGCATCGCTCACACGGACAGCCACGGCGCGTTTTCCGTCAGCGTGGTCATCCCGAGCAGCGTGCCGGTGGGCACCCACACGCTCACTGCCGCCGGCGCCGGCCAGTCGGCGTCGATGACGCTCATCGTCAGCGCCGATGCGCTCGCCCGTTCCGGCATGAGCTGGAACCTGGCGATCCTCGGTCTGGCCATGATGGCCGCCGGCATCATCCTGCTGGCCGGCGACCGCATCGCCAAGCAAGACCTCATCGAGTTCGGGTAAGACTGGAACGCGTTCTAGTTTCGCAGTAGGTTGGGCCCGCATGGGCCAGCCGGTTGTCGTCGAGGGTCGACGCGCTCGCAACCAAGCCGTTCGGCGCAAGCGCGTCCTCGAAGCGGCGATGGAGCTGGCGGCTGACGGCGGCTACGACGCGGTGCAGATGCGGGATGTGGCCGAGCGGGCCGATGTCGCCCTCGGGACGCTCTACCGGTACTTCCCCTCGAAGGACCAGCTGCTCGTCGCCGCGCTGGGCGAATGGGCGACCACGCTCGAGCGCCGGCTGAAGCAGAAGCCGCCGCCGGGCGACACGCCGGCTGAGCGGGTCATCGACGTGCTGCGCCGGGCGAGCCGCGCCCTCGAGCGCGAGCCGCGGGTCACCGGCGCCATGGTCACCGCCCTCTCGTCGCCCGACCCCGACGCGGCCGAGACCAAGAACGAGGTCTACGAGACGTTACGGTCGATCATCAGCGGCGCCATCGACGGCGGCCGCGTCGAGAACACCGACCAGGTCGTGCGCGTCCTCGGTTACGTGTGGTTCGCCGCCCTCGTGTCCTGGGCCGGCGGCATGGCCGAGGCCGGCCTCATGGCCGAAGAACTCGAAGTCGCCGCCCGCCTCCTCCTCCGGCCGTGAGTGCGCACGAGTCGCCCTCGACGGGGCGGGTCGTGCGCAGTCGCAGCTAGTAGGGGTTGCAGAGGCGGCAGGGTTCGAGGCCGGTGGCCTCGGTGACCTTGCGGAGGCCCTTCTTGCCGGCGACCGCCGCGCAGTCGGGCCGATGAGCCATCGAGCCCTTGGCCGTCGCCACCAATCCGCCGACGCCGACGCCGACGCCGACGACCGCGGCGGCCGGGGCGCCGCCGTTGGCCGACGGTCGGAGCGAGGTGATCGCTTCGAGCAGCACCGTGGTCTGGCGCTGCTGCTCCTGCACGAGCCGGGTCACCCAGTAGGCGAAGTACGAGAACCCACCGAGGAACACCAGGCCGAGGCCGAGCAGGCCGCCGGAGACGATGTACGCGTTCTGCTCCTGAAGGACGATCGTGTGTGACACGCCGTACCAGCCGATGAGGACGACGGCGAGACCGAGGATGCCGAGGGCGCCGCCAACGTACAGGAGCGTGCGCTCACTGACCCGCGCCCGCACGGCCGAGATTCGCAGACCGCCGATGGCCTCGCCGAGCCGCCCGCTTGCCGTCGTCTCTTGGGCGACGTCAGCCACTGTCGTCTCCTTCGTCGAGGGGGCAGACGGCGGCGACCGGAGCGGCCAACGTCGCGTCGGCGAGCCGTTGCGTCATGGTCCCGAGCACAGGGAACAGGGCTAGCAGAAGCAGCACGAGCGCGACGGGGATGGCCCGGCCGCCGGCGTTGCCCGCGGCCGCCGTTCCGGTGTTGGTGAACGAGGCGGCGCCCGACTGCGACGGGCCCCCGGCGTCGAGGGCGCCGCCGAGATCGCCACTGAAGTCGGTGACGCCCGACACCTCGGGCAGCCCCGGCACGATGTCGCTCACGTCGAGCGACGGCAGGCCGAAACCGGCGCTGCCGTTGGACGACACCGTCGCCCCGCCCAACGCGAACGACTCGATGTGCGTCTCCTTCAAGAGGTTGAAGAGGCCCTGCGGCGACGACGGCGCACACTCGGTGAGGTTGGTGGGGGAGAGTTGCCCGGCGGGCACGGCGGCGAGGATGGTCGAGATCAGCGGCGTCGTGCGGCCGTTGTAGTTGATGTCGATGACCAGCCCGCCGGCGATACGTTCGGCGAGACCACCGTCCTTGGTCTCGCGGTGGTCGACGACCTTGATCGTGATCCCTGATTGCACCAGCGCGTCGTTGAGGCTTGTGCCGAGCTGCTTGAGCAGCAGACCCACCGCGCCGACGCCAGTGCCGGCCAGCGTGACGCCGTTCTCGTCGATGGTGACCTTCTGGCCGCCGATCGTGGCGCCGCTCACCGTCGTCACGCCTTCGGTCTTGCCGCCGGTGCCCGTGCTCGTCGCGCTGAGGTCCGTCACGATCGAATCGATCGAGATGGCGCCGGCGAGGAGTTTGAAACCGCTGACGACGCTGCGCGCCTTGGTGACCGCGGCGTCGTCGCCGCCTGCCGTCGACGACGTGCCGGTGGCCGAACCGATCGAGAACACCGCGGGGAAGACGAGATCGTCGAGCGCGCCGAACGCACTGCTCGCGGGCCCGTTGGCGACGGCGTGCATGCGCCCGCCGGGGACCGGCGACGCGTCGCTGTCAGTCGGACCTTGCGGGAAGAACGCCTCGGCCCGCAGCGGATAGACGGGCACCGCGAACGGCGGCTGGCACGAAGGGCTGGTCTGGGTGATCACGCTGCCGAGGTCGGCGATCAGTGGTCCGGGGAAGGCGAGGCTGGCGAGGCTGTAGCCCGACGGTCCACTGGTGAGGGTGGAGTAACTCTCCGGCACGCTCACCTGGATGATGGGATCGACCGGGAGGAGCCCGGGGCTGTCGTAGGTGATCTGCAACGGGTTGGCCCGGGCGAGCAGGTTGTAGCCGCCGATGCCCGCGCTCGGCGCGTCGTCGGCTCGCGCGCCGCTGATGACGACGCCCGATAGCAGCGCGGCGGCGAGGGCCGCGCTAGCCCACCGTCGCCGGGACACCGATCGCCTCCTCTTGAACGTCGAGGGCGCCCACGCCCGCCGGGCCCTGCGGCCGGCGGGTGCTGGCCCGCTGGGCCAACATGCCGGCCAACCCGTTGGGTTGACGACCGAGACTCACTGCGGTTGCGCCGATACCGAGGAAGACGAGGCCGGCCAGGTCGGGCGCCCGGCTCTGCACGACGGGCAGCAGCGCGAACAGAGCGCCTCCAAGGAAGGCGCCGCTCACGGTGGTCACGCCGCCGACGACGGCGAGCAGGTAGAGGGGAAGGTTGTTGAGCGCGGTGAAGTCGATGGTCCCCACGGTGCCACGCAGACCGCCGAGAAAGGCGCCACCCAGGCCGGCGATAGCTGCCGACACCATGAACACGACGAGTTTCGTGCGGCGGACGTCGAGCCCGAGCGTGGCACAGGCGGCCGGACTGTCGCGCATGGCGGCCAAGGTGCGGCCCAGCCGTCCTCGGCGCAAGGCCAGCACGGCGGCGCCGAGCGCGGAGAATGCAAACGCGGTTAGTACGAAGTAGGCGCGATTGCTGCTGAACGACAGGCCGGCAATCTGGAGTCGACCCACCTGCACGTTGCCGTCGCCGAAGACGTTCGGGTCGTTGAAGATGAGGTAGTCGGCGAGGATCGCGAACGCGAACGTCAAGAGCGCGAGGTAGATCCCCTGGAGCCGCATGGCCGGTAGGGCGACCGCCGCGCCGACCGGGATGGCAATCGCTGCCGCGGCGATGAGCCCGATCGGCGAGTCGCCGTTGAACACCGAGCCCATGGCCCACGCGCCTAGGCCCACGAACGTGAGTTGCGACAGCGACACCTGACCGCTGTAGCCCGAGAGCACCACGAGCGACAGCATGATGATGGCGAACACCAGGCCCTGCGTCATGTCCGGCAGCGACGTCTTCGGGGCGAAGGCGGCGATGGCGATGGCGAGCAGCAGGAACCCGAGGCCGCGCGTGAGGCTCTCGTTGAGCGTCGGTATCCGCGGCGTGCTGCGACCGACGACCCGGCCGACCCGCAAGCGCGCTTCGGGAAGGAGCAGCAGCGCGGCGAAGAAGAACAGCGTGGGGAGCGACGGTCGCAGGCGGCTGACGAACGACCCTTCGGGTAGGTAGCCGATGGCGAGGTTCTCGACGATGCCGAGCGCGAGGGCACCGGCGAACGTCAGCGGAAGGCTGCGTAGCTTGCCCACGATGGCCGCCGCGTAGGCGTTGACGACGAGGAACGTCATCACGATCGGCTCGAGGTTGAGCTTGGGTGCCACGAGCACGCCGGCGATCGACGCCAGCATGCTGCCGAGAATCCAGCTGGTGCGCGCCACGGTTGCCGGCTTGGCGCCGTTCAGCCCCGTCAGCTCCGGGTTGTCGACGACAGCGCGCATGGCCACGCCGATACGAGTACGGAAGAGCAGCACGCGAAGGGACGCGGCGACGGCGATGGCGACGACGATGAACGCCAACTCGTCCCACGTCACCGTTCGGCCGACGATGTGTACGGAACGGTTGCCGAACAGCGGCTCGAGGAAGCGGGCCTCGCCCGGCTTCCATATCGTCTGCACCGCGCCGATAAGCCCAACGGTGAGCCCGACGGTGACGACGAGGGTCGTGCCGACGCTCGCGCCACGCAGCCCGCGCATCAGAACGCGCTCGACCACGATCCCGAACAGCGGTGCGAAGCCGAAGATGACGAGTACGAGCGCGATCGGCGTCGGGACGTTGTGTTGGGCGCGCAACTCCCAGTAGACGAACCCGGCGAGCATGCCGACGGCGCCGTGCGCGAAGTTGAAGACGCCGGTGGTGGTGTAGGTCAGTACGAGACCGCTGGCGGCCACGGCGTAGATCGAGCCGGCGACGATGCCGAGGACGATGAAGCCGAGGAACTGCTCCATGCGGCTAGCAGTGGAAGCCGGAACCAGATGGCGGCTCGACGCGCTGCCACTTCTGGTTCACGACCTTGACGATGAGGAAGCACTTGGCCCAGTGCTTCCCGGCGGGATCGATGGGCGCCATCAGGCCGTCGGCGGTGAAGCTGTTGATCTTCTTGAGTTGGGCGACGACGCCGTCGCGGGTGGGCTTGGAGCCCGCGGCCTTCAGCGCCTGCACGAACAATTCGGTCGACGCCCAGGCCAGGACGGCGAAGAAGTCGGGCTGCACGCCCGGCGCCGCCTGCCCGAACCACTTGAGGAACGTGTCGACCGCCTTGTTGTTGGCGCGGTTCTCGAAGATGTCGTGGGCGATGTTGAGCGTGGTGCCTTCGGCCGCGTCTCGGGCCCGGTCGATGAACGGTTGGCCGTAGGCCTGGGCGCCGTAGGCCGCCACCTTGGGCTGGTAGCCCTGTTGCTTGAGGGCCTTGGCCAATGCCGCCATGCCGGACAACTCCAACGTGGTCATGAGGATGTCGGCGTGCTTCTGTTGGATCTGGGCGGCGTGGCCGCTGTAGTTGGTCTCGGTGACCGACACCTCGGCCTGGTACACGACGTTGATGCCGGCCCGCTGCATGTCCTTCACGTAGCCCTGGGCGCGGGCCCGGGCGATGGGCTGGCCCGGCCAGATGACCGCGCCGGTCGTCGCCCCGAGCGTGCTCTTGTAGTACTGGAGCGCCGGCATGGCGCCGTTGCCGCCGTCGGCCAGGTCGATGGGGTTCGGCGAGAAGTTGTTGGCCAGTTTGATCCGCGCATCGGACAGGGAAAGCCCGACGTCGGGAACGTTGGTGCCTTGCAAGATCGCGGCGCCGCCATCGTCGACAACCGACAGACCGCCGACGAACCCGAAGACCTTGGCCTTGAGCTTCTCGGTCTCGGACCGGTTGGCGCCGCTATCGAAGCGGTCGTCGCTGTTGCTCAGCTTGAGCTGACGGCCGCAGACGCCGCCCTGGCTGTTGATGTAGTTGACGTAGGCCTGAACGCCGCTCTGCGACGTCCGACCGAAGCCCGGTACCGGGCCGCTCATGATCGACACGTTTCCGATTGCGACGGAGTCGGCGGTGACGCCGACGTCGGTGGCGCCGCCTTCGCTCTTGCAACTCGTGCTCGTCGCCGCGCTCGAGCCACCGCTGCCGCCCGGGCTGGAGGGGCCACCGCCGCTGCTGCTGGCAATTGTCGTGGCCGTCGCGCCGGCGCCGCCGGCGTCGGTGGACGACTGGTCGCCGGCGCTGACCCCGTTGTCGGACGCGCCGGCACTGTTGTTCGCCGCCCCAGCGCGCAACGCGGCGCGCTGGTCCTTGTTGAACCGCCCACCGCAACTCGCGCCGACAAGGCAGGCGATGAGAAGAACCGTCGACAGCCTGATCGATTTCAGAAACAGTTAGGGTAATCAGCGTGACCACGCCGGTGCTCGCGCTCCATGGCGTCCGCGCGGCGTACGGCAAGATCGAGGTGCTTCACGGCGTGGACCTCGTCGTTCCTCCGAGCAGCGTTGTCGCGCTCCTCGGCCCCAACGGCGGCGGCAAGACCACGACGCTCAAGGTCGCCAGCGGCCAGATGCCGGCGACCTCGGGTTGCGTCCATATCGCCGGGCGCCACGTCAACGGGGTCACGCCTGACGCGCTGGCCCGTAGCGGCGTCTGCACGATCCCTGAGGGACGGGGCGTCTTCCCGAACCTGACCGTGCGCGAGAACCTCCGCATGGTCACGTTTGCAGGAGCGACCACCGAGGCGGTCGAGGAGATCGCCTACGCGCGGTTCCCGCGTCTGGGCGAGCGGCGCGGCCAGCTGGCGGGGACCATGTCGGGCGGCGAGCAGCAGATGCTCGCGATGGCGCGCGGCCTGGCGACCGATCCCGCGCTCTTGTTGCTCGACGAGCTGTCGATGGGCCTGGCGCCGATCATCGTCGAGCAGCTGTACGAGATCGTGGCGCAGATCGCGGCTGAGGGCGTCTCGATTCTCGTCGTCGAGCAGTTCGCCCGAACGGTCCTCGGCGTCGCCGATTACGCGGCGATCATGCTGCACGGGCGCATCGTGGCGGTCGGTCAACCCGCCGACCTGGAGGACGACCTGGCTGCCGCCTACCTGGGAGGCGTCGGGTGAACGCCGACGCGCTACTCCAGGTGCAGGACGCGACCGTGCAGTTCGGGGGCGTCAATGCATTGAACGCGGTGAGCCTTCAGGTGCCGGCGGGGTCGATCACCGGCCTCATCGGTCCCAACGGTGCCGGCAAGACGACGTGCTTCAACGTCATCACCGGGTTGCAGGAGACGGTGGCGGGTCGCATCCAACTCGACGGCGTCGACGTCTCGAAGCTCGGTCCGCACAAGCGGGCGCGCATGGGTCTGGCGCGCACGTTCCAGCGCCTCGAGGTGTTCGGGTCGCTCAGCGCTCGCGAGAACGTCCTCGTTGCCGCCGAGATCCGCCAGTCCTGGAGCAAGGAGAAGGCCGACCCCGGAGATGTCGCCGACGAGCTGCTCGAACGCGTCGGCATCAGCAACGTCGCTCACGACCGCGTTGACGCGATGCCAACGGGTTTGGCGCGGCTTGTGGAGTTGGCGCGGGCGCTGGCGGCGCGGCCGCGCGTCCTCTTGCTCGACGAGCCGGGGTCGGGCCTCGACGACACCGAAACCGAGTCGTTCGCCAACCTCCTCGTCGAGCTGGCCGGCGAAGGCCTCGGCATCCTGATCGTCGAGCACGACGTCGAGTTGGTGATGCGCGTGTGCAAGCACATCTTTGTTCTCGACTTCGGCGCCATCATCGCCGATGGCAACCCGAAGCAGATCCAAGCCCACCCCGCGGTGCAAGCCGCGTATTTGGGTACCGCGCCCGCTTAACCGGCGGCGGGCCCCCGCCCCTTCGCTGCGCTCCGGGGACGACCCGCCGCGTGCAGCGGGGGCCCCCAGCCCCGCTGCCTCAGGCGAGTTCTCTTACACGATTACTGAGCGGATGACCTCGCCGGCTTCCATGGCGCGGAAGGCGTCGTTGACGTCGTCGAGGCCGATGCGGGCGCTGACCATCGAACCGACGTCGAGGCGACCGGTCTCGATGAGGCCGATCAGCCGCTGAAAGTCGCGGCGCACCTGGGCCGAGCCGTACACGCAGCCCAGCAGCTTCTTCTCGTCGTAGAACAGCTGGAAGCCGGGCAGCGTGACTTGCGAGTCCATGCGGGGCATGCCGACGACGATCGCGGTGCCGCCACGCCGCGCCATGCCGTAGGCCTGGACCACGGTCTCGGGCAGGCCGATGACCTCGAACGCGTAGTCGACGCCGCGGCCACCGGTAAGAGCCTGCACCTGACCGACTGAGTCGCCGGCGCCGGGGTCGACCAGGTCGGTCGCGCCCTGCTGCTCGGCGGTCTTGCGCTTCAACTCCACCGGGTCGACGGCGATGATGCGGCTAGCGCCGGCGATGCGGGCGCCCTGGATCACGGCCTGGCCCACGCCGCCACAGCCGATGACGGCGACAGTGGCGCCGGGCTTGATCTTGGCGGTGTTCAGCGCGGCACCGACGCCAGTGGTGACGCCGCAGCCGATGAGCGCGAGCTGCTCGTCGGGAAGGTCGCTCTCGACCTTGACGACCGAGGCCTGGTTGACCGTCATCACGTCGGCGAACGTGCCGAGGCCGGTGAACGTCGAGCTGATCGAGCCGTCACCGCGCTTGGCGCGCGGGATCATGCCGAAGGCGAACGACTGCTCGCAGAGGTTCGACTCGTCGGCCAGGCACCAGTAACAGGTGCCGCACGCCGGCGTGAACGAGGCGATCACGCGGTCGCCCTTCTTGAGGCCGACGACCTCGGGGCCTACCTCTTCGATGATGCCGGTGCCCTCGTGGCCGAGGATGGTCGGCGGCGGGAGCGGGACGTAGCCGTGAACGACGGAGAGGTCGGAATGGCACACGCCGCTGGCGCCGATGCTGACGACGACGTCGGCCGGGCCCGGCGGCATGGGCTCGACGTCTTCGATGCTGAGGGGCTGCTCTTGTCCGACGAAAATGGCTGCTCGCATGCGGCTGACGATACGTCAGATAGCGGTGGGGTGCCGGGGCTGGTAGAGCTGGACGGTCACGCCGCCGGGCAGCTCCATCATCGTCTCGATCCCGAAGCCGGCGTTGGTGGGCTCGTGCAGGAACGTGATGCCCTTGGCCTTCAGCTCCGCCATCGTCTCGTCGATGTCGTCGCACATGAACGACAGCGCATGGTCGGTTTGACCACCACTCGGGTGCACGCCGAGTTCGGCCGGCGGCAAGTTGAAGATCAACCAGCCGCCGCCGGCGTCGACGTGATCCATGCCGAACACGTCGCGGAACACCGCCCGCAGCGCTTCCGGCTCTGACGTGTTGATGAGGACGTGCGCACCCGTGATCGCCATCCCGCGACGCTAGATCGCACGCTTGCCGGGCTGACGAGAACCTGTTCTAATTTCGGCCGCTATGCACCTGGCCATGACGCCCGAGCAGGAGAAGCTCCAGCTGGAGCTGCAGGCGTACTTCGCCGAACTGGTCACGCCCGAGATCGAAGAGGAGATGTCCGGCGGCGAGTTGGGCGGACCGAAGTCGCTCGAGGCGATCCGCAAGCTCGGCGCCGACGGTTGGCTCGGCATCGGCTGGCCCAAGGAGTACGGCGGCCAGGGCGCATCGGCGATCGAGCAGTACATCTTCTACAACGAGGCGCAGCGCGCCGGCGCGCCCGTCCCGTTCCTGACGATCAACGCGGTTGCGCCGACGATCATGAAGTTCGGGTCGCAGGACCAGAAGGACTTCTTCCTCCCGCGCATCCTCCGCGGCGAGGTCAACTTCGCCATCGGCTACAGCGAGCCCGGCGCCGGCACCGATCTGGCGTCGCTCACCACCAAGGCCGTGCGCGACGGCGACGAGTGGGTAATCAGCGGCCAGAAGATCTTCACGAGCCTGGCCGAGTTCGCCGACTACATCTGGCTGGCCGTCCGTACCAACCCTGAGGCAAAGAAGCACAAGGGGATCTCGATCTTCGCGGTGCCGACGTCGACGCCGGGGTTCAGCTACACGCCGATCAACGTGATGGGCGGCGCCCGCACCAACGCGACCTACTACGACGACGTGCGCGTGCCGCACACCGCGCTGATCGGCGAGGTCGACCGCGGGTGGGACCTCATCGTCAACCAACTCAACTTCGAGCGCATCGCGCTGGCGCCGCCGGCGTACGTGGAGCGCCAGTACAACCTCGTTCTCAACTGGGCGCGCGAGACCGGCGCCATCGACCAGGAGTGGGTGCAGGTCAACCTGGCTCGCGTCCGCGCCAAGCTCGAGTTCCTCCGCCTCATCAACTGGAAGATGGCGTGGGCGACCGAGCACGACGCGGTCAACCCGGCCGAAGCGTCGGCGACCAAAGTGTTCGGCACCGAGTTCTACACAGAGGCGTACCGCCTGCTGATGGAGATCGTCGGCCCGACAGCGACGATGAAGCGGGGTACGCCGCAAGCCGCGCTGCGCGGTTCGCTCGAGCGGGCGTACCAAGGCACGCTGATCCTGACGTTCGGTGGCGGCACGAACGAAGTGCAGCGAGACCTGATCGCGATTTTCGGGCTTGGAATGCCGAGGTCGATCTAATGGACTTCGCCCTAAGCGATGAGCAGCAAGAACTGCAGGGCCTGGCCAAGCAGATCTTCGGTGGCGAACGCGCCACGTGGAAGGAACTGGCGTCGGCCGGCCTCCTCGGGGTCGCCATTCCGGAGGAGTACGGCGGCCTGGGATACGGGATCTTCGAGCTCTGTCTCGTCGTCGAGGAGCAAGGTCGCGCTGCGGTCGACCTCCCGTTGCTGCCGACACTCGTGACCGCGCTCGCGCTGCCCGACGATGCCAAGGCAGAGTGGCTGCCTCGCGTGGTCGCCGGCGACGCCATCCTCACCGCTGCGCTCGAGGAGATCGTTCCGTACGCGGCCGAGGCCGACGCCATCCTCATCGGCGACCAACTCGTCACCGACGCCGACGTCACACCGGTCGAGACGACCAGCGGCACCCCCCACGGCATTCTGGGCGGATCCGCGAGTGCGGAGAGCGCGGAAATCCGCCCAGAATCGCCATTGCGGCGGTTGTGGACGGCGGCATTGTGCGCGATGCAGGCCGGGGTATCGGACGAAGCGTTGCGGATCACCGCCGAGTACACGAAGGGCCGCAAGCAGTTCGACAAGCCCATCGCGTCGTTTCAGGCGGTTGGCCAGCGGGCGGCCGACGCGTTCATCGACGTGCAGGCGATCAAGCTCACGGCGCTTCAGGCGGCGTGGCGGCTAGCCGAAGGCCTGCCGGCCGACGAGGAACTGGCCATCGCCAAGTTCTGGGCGGCGGACGGCGGTCAGCGCGTGGCCCACGCGGCGCAGCATCTGCATGGCGGCATCGGCGTGGACGTCGACTACCCGCTGCACCGGTACTTCGCGCTTGCGAAGCAGATCGAACTGTCGCTGGGCGGCGCCACCCAGCAACTCCTGACGATCGGGCGGAGCCTTGCAATTCAACCTCGCTGACATCTTCGAGTCGGTCGCCGACGCGGTCGGGGACCGCGAGGCGCTGGTCGTCGGCGACCGCCGCCTGACGTATCGCGAGCTCGACGAGCGTTCGAACCGGCTGGCGCACCACCTCCAAGGTCTCGGCGTGGGCGCCGGCGACCACGTCGGCCTCCAGCTCCTCAACGGCGTCGAGTTCCTCGAGGGAATCCTCGCCGCCATGAAGCTGCGCGCCGTCCCGATCAACGTCAACTTTCGGTACGTCGCCGACGAGCTGCGCTACCTGTACGACAACGCCGATCTCGTTGCCCTGCTCGTCAACCGCGAGTTCGCCGACCGCGTCGACCCGGCGCGTCCGGCCAAGCTCAAGCACGTCATCGTCGTCGAGGACGAATACGAGGCGGCGCTCGCCGCGTCGTCGCCCGATCGCCTCGACATCGAGCGGTCGCCCGACGACATCTACATCATCTACACCGGCGGCACGACCGGCATGCCCAAGGGCGTCATGTGGCGCCATGAAGATCTGTTCTTCGCCGGGTTGGGTGGCGGCAACCCGCAAGGGGAGCCGGTCGAGAAGGCCGACGACGTCGCGCCCAACGCCCTCGGTCGCGGCGTCATGGTGATGTTCCCGGCTCCGCCGCTGATGCACGGCGCCGCGCAACTCGGCTCGCTCATCTCGTTCAACTGGGGCCAGAAGATCGTGCTGTTGCCGAAGTACAACGGGCCCGACGCGCTCGAGCTGATCGAGCGGGAGAAGGTCAACACCGTGAGTCTGGTCGGCGACGCAATGGCCCGGCCGCTCGCCGAGGCGCTCGACGGGACGCGCGACCTCTCGTCATGGTTCGCGATGAGCTCGGCCGGCGCGATCTTGTCCGAGGCGGTGAAGGCGCAGTTCCTCGAGCACTTGCCGAATCTCATGATCCTCGACAGCTTCGGTGCGACGGAGACGGGGTTCCAGGGATCGGCGGCCGCCGGCTCGAGCCCTGAAGCCGGCCTTCGCTTCGCGATGAACAACGAGACGATCGTCGTCGACGAGGAGCTCCAACCAGTGGCGCCGGGATCCGGCATCATCGGCAAGGTGGCGCGTTGCGGTCACGTGCCGCTCGGCTACTACAACGATCCGGAGAAGACGGCGGCCACGTTCTTCGAGCGCGACGGCGTGCGCTGGGTGGTTCCCGGCGACATGGCCGAGGTCGAGGCCGACGGCACCATCCGCGTGTACGGCCGCGGCTCGGTGTCGATCAACTCGGGTGGCGAGAAGATCTATCCCGAAGAGGTCGAGGCGGCGCTAAAGGCCCACCCGGCGGTGTTCGACGCCGTCGTGGTCGGCATCCCCGACGAGAAGTGGGGTCAGGCGGTCGCCGCCGTCATCCAAG
The DNA here is from genome assembly GCA_035649535.1 of Acidimicrobiales bacterium. Lineage (GTDB taxonomy): Bacteria > Actinomycetota > Acidimicrobiia > Acidimicrobiales > JACDEA01 > JACDEA01. Next base: position 9,838 of record DASRJI010000109.1, on the reverse strand, counting down.
TGCGTGACGGCGCACCCAACCCGTCCCTCGGCGAACTCGACGTCCACTGCCGGGAACGCATCGCCGGGTACAAGGTGCCGCGGCATCTGGCCGTCGTCGACCAGATGGTGCGGTCGCCGGCCGGCAAGGCCGACTACGGCTGGGCTCGCGAGATCGCGAGCAACGCGGGGTCGTGACCGTCTTCGCGCTGTCGCCCGACGGCGCGATAACGCAGCTCACGCCCGACGGCGTGTTCCTGCAAGCGCACGTCCATCCCGACGGCGACGTCGCCGCCTGTTGGGGCGCCGAGCGAGGTGAGCCGCGCGTGTGGTTGGCGGCCACCGACGGGTCGTCGCTCGACGCCGTCGGTCCCGAGCGGGCCCGGCACCCGGTGTTCGACCCGACCGGCACGCGCCTTGCGTTCGTGCTCGGTGACGACAGCGACCCAGTGGAGGAGATGGGCCCGCGTGGCGCATCGGGGATACCGGCGCATGGCAGCGCGACACAGATCGCGATCCTCGACCTCGCGTCGGGCGACGTAACCGTTCTCACCGACGGTCCCGCGCTCGACCAGCGCCCGTGTTGGAGTCCCGACGGTTCCGCAATCGTGTTCCTGCGCCACGGCCGCCTCGCCCGGGTTGAAGTTGCGGGCGGCGAGGTCGTCGAGATCCAGGGCCCGCAGTTCGCGTACCGACCGTGGTTTTCGCTCGACGGCGCCGAGCTGTTCTTCATCGGCATGCACGAAGGCCACCGCCGTATCCACCGCATGGCGAGTGGCGGTGGGGCGGTCACCGTGATGCCGAACGACGACGCCGGCCACACTCATGGCCCCTTTGCCGACCTCGGTGGTGAGCACCTGATCGTGCACTCGACGCGCGAGGGCGCGTGGTGGCTCTATGAGCTTCCCCTCGACGGCGCGCCGGCGCGGCGCATCGAGGTGGGCTCCATGGCGAGCGTCGGCCATGGCACGCGCGCCCGCAACGGCGTCATCACCTTCGACGGTCAGACGATGGATGACTAGGCGACGTTGACGGTGATCTGCCAGAGGTACGTCGGCACCATGCACGGCGGCTGCGACTGCCGGCACGGGGCGTCTTTGCTGGCGCTCACGTGCGCTTGGCCGGCGATCTTGGCCGCGAAGCTCGCCGTGACGTGCGTCGCCGACGGGTTGGCCGACACCGCGGTGCGTTCGAGCACCGTGGCGTTGTCGGTGTCGGGCTCCGACCACGTCCAGCTGGCATCGGTGAGCGAGACGACGAGATGTTCTCCCGGCCGCAGCGTGAACGTCTTGCCGTTGTCGTCCTGCGTGACGGTGACGGTGTCGCCGGACGAACCTGCCTGGGTGGTGGTCGTGGTCGGTCTGGGAGTTGGCGGGATTGTCGTGACCGCCGGATAGACGACGCTGCCCGGCGGCGAGTACCCGGTGCCGGACGGAACCGTCGACCCGCTGATGCTGGTTGCCGGCGGCGGGACCGCGCTCGTCGATGCCCCGACCGCGCTCGGGTCGTCGCGACTCCCTGCGGGCGGTCCGGCCAGGGTCAGGTCGGTCGTCGGCCTTGTGTCGCGTCCCGCGACGACGAGGGCGACGACGACCACGATGGCCACCACGGCAGTACCACCGCCGGCCAGTGCGACGCGGACCCGTCGGCGCTTTCGCACGTTGGCGGCCAGTCCGTCGACCGGCGGCGGGCCCGCGTCATAGGCGCGGCCCGCGTCGGTAAGCCCGTCGCGTAGACGGTCGTCGAAACTCATTCGTCCTCCTGAAGTACGCGGGCCAACGAGGCGCGCGCCTTGGATAGCTGTGACTTCACTGTCCCGACCGAGCACCCGAGGGCCGCGGCGATGGCGTCGTCGCTCTCGTCACCCCAATAGCGCAGCACGACGGCCGCGCGTTGCCGAGGGGGAAGGCCGCGTACCGCCGCCCATACGTGGTCGACCGGTTCAGTCGGCACCGCGATCGGCTCGCGGCGAAAGGGGAGAGCCCGCTCGAGAAAGGCGCGGCGCCGGCGGTTGCTGGAGAGGTTGACGACAGTCCGTCGGACGTACGCCGATGGCTCGCGCACGTTCCGCCACTTCGTCATCGAGCGCACGAACGCTTCCATGACGATCTCCTCAGCGCGGGCGCCGTCGCCGGTGAGGACATAGGCCAGCCGGCACAAGCGGGTGTATTCGGCTTCGAACACGGACGTGATCGAGTCGGCCTGGCCCGTTGCGAGGAGCCGTGGATCCATTTCTGCGATCACACAGTCTCCGACACCGCAGCCCCCGCCGCGGTTGCCTCGAGTCGAAAACTTCTAGCGGACGAAGACCTGAGCGGCGATCGACGGGACCAAACCCTGGCTGGTGCGCTGATTCACGAAGAGCAGGTACGGGCCGGGCGGGGCCACTGCGCCGGTGGGTGGCGTGCTGACGGTCAGCCCGTTCGCCGTCCGGGACGTGATCGGCAGGACGATCGAACGCTGATCGCCGTCGACCAGGTGCGTCATCGCCGCGTTGCGGACGAGCATCACCGACTCGATCGGGCCCGGCTGGCCGGTCGTCACGCCCAACGCGAGCGATTGCCCGTAGCCGAGCATCGACGCGCCGACCGACGTGATCGCCGGGCGTGGGCCCCAGAACAGGTACGGCGGCTTGTAGATCTCGAATGTCGGATCGCGGAAGTTGGGGTTGAAGCCGCCCGGCAGCGTCGTGTTGTATGAGTACAGCGCGCTGATTGGCGCGTGACCGCCAACGAGTACCTCGCCGCTCGGCAGCAGCACTGCGCTGTTGTGGTACGTGCGCTGCTTGTGGCCCGAGGCCATCGCCGTCCACGTTTTCGTCGCCGGGTCGAACAGCTCGGCTTGCGTGACCGCGAAGGACGTGGCCGGGCCGAACGTGTCGTCGCGATTCGCGCCGGAGAACGCCATCACCTGCCCGGTCGGCAACGCCACCGCGGTCGAGAACCAGCGTGCATTGACGAGCGGTGAGGTCGCTGCCGAGTTGAAGCGGTCGCCCGCCGCGGTGTCGATCGTGTTGATCGTCGACGCCTGCGTCGCGAAGTAGGCGCCCGGGGTCGTACCGAGCACGCCGCCGGCGGAGAGGAACGACGCTTGTGAGTACGGCGGCGCCAACGGCAGCATCACCGAGAACGAGGAGCCGCGGAACCCGGCGGTGATGGCGGGCACGTGCGACGGCGTGTCGACCCATACCTGGATCGGGACCGTCAGCGATCTCCACGCGCGACTCGACGGGTTGTACAGCGCGGTGAGGTTCCACGTCGGCTCGTCGTACGCCTCGCCCATCGGATTGAAGGTCTGGCCGCCGCCGTCGTAATACACGTTGCCGTCGGGGAGCAGATGCAACCGCGGGTACAGCGGCAGGCTGCGCGCCGCCCCGGCGCCGTTGTCGGACCACGTGCCGCTGACCGGGTCGTACGTCTCGGTCTGGCGCACATTGGTGCCCGAGTCCATCGGGTGCCCGGGATACAGCGGCTTGAGCAGTTTGGTGACGCCGCTCGCGACGAAAACCTTGCCGTCGGGCATGGTCACCAGGCTCGGGTACCACCGCCCGTAGTTCATGCGGCCGGACTGCGACCACGTGTTGGTGGCCGGGTTGTAGATGCGCGTCTCGCGCAACCCCTCGAGTTCGGCGACGCCCAGCCCGGTGCCGGGCACCGACGGCTCGGCGTACCAGTGCGTACCGCCCGGCGTCAGCACCCGCCCGTCGGCGAGCAGTACCTGATCGGCGCAGAACAGCGCACCGAGCGCGCTTCCGGGGCTGTTGAACACCGCGTCGAGCGGCGCCGGCATCCCGGGCAACAGGTACTCGGTGTAGGCCGAACCGTTACCGCCACCGTCGGCGGGTGACGGGGTCGACCAACTCGGTGTGCCGCCGGCGAGCGAGAGTAGGCGCGTCTGGTCGTTGGTGAGGGTGTCGCCGCCCTCGGCAACCAGGCTGAGGTTGACGCCCTCTTCGCCCTCGAGGCCGTTCCAATACAGGACCTTGCCGTTGGGGAGCACGACGACGTTGACCGCGGCCGGTTTGCACGTGGCCGTCGAACCGTTCGTCTGTGGGCAGTCGGCGCCGGGCTCGCTGAACGGCACCCCGAATGCGCCGAGCGCTGCCGGCCCGCCGCTGATCGGCCCGGCGACGGTGAGGCCCGGGATCGTCGGCAAGCCGGCCGGTGTCTGCGAGAAGTCCGGGACCGGCAGGCCGCCGAGCTGCGGCCCGGGCGGCAGCGTCGACGCGTGGACCGGCCCGATCGTCGCGAGAACGCCGGCGACTACTAGCGCGGCAACACCAACCAGTCCCGACCGCTGCCCCATGCGGGAAAGCCTAAATCAGGACGTTCACTTGTTCTCGGCGACGTAGCTGCGATACACGGACAGCAACGCTTGCTTCTGTGGGTCGGTGAGGCGCTTGTCGGCCTTGATCGCCGATTCAGTGTCGGTTCGATCGGGCGTCTCGACGCCGGCGACCTCTTCGAGGACACCGGCCTGTGCGAGCAGGGTCTCGGCCGAGACGTTCAATGCCTGCGCGATCGACTTGAGCACGCGCACCGATGGCTCGTGGAGCCCGCGCTCGAGTTGGCTCAGGTACGGGTTGGAAACGTTGGTGCGCTCGGCCAGGTCGCGCAACGAGAGGTTGGCGAGCTTGCGCTGCGACCGGATGAAGCTGCCCAGCGCTTCTTGCCAGGGCTGCGGACGCGGCACTAGCCCGGCGCCTTTGCCGGGCTAGTGACGAGGGAGGTTGAGCGGGAGGTCAGACGGAAACCGTGTCGAGGATCTGGGCGGTGAACTCGCGCTGGCGGTTGATCAGCTTCTGCGTGAAGTCATACGCCTGATCGACGATGGCGGCCGGCTTCGGGAAGCCGAGGTCGGGCAGCTCGGGGACGAAGGGCTTCACGGCGTCAGCAGCCTGCTTGACGACATCGGCGGCCACGTCCTGGACGGTCTTGATGGTGTCGATGACTGTGTCTTGGAGGGTCGAGGTCATGCCGCTAACTATATGCAGCAAGCGCTAATCAAGTCAAGAGGTTGCTAGAAAAAGTTTGCAAGCCGTCGATGGCGTCAGGGGACCGGCGCCATGGGGCGACGATGATGCGATCGACGCCGACCGCGTCGAAGCGGGCCACGTCGTCGTCGGTGCGGACGTCGGCGCCGATCGTGATGGTGAAGCCGTCTCGCTTGAGTCGGGCGGCGATCGGCGCCACCGACTCGGGCGTATGGCCCATCCCCAGCCAGCCGTCGCCGAGGCGTTCCGCCCGCCGCAATGCGGGTTCGGACTCGCCGCCGATGAGGATCGGAATCGGTTGCTGCACGGGCTTGGGCTCGAAACACACCGGGTCGAAGTCGAAGAACTCGCCGTGGTGCTCGACCTCCGGCTCGGTCCACAGCCGGCGGCACACCCCGATGGCTTCGTCGAGCCGTCGGCCGCGCGTCGTGAAGTCGAGCCCGACCGCCTCCCATTCGGCGCGCAGCCACCCCGCGCCCACGCCGAGCTCGGCCCGGCCCGCGCTCACGATGTCAAGCGTGGCGAAGGCGCGGGCGGCGACGAACGGGTGGCGGATGCCGAGGAGGTACACGTAGGTACCGAGGCGGATCTGCGACGTGCGACCGGCCAGGACAGAAAGGTACGCAGCGGCATCGAAGATCGGCGTGGTGGGCGGCACCGGCGGGTGGGCGTCGTCGCCGGCGGCGACGTCAAAGGGCGATCCCGCCATGGCCGCGGGCAGCACCAGGTGCTCGGGCAACCACACTGAGTCGAACCCCATCTCGTCGGCCGCCTCGGTGACCGGCGCGAAGAACGCCGGGTTCAAACGTCCGAGCGAGACACCGAACCTCATTGGTTGGGAAAGCTAGATCTGACGTAGCGTCAGATGTATGGGATTGCTCGACGGAAAGGTCGCCATCGTCACCGGCGCGGCGCACGGCATTGGCCGTGGCCACGCGTTGGAGCTGGCCAAACACGGTGCCAAGGTGGTCGTCAACGACCTCGGGTGCACGGTGCGGGGCGACGGCGCCAGCGAACAAGATGCCGACGCGGTTGTTCAGCTGATCAAGGAGCGCGGCGGCGACGCCGTCTCGAACTACAGCGACGTGGCCGACTTCGAGTCGGCCCGCCAGATGATCAACACCGCGGTCGAGTCGTTCGGCAAGCTCGACATTCTGGTCAACAACGCCGGGATCATCCGCGACGCCATGGTCTTCAACATGACCGAGGACGACTTCGACTCCGTCGTGCGCGTGCACCTCAAGGGAACGTTCTGCCCGACGCACCACGCCGCGGTGTACTGGCGCAACGAGAGCAAGGAAGGCCGGCCCGTCACCGGACGCATCATCAACACCACGTCGGGCGCCGGCCTCGAGGGCAACGTCGGCCAGGCGAACTACGCGTCGGCCAAGGCGGGGATCGCGGCGATGACGATCACGACGTCGCTCGAGTTGCTGCGGTACGGCGTTACCGTCAACTGCGTCGCGCCCGCGGGCGCCACGCGCATTGCCGGCACCATGGGTCGGGCCGAGTTGCAGGCCAAGGAGCCCGACGACTTCACCGAGTACAGCCCGCTCGACCCGTCGAACAGCTCGCCGTTGGTCGCGTGGCTGGCCAGTGACGAGGCGGCGCACATCACCGGCCAGGTGTTGCGCGCCGTGGGCGACAGCATCATCCGCTTCATGCCGTGGGACTACGGCACCAAGATCGAGAAGCCGGGCGAACGGTGGACGGTCGAAGAGTTGGGCCACAAGATCAACACCGCGCTCTACGGCGTGCGGAACCCGGGGCTCCGATCGCTCTAGTTCTTGCCGGGCCGGGCGTCGTCCGGACGCCGGGCGCGGTTGACGCGCTCCGTGCGTTGGCGCACGACGCGAACATCGGCGTGGCCAACACGTGGAGCGCAAAAGGGTTGTTCCGCTGGGACGACCCGCACCACTTGGGCACCGTCGGCCTCCAGGCGCGTGACCTCGAGTTGCTGGGCGCCTACGACGCCGACGAAGTGATCGTGACCGGACTCGACGAGGACGAGGTCGACGTCACCGGCGTCACCACGTTCCCAGTCGCGCCGGGCGACCTCGTCGATCTCGACCTCGGGTATCAGGCGGAGTTGGTGCGACCGCCGCTGTACGAGGCACTGGCCGCGGTCGTGCAACCGCTCTACCGATCGGAGAAGTCGCCGCCGTCGCCGGCGCGTCTGCTCGCCGACCTCGCCGCGACCGGCGAGCGGGTCGCCGCCCGGCCGGGAACGCGCACTGCGTTCTGGGTAGCCCGCGCCTTCCCGACCAGTGAGTTGGGTCAGGTGACGTTCGGCGACAACCCGACGATCGAGTGGGGTCCCGACGACGTCGACTGGTCCGACACGCAATTGCTCATTGACGTCGCCGGCCCGATCGTCGCGTGGGGCGGCGTCGACTAGAGGCGCTGGCCGGTGTTGTTCAACTGCGCCCGCGATCGGCGGCGCGCAGTCGCGCGCATGACCGCCGCGACAATCTCAAAGCGCGCGACAGGAGGTCTGGGCGGCTCTGCCGAATAGCTAGCCCCGACTGGGGAGGCAGGGTGGAACGCTGGGGAAACACAGGTGCTCGTCGCGCGCGGCGCGTACGGCGCGCGGCATTTCTGACGGCTTCGCTGCTAGCTGGGCTCGGGCTGGTCAGTACGCCGGCTCGCGCGATCGTTCCGGCGCGGCGATCGACGCCGGCGACGTCGCTGCCGCCCGCGCCGTCCGACGACCCGCGACCTCCCGCGGCGGCGGCGCCGAGTGGCGACTTCGTCAACGCGCCGTTGGGCGACCCGGCGACGCAGACCGCGTCCGGCGGCTCGGTCCGCCTGCGCAAGAAGGGCGCCGGGTTCGACGAGGCCAAGTCGACCGAGATCGCCGCGCTCACATCCGCCACTCGGAAGATCTTCGCCAATCCCGACGGTACGCGCACCGCCAAACTCAGCAGCGGACCCGTGCGGTTCCTGCGAGAGGGAGCATGGGTCGAGATCGACAACGCGCCGGTCGCCGATGTGAGTGGGCTTTTGCGTCCGAAGGCGTCGCCGCTGGCGACCGCGGTCAAGGCCACCGCGGTGGGGGATCTGGTTGTCGTCGGTGATGGCGCCAGCCGAGTTGTCATCGCCCATCCCGACGCGCAAGACGTCGCGGCCACGATCACCGGCGGCGAGATCGAGTTCCCCGGTGGCCTCGGTGACGGCCGCAACCTGCGGCTGAGGTTCCTTACCGACGGTGTCGAAGAAAGCGTCGTGTTGCCATCGACGTCCGCTCCGAACTCGTACCGGACGACGGTCACGCTGCCGATCGGTTGGTCAGCGCGGAATGCGGCACCGTCAATCGAGGTACTCGACGCCACCGGCGCCGTGGTCGCCGGGTTCGGTGGCGGATTCGCTCACGATGCGACCGTTCGGGCCGAGACGCCGGTGCGGAGCCAGGTGGTGTCACGCGCCGCCAACGTGTACACGATCGAGGTCTCGATCGATCCGGCGTGGTTGGCGGATGCCGCGCGCGTGGCGCCGGTCACGATCGACCCGACGTACTACAGCAACACAGCCACAGGTGCCGGTAGCTACGACACGTATATGGCCGAGGGTGAGAATTCGGGTCATCTTGGCGAGGTGCGGGTCGGCACCTACAGCGCGTCGGGCCACCCGATCAACCGGTCGTTCTTCAAGTTCGACACCACCGGCCTCGTCCGGTCGGACCAGGACGTGTTCGCCTCGTGGTTCGATATCAACAACTTCTACTCGTTCTCGTGCAACGACCGTGGCGTCAGCCTGTATGGCTTGGGCGGCCCCTTCGTCGAGGACACGCTGTATCAGAACCAGCCCGGACTGGACGGCCACGGTCCCTATGACGGTTTCGCCTTCGCCGACGGCTACTCCGCGGCTTGCCCGGGCAGCTGGGAGGAGTTCGACACCTTCGAATTGGCCGATCGGTGGTTCCGCGGCGTGGAGCCGAACTACGGGCTGTCGCTCCGTGCCGACAACGAGAACGATCAGTACTCCTGGAAGAAGTTCTACTCGAGCCACGCGGGATCGAACGCGGCCCCCGCGCTGTATGTCACGTACAACACGCCACCGGACATTGCGCAGCCGGTGTCCCCGGCCGACGCAGTTACGGCCACAAACACGACGCCGACATTGTCGGTGAACCCCGCCGGCGACCCGAACGGCGACGGGGTGCAGTACTACTTCCGCATCGCCAGCGGGGCCGACGGCGAGAGTGGCGCGCTGGTGGACTCGGGGTGGATCGGCTCGACCTCCTGGACGCCGCCCGTCGGCGCACTTCAGGACGGCGCGACGTACTACTGGCACGTGTGGACGTACGACGGCACCGACGCCCGTAAGCCGGACTGGCAACGCAAGTTGACGATCAACCAGCGCCTCGGCACATCGGGACCCAGCCCGATGGACACCGCGGGCCCGATCACCGTCAATCTGGCCACCGGTAACGCCGCCTTCGACATCGCGTCGCCGTCGTTCAAAACCGTCGGCGGATCGATAGGCCTGTCGTACTCCTACAACTCGTTGGCGGTCAGCCGGAACCAGAACGGCCTGAGCGGCCAGTACTTCGTCGACAGCGGTGATCACAGCTTCAGCGGTAGTGACCCGCTGGCCCTGACCCGTCTCGATCCGCAGGTGCAGTTCAACTGGGGGTTGGGATCACCCTCGCCGGCGATCGCAGGTGATGGCTTCCTCGCGCGCTGGAACGGTTTCGTAACGATCCCGACCGGCAGTCAGTACAACGGGGCGTATTACTTCGGGGCAGCTCACGACGACGGCGTACGGATCTGGATCAACAACACGTTGGTATTCGACCGTTGGGGCGTCCTGGCCGAGGGTTTGGTGTACGGGTCGCCCATCTCGCTGTCGGGCGGGCAGACCGTGC